>NZ_JAPKFM010000040.1:0-25203 GCF_026262595.1 Gordonia aquimaris | reverse complement strand
AGGCGGGTGACCCATCCGGTGGTGGTGTCGAAGAGCACAGGGTAGGCGTTGTGCGCGGCTTTGATCCCGAGCGCGATCGCGAGGTGGGTCTTACCCACTCCAGGTGGTCCGAGAAGGATCACGTTGTCGCTCTTGGCGATCCAGGTGCTGGTGGCCAGATGGGCGATAACATCGCGACGCAATCCTGGAAGGCGGTCGAAGTTGAAGTCCTCGAGTGTCTTGACCGCGGGGAAGCGAGCGCCACTGATCCGCAGCACGGTGCCGTTGGCTTCGCGTTCACTGACCTGGCGGTCAAGGATCGCTGCGAGGTACTCCTCGTGGGTCCAGTTGTCGGTGCGGGCCCGCTCGGCCAACTCGGCCCAGCAGCGGCGGATCGCTGGCATCTTCAACGCCCGCGCCGCGAACTCGATCTGCTTACCTGTGTGATTGTCGGACATGGTATTTCACCTTTCAGTGATAGTGGACGGGGTGGGTGGTTGAGCACCTGACGGGGTAGCAAAGTGCACCCCGAACAGGTCGTCGTAGTCTGGTAGCGCCCGGATCGGTACCTCGTGGCCGTCGGGGTGGGCGCGGATGCGGGCGGCGTTTCGGGCCCGGTTGGCGAGGTCTTGGCGGCGGTAGTCGCGGCGCAGTTCTTTGGCTGCCCGCACGTGCTGAGGGTCGGCGATGGTGACGTGGTTGGCCCAGCTGCGAGCGTGGTCGGCGACGGTGACCTCGCCGCACTGGATGCGCACCTGCTGCAGGTCGGCGGTGATGTCGACGAAGCGACCGATCACCGACGGGTGCACCGAATAGTCATTGCCGGCCACACGTACGTAGTAGTCGCGACCGAGTCGCACCCGGCTACTCAACCCGATATGAGGTGCGGTCGGGGGAAGCCCGGCCATCTGCTCGAGGTCCTCGGCGAGCGCATCACACGGGCGTCGATCACCGATCGCGCGCACCACTCGGGTGTTGGCATGATCGGCCAGCCACCGATCGAACTGGGCGGTGAAATCGTCCGGTGAGGCGAACTGGCGGCCCGGCAGGAACGAGGTCTCGAAGAATCGGTTGTTGCGTTCGACCATGCCCTTGTACTCGGGGTCTCGCGGTGGCGCCAGCTCCAGCCGAGTGCCCAAGGTGCCCACGAATCCTGCGGCCAGCGCGGTGGGTGTGCCCTTGGGGCCGATCGCGGCTTCGCGGTCCCACACCAGCTTGCGGGTCACCGCGCCCAGTTGCGACAGCAGCAGCCACATCCCCGTCAGGATGTCTCCGCCCTGGCGCGACGGGATCATCACCGCCGACCGGTATCGGGAGAACGCCAATGTCATCACCAATACCGGTAACATGGCGAATTGATTGTGGCCCACTGGGATTCGGTAGTCCGGGAACCACAGATCCCACTGCGAACAGCCGCCGGGCTCATAGATCACCCGATCGGCCGGATCTACCCCACGAAACTCCGGGCGAATCACCCGGACCCGGTCTTTGAGGACAGTCAACGATCTCGTCCACCCGATCCGCTCCGCGATCACCGTCGCCGGCATCGTCGGATACTCCCGCAACAACGCCCGGATCTGCGGTTCGAACGCATCGACCACCGAGCCCTTCGCCGGTCGCGAGTACTTCGGCGCGGTGTCTGA
Source organism: Gordonia aquimaris (assembly GCF_026262595.1). NCBI lineage: Bacteria > Bacillati > Actinomycetota > Actinomycetes > Mycobacteriales > Gordoniaceae > Gordonia > Gordonia aquimaris. The sequence continues at coordinate 23,581 of NZ_JAPKFM010000040.1, read as the reverse complement.
GGCCAACGCCGCCCGCACCGTGTTACGGGCCACCCCCAACCGGCGCGATCTCCTTGATCGGCACACCCTCACTGCGATGCAAACGGCGGATCTCCGCCCACTGCTCCACTGAAATCACCCTCCTAACAAGACGGGGGTCAAAATTCACCCGTCGTCAGGGGGTCAGTTTTCAGGCGCCGTCAACATACCCTTCGGGATCGATCCAACGACCGCGTCACCAGGTAGAGCGTTTTGAGTGCGGACTGCTCGTTCGGGAAGTGCCCTCGAGCGCGCACCGCACGCCGCTAGCGGGGCGTTGAGACTTTCGCTAGCGTTGGTGGAGCACAACACTCGTCGAATTTCGACGTCGTTGTCAAGGAACGGGATGAACTCCTCCCACGCACTCTCCCACAGGGTCACGATCGCCGGGTACGGCGTGCCCCACTTCTCAGCGAATTCCTCCCATCGCAGCCGGGCCTCAGCGGCGGTCAGCGCGGTGTAGATCGGTCTGAGATCGGCGCTGATCTTGTCCCTATACTTGCGGGAGGCGTACTTGAAGGTGTTCCGGATCAAATGGATGATGCACGTCTGTACCGTGGCCAACGGAAACGCGGCAGACACACTGTCGGGCGACCCTTTCAAGCCGTCACAGACAAGGGAGAAGATGCCCCTGGCACCCCGGTTCTTGAGGTCGGTGAGCACCGCCCGCCGGAACGTGGCCGACTCGCTGCCGCCGTCGCCAGCCCACATGCCGAGGATGTCTTTGTGCCCATCGAGATCAACCCCGATCGCGGCGTAGATCGGCCGGCTACTCACTCACGCACCTCATCCGCGGTGGTGACATCGTGTTCTTGACCAGTCTCAACTGGCCCTGCCACCAGGGCATCCACGCCCTCGACTGTGTCGGTCATCGTCGTGATTCCTCCTGCCCCACGCCGGGGGCGATCAAACCACTTACACCGAATCAGCGACAGTCCCCCCTGCGGCGTCAGTCTGTACGCGTGAAGTTGGCGAAGAAGTCATCGATTGTTGATAGGTCGGCATACCGTCGAAAATGAGCGACGTCGACCTTGACGAAGACACCGCTAGAGGTGAAATACGTTCGATCATCGAACGATCCAACGGCCGCGATGTGCAGTAGGCGATCCGACTCGTGGTCAATCCAAGCAGAGAGGCGAATGGGAGTGTGCAGAGGGACCGGCTGACGGTATTCGACGGTCAGGGTGCGGGTCACCGCGGGGGTCCGCGCGATCCACAGGGTGAAACCCATGATGTCGTCGCAAGCGGCCGAGATCGCTCCGCCGTGCGCCAACCCGGGCGCGCCAAGGTGCCTCTCGTCGAAGGTGTGATCGGCGTACACCCGCTCGCCACTCCGGTAGACCTCAAGTTGAAGTCCGTGGGGGTTTTCGCTTCCGCAGCCCATGCACTGGGACGAGTGCGCCGGCAGTCTTGCTTCTGAGGTCATCTTCTGATCGTTGTCCTTACTAAGCCGCCACCTACTCAAACAGGGTGCGGGGGTCGATGAGGTGTGGGAGCAGGTCCCGACACGGTCTTTCTGTAAACACTATAGGTAATACTGCCAGTACCTGGTACCGTCCATAACGCGCACCAGCATTAAGCGGCGCATACCCCGTGTACGAGGGAAGGAGAGGTCCATCACCACTCGGACCGGCGCCAACCGTTTCCTGGACGGCGCCGCCACTTTCGGTAGCACCCTCGGCTTGGCTGGCCAGGCCCTGCGGTGGGTAGCGGTAGACATTGCTACGGGACGGTTTCCGTTTCGCGAAGCCGTATCGCAGACTTGGTTCGTTATTGTCGTGACGACTCTGCCCGCGATTCTGGTAGCTGTGCCATTCGGTGTCATCGTGTCGGTACAAGTGGGAAGCCTCACTCAGCAAGTTGGGGCCACGTCAATTGCTGGCGCCGCTGGGGGCCTCGGGATCATTCAACAGGGAGCGCCCATCGTTACCGCCCTTCTACTCGGGGGCGCGGCCGGATCAGCGATTGCCTCTGATTTGGGCGCTCGAACGATTCGCGAAGAAATTGCCGCCATGGAGACACTCGGACTCAACCCCACCAGGCGCGTCGTAGCACCTCGGTTCGTATCTGTGTTGATCACTGCGCCGATGCTCTGCATGCTGATCGTCTTCACCGGGCTGCTGGCGGGCTACGCCATCAGCGTCGATGTCCAAGGCATCACACCCGGCAGCTATGTCGCATCGTTCGCGTCGTTCGCATCGGTAACCGACATCGTTGTCGCTCTATGCAAATCGCTTGTGTTCGGACTTGTCGTGGTGACGATTGCTTGTCACCGCGGGCTGTCGACGAAGGGCGGCCCTAAAGGCGTCGCAACCTCGGTCAATGCCACCGTAGTGCTGGGTGTCGTCGCGTGCTTCGTGATCAATGTCTTTATCACGCAACTAACAACCATGTTCGTCCCCCAAACCATTGGATGAGAAACGCCTCGTGACCACCGTTCCCTCCCGGAGGTTCTCCGCCGCCACCCGGCCGGTCGGTGCCGTGATCGCGCCCGTTGCACAAGTACCTGAACGCTTGGGGCACGTCGCGACCTTTGTGATCGCCGCGGTCCTCGGCATCCGCCATGTCATCACCACATACCGGCGCCAAACCCTGCTCTACATACAAGAATTCGCCTGGGGTAGAGGTGCAGTCTTGGTCGGTGGTGGAACGGCCATCGTCCTCGCCATCCTCGGCATCGCCGTCGGCGCCTCAATCGGTATCCAGGGTTACGCCTCGCTGGACCTCGTAGGGATGGGTTCACTGACTGGATTCATCTCTTCCTACGCTAACACCCGAGAGCTTGCGCCAATGATCGCTGCGATCGGGTTCGCAGCACAAGCCGGCTGCCGGTTGACAGCTGAGATAGGCTCGATGCGCATTTCCGAGGAGATCGACGCTCTCGAGGCTATGGCGGTACGTCCCATTCCCTTCGTCGTCAGCACTCGCGTAGTGGCGTCGATCACGACCGTGATTCCTTTGTACATCATCGCGCTTATTCTCGGATTCGCGGCCGCTAAGCTCGTCGTCACACAGGTACACGGCCAATCCGGCGGCACTTATGATTTCTATTTCGACCAGTTCCTCAAACCTCAGGACCTTATCTTCTCGCTCATCAAAGTTCTTGTATTTGTCGTTTCCGTAGTGATTATCCATAGCTATCAGGGCTACTTCGCCACAGGCGGAGCTGAGGGGGTAGGCCGGGCGTCCGGCCGAGCGATCCGCACGAGCCTCATCGTCATCGTCGTGGAGGACATGATTCTGACACTTCTGATGTGGGGATTCGATTCCGGCGTACGGATTTCTGGGTAGGGGGGTTCAGTGGCTGTCTTTCATGATCCGTCCGGGCGCGAACCATCGCACGGGAACCTGGTCCTTCGGGGGGTCGCCCTCTTAATCCTCGGCGCGATAGCTGCCTACTTACTGATAAGTGACGCTAACGGTGACTTCAGCGATCACACGTCGTTGACCATCAACACCGACGCGATAGGCGACGGATTGAAGGGGGGATCGGAAGTGAAGTACCTTGGGTTCACCGTGGGCGAGGTCTCGAGCATCTCGGTTCGAGACCGTGGCGCGACGGTCAAAATCAACTTCACCGGTTCCGGCAACGACCTAGATCTCCGGCAGGGCATGACGGTGAATTACACTTCGGCAAACGCACTGGGACCGACGGCACTGGAAATCGTAGATCCTGGACACGGACCGCCCATCGGTTCCGGCGGGAGTGTCTACGTAAGCAGGTTGCAGTCTGAACAGACCTCGGTGTCAACACTTGTTCGCAAGATCTCCACGCTGGTCGAGGCACTGGACCAGCCCTCGTTCGAAGCGGTGGTGAGGTTCATCGTCGAGGATTCGCAGGCAATGTCTGATAGCGGAAAACTCGTATTCCAGATCGCGAAGCTCACGCGGGATGTCCAGAAACGGCCGGTCGGGGAGGACCTAGAAATTGCAGCCAATCTGTCCACCGGAGTCGCCGACTTCATGACGCCGTTCGTCCCTGGCGTCTTGAAGAACGTCGATATCGCTGACTTTTTCGCCACTCAACAGAACATCGATCGCACGAAAAGCAATCTCGGCGACACGGGAAAGGTTCTGTTCGGTGCACTCGGCGGACTGCTCGACAAGAATTACCCGGCCCTGAGTTCGCTGTTAGACGTCGGCCTTGATCTAGCGCGGCCCGTCGCCAGATCCGCCTCGGGGCTCGTTCGCACGGTGTACACGATCCCGCAGATCCTCGATGGCATCGACAAAGCCTTGCCGAAATTCGGCGACCGAGTCCAGCTCCAGCTAGCACTGGTGGTCCAGACCTCACCTGCTCTACAAAGCGCATTGAGAATGGGGGGGCCCACGGGATGACTCTGAGGTCTCTGACACCCACAATCATTAAGATCACCGCGTTCACCGCTGTCATCGGCGTCCTTACGTATGTCATCATCGCGATTCTGCAGCCGACCAACGAAGGATCCTCCAGTTCGCAGCGTTCCGCGGTTTTTGCCGACGCTTCCGGACTCAAGCCCCGCGACGGGGTACGACTCGCTGGAGTGAAGGTGGGATATGTAACGGCTGTCGACCTGAAGGGATCAACAGCGATCGTCCGTTTCCAACTGGACGACGGCGTCTCGATTACCCCCGCGACGACTGCCGCCGTCCGTTACCAAAACCTGCTGGGGCAGCGGTATGTGGAGCTCATCAATGCCGGACAAGGCGCCGACCAGGAGTCGATCACACAGGTGGCACTCAACAAGACCGTCCCGTCGTTCGACGTATCGACACTATTCAACAGTTTCAAACCAGTATTCGATACATTGAATACGGCCGAGATCAATGAGCTTCAGTCGAACCTGCTACGGGTCGCCCAGGGGGACGGTCGAGGTATCGCACCAGTCATGAAGCAAGTCGCGAACATCACCGAGTACGGGAACCAGCGTTCAGAGATCATCACCAACATTGTGACGAGCCTGGGACAGGTGTCTGATCAGTTGATGGGGCGCTCCGCCGAACTGGTCGAGTTGATAGACAAATTGGGGTCAATCGTCGATGCGTTCAGCCGCGTGAGCGATCGCCTGAGGGCCTCGCTGCGGGAGGTCAACCGTTCGATGGCGAAGACTGTGCTCTCCGGTGAGCAGATCGAGTCGACCTACGACACCAGCTTCGCGGCCATTTATCAGAGATTGGTGCGGGAGCCAGGGGATACAGAAAGCTTACTGAACGGTGCCGTTCTCCTGAAGCCACTCCTGGACGCCCTGGAAACTACATCCAAAGCGACACCTTCGTCCTCGGCGGCAGGGTGCGCCCGAGGAGTGCTCGACCTACCGAGAACAGCGCAGATCGCCCTGATGGGTCAACGACTGGTGGTGTGCCAGTGACCCGCTTCTTCGATAAGCGTCCGCATCACCGCCCGCAGCGTCGGCGCGACCTCATCCTGGCGGGAGTCGTTACGATGGTCACGGTGGCCGGCCTCGTCGTGGCGGGTGCTGTGTACATCTCACCGCCCGGACAAACTATCTACAGTGCCAAGTTAGTCAATACCGGCGGATTGGAAGCCGGCGACCAGGTACGTATCGCCGGGATCAGGAAAGGCAAGGTCGCGTCAGTCGACCTGACCGGAACGTTCATCACCGTGCGATTCCGGCTGGATGACTCGATTGCCGTTCGGTCGGACGCGACGGCGAACGTCCGTCTCATCACCCCTATTGGTGGACGTGTATTGGACCTCGACCCAGGTTCAGGCCCGTCGGCCCTCGACGGTGCAATCCCACTGGAGCAGACAAGCAGCACCTACGACATTTCCAGCACGCTTGAGACAACCACACCGGTGTTCCGTGACGTGCGTGGTGTTGATCTACGGCGCACAGCGGCGCTGCTACAGAATGCTTTCTCCGACGGAAACACCAATATCCCTGATGCCCTGCAAAACGCGAGCAGCCTGATGGACCTACTGCAACGTCAGTACGCACAACTCGACAAGACGATGACGTTGTCCGATGAGTACGTCGCCGCCCTCGCAAACCGCAAGCAGGTACTCGTGGACTTCCTCCGCCAGCTCAGCTTCCTTGCCCGCACCCTTGGACCAGACATCGCCAACGTCCAGAACGGATTCGATTATCTGCGCCGTCTTTTCAAGCTACTGACCCGACCGCTTGTCGCGTACCGCGACGGAATAGAACCATCGGTACAACAGTTCAAGACCCTTCTGAACAAGGTGTCGGCCCAGATGCCCGCCTACGCAAACGCGCTGACCCAGGTCGATCAGATCACCAGACGACTGAGCATTCTTCTCGACGCTCCAGAGGTCGGTCCAGCGAGTCCTGAACCGACTGTCCGCATCTGCATCCCGAGTGGTGATCAAAAATGCTGACAGAGCGGATGCGTCAGCATCTGATCCCGATCGCCACCATCGTCACACTGGCAGTAGTGATCGCGGCCGTAGGAATCAACTATGCGACAGCCGACGACGACACGCGGCCACTATGTGCGGAGTTTTCCGACGCATCAGGTCTGTACGAAGGCAACTCCGTCGCGATGCTCGGCAAGAAGGTGGGCAGGGTCGTAGGCATTCACGAGGAGGGCCAGAGGGGCGTGCGTGTCGACATGCGGATCGACAAGACCGTGCCGCTTCCCGCGGATGTGGGGGCCACCCTGGTGTCCACCTCGATTGTCACCGAAAGACAAATCGAGTTCACCCATCCCTATCGCGGCGGAGAGCATTACGAGTCGGCCAAGTGCATACCACTGAACAAAACCAGGACTCCACTGGGGATTAGTCAAACGCTCGACGCGATCAGCACTCTTTCCGATGAACTCGTCAAGGACGGCGGACGTGACACCGATGCGATTCTCCAGGCGCTCACGCTCGTCTCCAAGAACATGGAGGGAACCCAGGGCGATATCTCTGGCATTCTCAAGGACTCGGCCACGCTGATCAACGATCCGACCCGGCGTGATGGTCAGATACGCAGAATTGTAGCCAACCTCGCGACCTTAACCGGTGTTGCCACCGAGAACAGTGCTGAGGTGACCCAGCTGTTCGACAACTTCGTCGGCGCAATCGAGGTGATTGTTGCTTTCGGTCAAACATTCGGCGCCGCAACAGAGTACGCAGGTACCTTCGTCCCCATCCTGTCGCGATTGGCGTCCGACTTCGGTCCACCGATCTTCGCAATTGGTGATGCTGCGGTTCCACTCCTCGCGCAAGTAGGCAAGCAAGAGAACATCCTGGCGACCGTCGCCGCTCGAACGGCTGACCTCATCGTCAAGCATCCGGATGCGAAGTCGATCCTGCGGGCATTCGCCGTGTCTGTCCCACTGCAGACCCTAAGAACGGCGTGTGCCTCTCCCCCCGTCAACGGCGTCTGCAGGACGGGTAACGAAGTGGCGACGATCGCTAACTTGATCGGAGGGCAATCTCAATGATGACCTACGGCTACCTTCGCCGTGTCACGGCCGCGATCGTGACGCTGTTCGCAGCGACCATCGCCCTCGCCGCCTGCAGCATCAACGCCGACAACCCGCCGACCATCGGCGGATCATCCGCCCGAGACGGCTACGACATCGAGATCGAGTTCACGAGTGCTCTGAACTTGCCTGCCCGTGCCAAAGTCCTCTCTCGAGGGATTGACGTCGGTGCCGTCACCAGCGTCACGTACGACGGAGGCCACGCGCTGGTTGCCGCCCGAATTGATAAAGACGCCCAACTGCAGGAAGATTCGCGCGCGGAACTCCGCCAAGACACTCTCCTGGGCGAGATTTATGTGGCCATCCTTCCCCCCGCACAGCAGTCCACCCAAGCCTTGCTGCACGCGGGATCGGTAATACCTCTCTCACGCACCGAACCGGCTGCCAACGTCGAGGACGTGATGCGGGGGATGGCTAATGTACTGGGCGGGGGTGAACTCGATAAAATCCATACCGCGATATCGACACTGAACTCGACCTTTCCGAGTGACCCCGCCCAATTCGATACGCTTTACCGCACGACGTTGCGCACCGTGTCTGAGGTGTCCGCCAACACCGACAAACTCGACGTAGTCCTGCAGTCGGCCGATCGCACACTGAAAGTGATCCTGGCCGACCCGTCAGGTACTGACCGAATGTTGACCAAGGGGGGAGTGAACTTCTATGGTCTGGGCTATTCGCTAATTGACGTCGCGCTACTTATCGCCAACCTGCGCGACTTCGCAGTATCTGCCGGCCGTATCGTCGACCCTGAGTATTCCCGCATCAAGGAAACGGTAGGAGCGATCGCGCCGGTAATCGCGTCCATCGCGTACTCGGACATCTACTCCAAGGATGTTTCCGACAAGGCGACGCGTGTAATACGCGAGAAGCTCATCCCATTCGTCAGCTCGCCAGATATCAACGTTTCCGACGTGTCTATCGACGGCCAAGATCTAGCCCGACGTGATGCCGGGTCGTTCATTAACGTATTGCGAGCGATCGGAATGATGCCATGATCCGCAGCACCGTCGTATCCCTGGTTGCCCTTGTCGTCGTCTTCCTCGTCGGAGCAACATACCTGACCATCGACGTGGCACGAATAAACCCGTTCCGCTCCGACTACACGATCTCGGCCATACTCAAGAGCTCGGGCGGCCTGCTCGACACATCGCCGGTGATGCTAGAGGGGGTGCCGGCGGGCAAGGTGACATCTATTCGCGTCACAGATAATCAGCTCGCCGTCGACATGTCCATCGACTCCGGCTACAAGATCCCTCGCGGCAGTGTCATGACGATCCAGAACCTCTCGGTCGCGGGAGAGCAATACATCAACTTCATCCCACCGGATACCACCACCAGTGAGTACTTGCGTAGTGGGGACCTAGTGCCCGCCAGCGCCATCCACGTGTCCCAATCCGTTCCCCAGGTGCTCCCGAAAATGTCGGCAGTGGCCGACGCGCTCGATCCAGCATCGATTCAGACCATCAACGAAACGATCTCGGCTGCAGTCGACGGCCGGCAAAAGGACCTCGACACGATCGGAGACATGATGCACCGCCTCGTGGACTTCGTCGGTGACGACGGTGCGGTCCGTACCACCGCGGACAATGCCGAGTTCCTCCTGGGCCTCATGTCGAACGTGGGCGGTGTGCTCAGTACCGCGTCGGTCCGGACCCCGGATGCCGTCGACGGTTTGGCGAGAATCCAACGTGCGTTCATCGTTTTCACCTCTACGTCCTACGACAAATGGCCACCAATCCTGAAGCTAGTGGAAAAGCTCAGCGGTTACATCCAGATACTTCAGCCCGACATTGTCGCCATCACCCGCGCGGTCAAACCGGCGACGGCGAAAGTCGCAGACACATACGTCGACTTCGGATCGATCGGTGATCTCCTGGCGCGAACATTCCCCGCGTCCCATCGGGGACAGGCGCAAATCCCGATCGCCGTCACACCATCACCCCGCTGACGCCCGATGTCTCCCCCCCCTACCCCAGCATTTACAGAAGGCAGCAAATGACCGCACACGACAACGGATCAGAATCCGAGGACAGCGGCACCGAAAATGAGCTGACTACGGCTTCCGATAAGGCAGACCGCGGCGACGCCACTAGTGCCACAGAACCTGCGACGTCACAGGACGTTTCCGCCTCGGACGAGGCAAGCCCCCCGACGTCCGAGGCCGAGCAGCGCTGGGGATCAGCACGCCTCCAGGTGGTGGCCGTCGGTGCTCTCGTGGTAGTACTCGCGGTGCTGGCCGGGCTCTTTGCTTACCTCTACATTGACATGCGGCAAGCAAAGACGTCCCTGGAGGACGCCGCCACACAACGAGCGCAGGCAGCGCAGGCAGCATCGGACTACACCACAAAGTCGCTCACGTACAGCTACCAAAACACCGACGCATTCTTTACCGAAGTGAAAGAGAATGCCAGCGATGCGTTGGTCAAGCGATACGACGATGTCGAACCCACCCTGACCCAAATCATGAAACAGGCCAAGGTCCAAGCGGCGGGACGCGTACTGGCGACCAGCGTCACCGGCAGCGCCAGCGAGAACCGGGGGGAATACACGGTGCTGGTCTTCGCCACCCAGAAGACCCAGAATGTTCAGAACCCTCAGCCGAGCGAACTCCCCACACTGTTGAAAGTCGTCGTGCTGAAGACCGATAACGGCTGGCAGATCCAGGATTACGGACCTGCCGAATGATCCAGCGTCCGCCGCGAAAGGAGAGTTAGATGAAAAGCACCATGCAGGAGGTGCCGATGACAGTGTCATCGATACTGCGCCACGTCGCAACCAATCACACTGTTAGGCAGGTGATTACCTATTCCGTGAACGGCTCTGCCCGGTATGCGACCTACGGCGATCTTGAAGAGCGATGCGCACGTCTGGCGAATGCTCTGCGTCGGGTCGGCGTGGTCGGCGACGACCGCGTGGCAACGATGCTGTGGAACAACCAGGAGCACCTCGAAGCGTACGCTGCGGTACCCGCGATGGGCGCGGTGCTGCATACGCTGAACATCCGGTTGTCACCGGCTCAGCTGCAGTTCATCGCGAACCACGCCGAAGACAAGGTCATTATCGTGGACGGGTCGCTGGTTCCGTTGTTGGCGGCGGTCCTACCGGGCTTGGCGACGGTTCGGGTTGTGTTCGTTACCGGCGACGGCGACACCTCCCCGCTCGACGGGCACGGCGTGACCGTGATGCGATATCATGACGCGCTCGCAGCGGAATCCCCAGTGTTCTCTTGGGTCGATCCCGACGAGCGGTCGGCTGCGGGTATGTGTTATACGAGCGGCACTACAGGCGATCCCAAGGGGGTCGTCTACAGTCATCGCTCGGTGTTTCTGCACTCCATGGCAGCGTGTACCGGTAACGCTCTGGCGATCGCAGAAGCCGATCGTGTACTTCCCGTCGTGCCGATGTTTCATGCCAGCGCCTGGGGTCTGCCCTACGCGTCGCTGATGGCCGGCGCGGACTTGCTGATGCCTGATCGATACCTTCAAGCAGCGCCGCTCGCTGACATGATCCAACAACATCGCCCCACGAAGGCAGGAGCAGTACCGACAATCTGGAACGATCTTCTTCAGTACGGTATCGCGAATCCGGGTGTCGACTTGTCATCGATCGACCTTGTCGCCTGTGGTGGAGCTCCCGTCCCGCAGTCGTTGATCGAGGGGTTTGCGGACCGCTTCGGCGTACAGATTATTCAGGCGTGGGGTATGACTGAGACGTCCCCGCTTGCAGCGGTAGGTCGGCCTCCCGCCGGGATCGGCCCCACAAAGGAAATATCTTACCGCAAGCGACAGGGACGGGCAATTTGCGGGGTGGAGATGCGCCTCATCGACGAGGGCGGCCTGCCTGTTCCCCGTGACGACAAGTCCGTCGGTGAACTCGAAGTGCGGGGTCCGTGGGTCACAGGCAGCTACTACCGACTCGAGGACACCGAGAGGTTTCGGGATGGCTGGTTGCGGACCGGCGACGTGGGACACATCAGTCCGGACGGGTATCTGACGCTGACCGACCGGTCCAAGGACGTCATCAAGTCCGGGGGCGAATGGATCTCGTCAGTGGAGCTCGAGAACTGGATCATGTCGCACCCGGATGTCGCCGAGGCCGCGGTTGTCGCGATGCCCGACCCCCGATGGCAGGAGACAGCTCTCGCTGTTGTGGTTCCGGCACCGGGTCGCGAAGTGTCGGCTGACACGCTCCACGAGTGGTGCCTAAGAAATTGCCCGGAGGAGATCCCGCACTGGTGGATCCCGAACAACTGGACGTTCATGGAGCAGATACCACGGACGAGCGTGGGCAAGTTCGACAAGAAGGTGTTGCGCGCGAAGCATGAGCAGGGCGAGCTGCCGGTTGTATCGAACTAGCGCCGCACGGGGTCGGCTTCGCGTCCGCACTGGCCGAGATAGGACACCGCCGAGGTAAGGCACAGATGTGCCCACCGAACGTCCTCAGCGTTCGGTGGGCACGTATTTATTGGAGCGATCCGTCTGCCCGATGGCCCCGGTGGGAAAGACAGAACCGTCACTGGGAATTGCGCGGCCATTCATCTCTCACTCATCGTTCGTTGGGCGCCGTTTTATCGAGCGTCGTAGAGTTTGCGAGGTGGACATCGCAGCCAGCGCTCCACATTCGCAGTCATCAGCACACAACATCGAAGGGGCCACCATCATGGCCGAGGCTATCGTGGGCGCAATCATTACCGACATCGTCGGCGAACTGGTCACCGGATCGATCGAGTCCGGATCAGACGAAGCTACCGCTTGAGCGCTTCACAGAAGAACACACCGCCCCGTGGCTTCTGCCGCGGGGCGGTCTCTTGGTGCGCGGGGGCTCGAGAGCTTGTCAAGATGTCTGTGTAAGAACGTGGCTCCTGATTTTCTTGTGGTCTGTGGGGTCTAGCTGAGGTGGGGTTCGATCCGGTCGGGGTAGGCCAGTGCGAGTTGTCCGAGGGCCTGTTTCCAGTTGGTGACGACCTGTCCCTCGACCAGTCGTCCGAGGGCCTTACGGGGCTGTGACCGCCTGGTCCCGCGTTCTTTGAGGCGTTGAGCGGCTCGTTTGTCTTCGATGTCGCAGATGGCCAGCCACAAGAGTTTGCGGACCGCGATGTCGTTGGGGAAATGTCCGCGGTTCTTGATGACCTTGCGGAGCTGGTAGTTCAATGACTCGATCGAGTTGGTGGTGTAGATGACTTTGCGCAGCTCGGGCGGGAATGCCAGGAAGGGGATGAACCGATCCCAGACTCGGTCGAAAGCCATTGCCGCACTCGGATATTTGGCGCCTAGTTCCGAGTCGCGGAAGGCTTCCCACTCGCGGCGGGCGGTCTCGGCGTCGGGGGCGGTGTAGATCGGTTTGATCGCCCGGGCCACGTCTTTGCGGTCTTTGTGGTTCACGAACCGCATCGAGTTGCGGATCAGATGCACCAGACAGGTTTGCACGGTGGCCAGCGGCCAGGTCACCTCGATTGCCTCGGGGAATCCGGTGAGCCCGTCACAGCACACGATCAGCACGTCCTTGACGCCGCGGTTGGCCAGATTCGCACACACCCCGGCCCAGAACTTGGCGCCTTCTTCGGCCTGTATCCAGATTCCCAGCACATGCTTGACGCCGGCCATGTCGACGCCAATAGCGATGTGGGCGTGCTTGTTTCGAACATGAGAACTGTCTTTGACGTTCACCACCAGCGCGTCGAGGTAGATGCCGGGACACAACGGCTCCAGCGGCCGGTTCTGCCATTCGTCGACCGCGTCGAGGACCTCGTCGCAGATCTTGGAGATCGTCTCGTGCGAGAGATCGGTGCCGATCGTGGCGGCCAAATGGTGTTGGATATCGCGCAACGTCATGCCGCCGGCGTACAGCGGGACCACGATCTTCCACTCCAGCCCGTACAAGACCGTCTCCGACGTCGAGTTCGCGGCCGCTGGTTGGGTCGACTGGTACAACAACAGCAGGCTGCACTCGAGTATCGGCCAGATCCCCCCGACCGAGTTCGAAACGCTCCACTACTCTGGCCTCGGCCCGAGGACCAGCCCACAATGGAGGCGGCACAAAACCTCGGGTCGTTCAGTCCCTGTGCGTGAGGCTCCGGCCCGCAACCCCCAACACATCGCCGTGGAGTCACCCATACCGTCTAGCGTTGTACGGACGCAATTCGTCTATCACGAGCGACCGTGCCGCGTCATGCCCTATGCCGATCCTTACCTGTTGACGGGATGGTCGGGAAGTTCAGGGACCGACGCTTGTCAGATCCCCATGGGTTCGTCCGCGTGTCTTTTGCGATGGTCCCGGGGCGCGCCGGAAGCGGTCGATGTCACCCGGCCACCAGCTTGCAGTGCCCAGCAGCACCGCTAGTGCCGGGACTACTAAGGTCCGCACCAGGAACGTGTCGAGCAGCAAACCGACACCGATGATGAACCCGATTTGCACCATCACATCGATGGAGCCGACCATCAGCCCGAACATGCTGGCTGCGAAGATCAACCCGGCCGAGGTGATCACCGAACCGGTGTAGGCGACGGTACGCATTACTCCGACCCGCACGCTCGCTCTCGTCTCCTCTCTCAGGCGTGAGACCAGCAGCATGTTGTAGTCAGCGCCCACCGCCACCAAGACGATGAACGACACCAGTGGAGCTGGCCAGGCGATCCCGGCACCGAGGATGTGTTGAAGTACGAGCACACCGATACCAAGAGCCGCCATATAGTTCAAGACGACGGTTGCAAGGAGATAGACCGGTGCAACGACGGCCCGCAACAACAGCATCAGGATCAGACCCACGATGAGAAGTGTGGCTATGCCAAGCAGTTTGAAATCGTACGACAACAACCGCTGGACGTCGGCATTGATCGCAGGAAAGCCCGCGACCGAAGCACGTCCGCCCTCCAGAGTGGTGTTCGGCATCGCGTTCTCGGCGACGCTAGACAGCTCGTTCGCCAGCGTCATTGCATCGGCAGAGTATGGGTCGTAGGAGGTCTGTACCGCATAGCGCACGGTTTTCCCGTCGGGCGAGATGAACTGTCGAGCGACCTGACTGAACTGCTGGTCCTTGAACGCATCCGCGGGGAGATAGAAGCCGGTTGCCGAATCAGAATCGCCGATCTCGCGGGCGGGAGCCCGAAGCTGTGCGGCGACCTGTGCTAGTCCACCGAGTAGCTGAACGTTGCTGTCCACCAAAGCCCCGACTCCGTTCGACAACTGACGTGCGCCGTCGGCGAGTGCGCCGACGCCGGACTCGAGTTGCGAGACCCTGTTCCCGAGGTCCTGTCCACCGATGGTCTGTAGTGCAGAATTCAGCGTTTGAAGAGAACGCTGCAGCTGTGCCATGTCGGTAGAGCCTGGCGCACTCACGCGGCCGAGTTGCGCGGCAAAGTTAGCCACCCTCGCGAGCGACTGATCATCCGCGAGTGCCCGGATGTCGGCCGTTTGCGCGCGCAGTGCCGAGCACTGCGCGATCTGCTGACACCACGGAGCTTCCAATGCGGACAACGCTGGCGCGACCGCGTCTGCCGCAGACTGGGCCCGACGTGCGAGTTGAGACAGCTCAGGCGCTCGCTGGGAGAACTGTCGAAGCGTTGGGGCGGCGCTCGCGAGTTGGTTCACCAACGGCCGGTACTCATCGAGTTGTGGGCCAAATGACGACACCTCGTCTAGCAACCCCGACAGCGGAGCGAGATTGGATGAGATCTGGTCTTCTAGCAGTGCCAGGCCTCCGGCGAGCTGCTCTGATCCGGTCTTCAGGACGGCCAGATCACCCTTGCGGGCCTGTACATCTCCGGTCTCCTCGGTGATCTTGGTACCGATCTGATCGTTCTGCCAAGACAATTGCGCCTGCTGCAGCTTCTCACCGGTTGGCCGCGTCACGCCAATGACCCTGGTCACGCCGGGAATCTGCGCGACGCGGGATGCCAACTGGTCGAGGTCGGCAAGGCCTTGAGCCGTGCGCATGTCGTTCTCGGACTCCACCACCAAGAATTCCGAGATAATGATGTCTTTCGGAAAGTGGCGGTTGAGCAGCGCGTAGCCTTCGTTGCTCCCTGTGTCAGTTGGCTGCCCCTCTCGATCGTCGTAGGTGATCTGGATTGTTGCGGCGACCAGGGCGAGGCCAATCAACGCGACTACACTGATCGCGAGCAGAGGGACCGGCCGCCGGATAACCATGACTCCGACTCTTCTCCAGTAATCCCGCGTCAGGTCACGGCGGGGAAGGCCGGCCCCTCTCTTGGCAGCGAAGGAGAGCACGGGGGGCAACAATGTCACCGTCGCCAAGAATGCGAATGCTATGGCGATTGCGCAGGCCGGCCCCAAAGTGTTGAACACACTGAGCTTGGCGAAGGCCATAGCCAGGAAGGCTAGGGCCACAGTGCCCGCCGATGCGAGAACCACGCGGCCGATAGTTGCATTCGCGTGGGCAATAGCGGCATCAGGAGAGTTGCCTGCTCGAATACCCTCATGATAGCGGCTGATGAGGAACACCGAATAGTCAACTCCGGCACCGAAGATGATGACGGTCATGAACATCGAGGTGAACTGGGATACCGGCATGCCCAGCTCGCCTAGTCCAGATAGAACTCCGCGACCCACGGCCAAACTCATGCCCACGACAAGCAGCGGCATCAGCGCGGTGAACACCGAACGGTAGACGACGAGGAGGATCACGGCGATCAGCAGCACGGTGGCGACAGTGATCAGGACCAGATCCGACTCGCCCACGGCGAGTTGGTCGCTAAAGGTCGCGGGTGGGCCTGTCACACGGACTCTCGTCTCAGTGTCGCGAAAGATTCTCTCCGCGGTGTCGCGTACCGCTGCGACCGCCTCCGCGGTATCGGGTCCCCCGAGTGTGCCGGTCACTCCCACGGGCAGATACCAGGCTTGCTTGTCTTTGCTGAGAGCCTGACTCGCAGTGAGGGGATCGCTCAGCAGGTCTCGGACGGCGATGACGTGCTTGTCGTCCGCCCGCAGGGTGTCGACAAGCACGTGGTATCGATCGCGGGTGTTGTCGGACAGGCCTGCACTGTTCTCCATCACAACGAATACGGTGGTCTTGGCGCCGCGCTCGTCGAAAGAGGCGCCCATACGGTCCAAGGTCTGAAAAGACGGGACTCCGGCCGGGATCGGATCCACAGATTGTTCCCGTACCACTGACTCCAGTTGAGGAAAGAGAAGGCCTAAGCCGATAGCGGCACCGAGCCAAACCAGCGTCACAATCCCTTTGCGGCGGAGGGTAAACCATGCAACCCGCTCAAGGGTCGGACTGTATTCGCCGAGTTTCTCGCCCCCTCTCGACGAGCGGGTTCGAATGGGAGACGAACTCACCATGTGCAATATCCTCTCGACCTGAAGTGGGCGACCCAATCGTTCGGATCCGTCTGGCGAACGTCCGTGCGGTGGATGATTGTCACTTGTGGTGGTGCTCGGCCATGTCTTCGACCTCCTCGAGAGTGGTGGGCAGGTGGTATGGGGGGGTGCTCTTACCTGAGATGCGGTATCGGCCCCAGAAGTCGGGATCCCCGACGACACACTCCGCCCGCCCCTCAGCGGTCGTAAATACAGCGATCGCGCGGGCGCCTTTCAGGAGCCCGTCGAGCTCATCATTCTTCTGAATCCGGCCATACCAGGTGTATAAGCCGTTCAGCGGCTGGAAATAACCTCTTATTTTCGCTTCGACATGGATCTCCGTCCCACGGCACACCAGGGTTCCTTCGCCGGAGTAGTCGAGGTCATGGTCGTCAGACATGCAGCCCTACCTTCTTCGCATTGAGCGTTGACAAATAACGCGGTTCGTGGATACTAGCAGTACCAGATACTGCGAGTAATGGGTACTGGGCGCCAGGCCCCGACTCCCAGCCTTGAACGACCGAGGAGAAGACATGACCGTGCAGGATGCCCATATCAAGCCCGACTTTTCACAGGAGGGCATGGCCCGGGTGAACGGGCGCAAGCCCGTCGACATGGAACGATCTGCAGGTCGTCTGTTGCGGTCTTCCGCGGAGAAGTTCTACGACGCGGAGATCGACATCGACTGGGAGTCGCCCTGGGAGGAAGGCAAGTACTTTCTGCCAGAGCACCGGGTGTCGCTATACGGCACCAAACTATGGAACAAGATGACCGAGGAGCAGCGTCGCGAGCTGGGACGCCACGAGATCGTGAGCATCCTCAGTTTCGGCATCTACGCAGAGAACCTCTTGAGTTCGGCGCTCCTGCGCATGTCGGCAAAGGGGGCCCTAACCGATCAGAAGTCCCTATACGCGCTAACAGAAATCGGCGATGAGTCCCGCCATTCCACTATGTTCGCGCGCCTCATTAACAAAACAGGCGTGCCCCCTTACAAGCTCCCTAAGGGCTTCTTGAGCTTCGCAAAGATCCTGCATTTCGTCCCGCTCGGACCGTCGGTGTCCGGAGCCACGCTGCTGATCGAGGAAATCCTGGACCGCGCCCAGCGCGAGGCGATGAACGACCCCAGTATGCAGCCTCAGCTTCGCCAGCTCATGAAGATCCATGTCCTCGAGGAAGCCCGTCACATTACCTTTGCGCGACTGGAGATGATCGAAGGCATGCAGCGTCGACGTAAGGCGACGCGCGCTTGGCACCGAGGGGTGCTTGCCGTCATCGCGAACCTGGCGTACCCGCTGCTCATTAATCCGAAAGTGTACCCCGCAGTGGGAATTAGCCGCTGGCGTGGCGTATGGGCACAACAAACCAGCCCAAACTATCGGACCAACCTGCAGTTCATGTCGGAGCCCATGATTCGGTTCTTCCATGAGGCGGGAATGCTGGAAGGCAAGTTCACAATGGCCATGTGGCGCGCGACGCGGAGCCTTCCCGACGATCTCCGCTGATCTCCGTTCACGCGGCCGAGCCGTCACGGTCGACATCAGTTAGACCTGTGCGGAGCATTCTCGATGGCTTCGCGATCACTTCCGCCTCAACAGATCACCCGCTGCCACTGTGCGCAGGTGATGTGTTGTGCCAACGAACCCACGAGGGAGAAAGCATAAACATGGCATCTTCAACTACCCGGCGCGCCTCGCGCGCCGCCGCCAAAACCGACTCAACCGACGACCCGATTTCGACCAAGATTCTGATCATCGGAAGCGGGTTCTCTGGTCTCGGGATGGCCGCACAGCTAAGACGTCGCGGGTACAGCGACTTTCTAATCCTGGAGAAGGCAAGCTCCGTCGGTGGAACCTGGCGCGACAATACCTATCCGGGCTGTGCATGTGACGTCCCGTCGCTGATGTACTCGTACTCATTCGAAAGTCGAGGTAGCTGGTCGAAGGTGTGGTCGTCACAACCAGAAATTGAGCGGTATCTACAAGACGTCGCGGACAAGCGCGGCGTGACACAAAAGATTCATTTCGGTCAGAAGTTGGTTTCCGGATACTGGAGCGAGTCAGAGTCGCGGTGGCACCTGCGTACTGAGTCCGGACGTGAGTACATTGCTCAGTTCGTAGTTTCAGGAGTCGGTGCGCTGCATATCCCCAATTTTCCCGAAATTTCGGGGATTGAGGACTTTAAAGGCGAAGCGTTTCACTCCGCACAGTGGGATCATTCGGTGGATCTGGAGGGCAAGCGTGTCGCCGTGATCGGCACTGGTGCCAGCGCTATCCAGTTTGTGCCGTTCGTACAGAAGGAGGCCATG
The DNA here is from genome assembly GCF_026262595.1 of Gordonia aquimaris. Classification (NCBI taxonomy): domain Bacteria; kingdom Bacillati; phylum Actinomycetota; class Actinomycetes; order Mycobacteriales; family Gordoniaceae; genus Gordonia; species Gordonia aquimaris. Next base: position 4,497 of record NZ_JAPKFM010000040.1, on the reverse strand, counting down.
TCCCTCAAGGTCTTCCAGCGAACCCCTGCCTGGGTCCTACCCCGCAAGAATTTCACCGTTCCGCCGGCCCTGCGGACTCTTCTGAGCAGACTCCCGATTGCACGTCGTATCGCCAGGTGGTCGGTGTACTGGGGTGCGGAGAGCCTAGCCTTCGGCCTCAACGGTCACTCCAACCTTATGCGGCCAATCGAACGGGTCGCTCGGTGGAACATTGAACGCTCCATCTCTGATCCGGCACTACGCAAGAAACTGACCCCGTCATATCGCATCGGCTGTAAGCGAATTCTGGGATCAAACGACTATTACCCTGCACTTGCGGCGCCCAACACCACCGTCATCAGCGATCGGATTGAGAGGGTCACCGCTGATTCCATCATCACCTCAGACGGCGTCGAGCACCTCATCGACGTAATTATTTATGCGACCGGTTTTCACGTGACTGATGGTTTCGATCAGCTCGCCCTGAAAGGTGCCACTGGCGAGGATCTCCCGTCCCACTGGCATCAGACGGGGATTAACACGCACCTGGGCATCACGACCAAGGGTTTTCCCAACCTGTTTTTCCTCCTCGGACCCAACACGGGCCTCGGCCACAACTCAGTGGTGTTCATGATCGAGCAACAGATCAAATACATCATGAAGGCCATCGACACAGTAGAAAGCCGAGGCGCTGAGAAGGTTGACGTACGCCCGTCCGTGCAAGAACAGTTCAACACCGACATCCAGCGGAAGCTGGCCAAGGGAGTGTGGACCAACGGCGGCTGCACGAGTTGGTATCTCGACTCGCAGGGCGTCAACCGGACCGTGTGGCCGGGCTTCACATGGCAGTACTGGCGCGCCACAAAAGATTTCGACCCCGCCGAGTACGACATCGCCTGAGCCCGAACGCACGGAGAGACACGATTCGTAGAAATGGTGAGACGACAGTGAGCAATTCTGACCGGCATGATTACACAGGCAAGGTGGCAGTGATCACCGGTGCCGCGTCAGGGATCGGTCGGTCTCTGGCACTCCAGTTGGCGGAGCGAGGTGCCGCACTGGCACTGTCCGACATTGATGAGATGCACTTGAAGGAGACTGCAGAACTTTGCCGCACCACGTATGCGGCGACGGTAACCGCCGCCGTACTAGACGTTGCGGACCGCAGTGCGTTTCAGGACTATGCCGACGGAGTGCGGTCAGAGTCGGGCCACGTCGACATGGTGTTCAATAACGCCGGCGTGGCCTTGGGCGTCGACGTGGTCGACATGACCTGGGAAGACTTCGACTGGCTCATGGGCATCAACTTTGGCGGAGTCGTTAACGGGTCGAAGGCGTTTCTGCCTCACCTGATCGCGTCCGGGGACGGACATCTCATTAACACGTCGAGCGTCTTCGGCTTGATCGGAATCCCCAGCCAGAGCGCATACAATGCCGCGAAATTCGGCGTCAGAGGCTTCACCGAGGCGCTCCGACAGGAGATGAAAATCAGTCGATACCCGGTCACAGTGACATGTGTGCACCCGGGGGGTGTAAAAACCAACATCGTCAACAATGCCCGAGGCGTTTCCGCCATGGGGGCAGACACCGCGACTGTCGCCTCGCTGTTCGACAGGATCGCACGAAGCACCCCGGATAAAGCAGCGGCGACAATCCTCAAAGGTATGGACAAGAAGAAGGCACGAGTGTTGATCGGTGCGGACGCCCGCGGTTTCGACTTCGTGGCACGGGTGATCGGTCCCCGCTACCAGGACATCGCGGCGCCACTGACACGGGCGGGTTACGCGGTCGCACGTAGACAGGGGATCCTCAAGTGACCGTCGAACCCGATGCACGTCCGGCTGCCGCAGCCCGCTCACGCACCTTGCGCGTCTCAGAAGTGACCCAGGAAACGAAAGACTCCGTCACCATTTCGTTCGAGATCCCCGATGCCATGGTCGAGGAGTTCAAGCATGTCCCAGGGCAATTCATCACCGTGAAGATCCCATCTGATCGGACCGGTCATGTCGCACGATGCTACTCGTTGAGCAGCTCGCCTCACGTCGAGGACTTCCGTCTCGAGATCGGGATCAAGCGGACGGAGAACGGTTACGCATCGAACTGGCTGTGCGACAACGCGATGACGGGAATGGAGTTGACCGTCCTCCCGCCGTCGGGGCACTTCACGGCTAAGAATCTCGACGTCGATTTTCTATTCTTTGCAGGAGGAAGTGGGATCACTCCGGTCTTGTCGCTGATTAAGTCGGCGCTTGTGTGCGGCGGGGGCGAAGTCACACTGTTCTACGCGAATCGCGATGCCGAGTCGATCATGTACGAGGGCCAACTGGCGCAGATCGCCTCCGAGTTCCCCGAGCGTTTCACGGTCTTCCACTGGTTGGAGTCGGCTATGGGGATTCCGGCACCTGAGGATGTCGAATCCGCCATACGTGAGCACCGCGGTGCACAGATCTACACCTGTGGTCCGGCGCCGTTCATGGATCTGGTTCAGAAGTCGGCGGAGGCCTGCGGTGTCGAGCACGCCTCGGTACATCGAGAAGTCTTTCAGTCACTGACCGGAGATCCATTCGAGACAGCCACGATGCGTCAGCTCAGTGACGACGATGGTGTGGCGACCGCCACGGTCTATCTGAATGGGCAGTCCATCACGACTGAGTGGCCGCGCAACACTCCGTTGCTCGACGTGCTATTGGCCCAAGGTCACAATGCCCCGTACTCCTGCCGAGAAGGGGCCTGCAGCGCGTGCGTATGCAAGCTGGTTGAGGGTGATGTAGAAATGGCACAAAACCACATCCTCGTTGAAGATGACATTGCCGACGGTGAACGGCTTGCGTGTCAGGCACTTCCGCTGACGGATGCAGTCACGGTGAGCTTCGATGACCTCTGAGATAGCGAGCGAGTCGCGAGGATCGCGGCACCTCGAGGTCCTCTCCTCCGACGGAACCAGGTTGTTCGCCCAGGAATTCGGCTCGGGCCGGGATGCTCCACTTCTAGTCTTTAGTCACGGCTGGGCCTGTCAGGGGCGTTTCTGGCGGCCACAGATCGAACAGTTCGCGGCGACGCATAGGGTAGTGGTCTACGACCAACGCGGACACGGGTGGAGCGACCGGGGCCGGGTACCGTTCTCGGCGAGACTTCTGGCCGATGACTTGGAGTCCGTAGTTCGGGCGGTAGCCACTCCCACCGACAAGGCTGTCGTGGTCGGACACAGCATGGGAGGTATGTCCATCATGAGCTGGGCAGCTGAGTACCCAGCCTCGGTGTCGGAGCTGGCCCGCGGAGTAGTACTGGCAAGCACCGGGCCATCACAGTTGGTGGATCGGTCAACGTTACTCAAAGTTCCCCGCCAGCTACGACCGAGACTTGAACGGGCCTTCGCGGCTAGTCTTGCGGTCGCGGGACCCGAGATGCAGGACACGCGTTTGTCTCGCCGCCTGATTCGTTACGGAACCCTGGGCCCGGGCGCGACTGTCGAGGTAATCGATGAGTGCGCCGACATCGTGTTGCGATGCCCACCACAGGTGCGGGGGATGTGGGGTGCGGTTTTGGCGACAATCGACGTCAGCAGGGGTGTTGACTCGCTGACAGTGCCGGCGGCGGTCATCGTGGGCGATGCCGACAGACTGACCCCGGCGGCCCATTCGGTGGATCTCGCAGCGCGACTGGGTCGGCAGGGCGTTCTATTTGAATTCACTCTTCTCGACAAGGTCGGTCACATGTCCAACCTAGAGGCCGTTGAAGACTTCAATTCAGCTGTGGCCAGGTTAGACAGATCCGCTTGAAGCTCGTTTCGACCCATGTCTCTGCCGACTGCATGCGTGCGCCACGTGCTTATTGGGGCGACGGTCAACCATCCTGGTAGCGTGGTGGGTCATGTCTGTAGTCCGTCGAATCTCCGCAGCCCCGGTGAAAGTGCAACGTCGTGTGCGCGATGCACGAAGCACGCGTTGGGACGACCACCGCGCTATCGTGAAGGCTGAACTCGTCGACGCGGCAATACGCGCGATCGAGAAGTTTGGCGACGCTGTGAGCATGGACGACTTCGCGGAAGAGGCAGGGGCGTCGAAGCCGAAGCTTTATCGCCATTTCGGTGACCGAGCTGGGCTCTATTCCGCTGTGGCAGCACGTTTGGGTTCGATGATGTGGGAGTCCGCACAGTCAACTCTGCTCTCCGGACAGCAGGACTCCGTCGACGAGCTCTTCCGGTCAGCGATCTCCGCATACGTGTCATTGGTCGACGAGCATCCGGCGGTCGTCCGCTTCCTCATGACGAACCACATGTTTCAGTATTCTGAGTCCGGCGAGGGAGGGGCCGCGGATCAGCTGAGATCGGCAATGGATATTATTTCCGACGAGTTCGCCCGTAGCCTCCAATCGGTCGGTGCCGACGAGTCCCTCGTCGCCGTCGTAGTGGCCTCCATCTTGGGGGCGGGCCTATCAGCTACCCAATGGTGGATCGATCACGGTCGGCTCAATGGAATGAGCAAGGACCTGTTCTCCGCGCACCTTTATCAGACGTCG
>NZ_JAPKFM010000004.1:0-336571 GCF_026262595.1 Gordonia aquimaris | reverse complement strand
TGATCGGTCCCGACAGCATCGCCGACGCGCGGGGTCGGATACGGCCGTCGCTGGATGCCGCGCAGTGAGGTGAACGTGCCGATATCCGCAACGTTCACCTCACTCGGTTCAGGCCCCAGTCCCGCTCTCCGTGCTGGGGGTCGTGGTCTGCCCGTCCTGACCGGGAAGTTGGCCTTGTTGTCCCGGTACCTGCCCCTGCTGGCCCGGCATCTGCCCCTGCTGACCGGGCATCTGGCCCGTGCCGCCCTGTCCGCCGGGCATCTGACCGAAGCCGCCCGACCCGCCGAAACCGCCGCCGCGCTGCATGTTCATACCCGGCCCCTGATTCGATGACGATGAGTCGCCGACGACGTAACCGGCGCCGAACCCGATGAGACCGAACACCACCGCAACCCCGATGCCGCCGGCGATGACCGCGTTGCGCACCTTGTCGCTGACGCCATTCGCCTGGTTCGGCGAATTCGGCTGATTCGGATACATCGGCGGTGGGCCGGCGTAGGGCGGGTACGGTCCGTTCGGGGGGACCGCACCGGCCTGTGTGATCGGTTCGGTCGGGGCGTTGTGCTGTGCCGCGACGTCGGGGCGATCGGTCGGCTGCGGATCCTGCGGTTGTTGCAGGTCGCGGGGAGCCTCGGTGGTCGTCGCGTCGGTCGTCGGGTGTGGTGTGGACATCGTCGTCTCGCTTTCGTGGACGTGAAAAGTGACATCCACGGTGCGGACGGGGTCTGTCAGCGGACTGCCGCGAGACTGTCAGTTGGCTGTGAGGTCGGGCGATCGGGCCTTCGTGACATCCCTCCGCAAGCTCCGGGATTCCTCAGGCACCAGGGGACATCACTCCACAGAGACCTGATAAAACACCGACCCCGGCCCACCGGCGGCGCCAGGGGTACTGCCGACCTGCACCCAGTAGTCGGTGGCGTCCTTGGTCGCCGAGAGCACCACCACCCGCTGACCGCCCTCGGTGGTGCGCTGCGACTCGGTGAACCCGGCATCGGTGAGAGTGGACACCGCGGCGTCGAGGATGTTGCCCGCACCGGTCGCGCCCTGCACGGTGACCGCCCACCCGTCGGCGCGGGTGCCGTCGGCGGTCAGCACCGTGCCCTCCACGAGCGGGACCTGCGCAACCGGGAAATCCTGCGGTAAGGCGGCACCGGGCGGACGATCCTCCTCGACCCCACTACACGCGGCGAGAAGTGCGATCAGTGCGATCCCGGCCACCAGCACCGACACCATCCTGTCGAAGCGGTTCATGTTCGCAACGGTAAAGTAGTCGACGCGGGCGATGCCCGTGACACCCCGCCCAACAGTTGAAAGACGGTGTGCCCACTTGATCGGTGTACTGGTTGCGCTCGCGCTCAGCGCGCTCTGTGCACCCCCGGTGATCAAGTGGCTGGGCACGCGCGGCTTCTATGTCCTCGCCCTTGCCCCCGCCGGCGCACTCATCTGGGTGATCCTGAACTGGCCGACTGCCGGCGAACCACCCCGGGTGGAGACCATCGAGTGGGTACCGGTCCTGCAGATGGACATCGTCACCCGCTTCGACACCCTCAGCGCGATCCTGTCGGTCCTCATCCTCGGTGTCGGTGCGCTGGTGCTCTGCTATTGCGCCCGCTACTTCGACGACGCCCGTCCCCGGGTCGCCGTCTTCGGCGGCGAGATGATCGCATTCGCCGCGGCCATGTTCGGCCTCGTCGTCAGCGACAACATGCTGGTGCTCTACGTGTTCTGGGAGCTGACCACCGTCTTGTCGTTCATGCTGGTCGGCTTCTACGGCATCCGTGCGACGGCCCGTCGAGCCGCCACCCAGGCGTTGCTGGTCACCACCGCCGGCGGTCTGGCCATGCTGGTCGGCATCATCATGCTCGGCGAACGCACCGGCAGCTACCTGCTGTCCGACCTGCTCACCAGCCCACCGGCCGCCGGGGTCTACGTCGACACCGCGGTCGTCCTGCTGTTGATCGGCGCGCTCAGCAAATCGGCGATCGTGCCGTTCCACTTCTGGCTGCCCGGCGCGATGGCCGCGCCCACTCCGGTCAGCGCCTACCTCCACGCGGCGGCGATGGTGAAGGCGGGTATCTACCTGATCGCGCGGCTGGCACCGGCGTTCTCCGAAACCCCGAGCTGGCACGTCACCGTGGTGGTGCTCGGCATGATCACCATGGTGTTGGGTGGCTGGCGCTCCCTGCGCGAACTCGACCTCAAACTCGTCCTCGCCTTCGGCACCGTGTCCCAGCTGGGATTCCTGGCGGTCCTCGTCGGTATCGGCGACGCCAACGTGGCGATGGCCGGCATGGCGATGCTGGTGGCCCATGCCCTGTTCAAGGCGTCGCTGTTCATGGTCGTCGGCATCATCGACCACTCCACCGGCACCCGCGACATCCGCAAGCTCGCGCGACTCGGACAACGGCTACCTGTCCTCGCGCTCACCGCGGCCGTCGCCGGTGCCAGCATGGCCGGCTTGCCGTTCACCATCGGCTTCGTCGGTAAGGAGACCGCCTTCGCGTCGGTGTGGGACTCCGGCGCCTACCTGCCCTGGCAGTCGGAGACCATCGACATCGTCCTGCTCGTCGGGTCGGTGATCACCTTCGCCTACACCTGCCGCTTCCTGTGGGGCGCCTTCGGACGCAAGGTGCGCGCCACCCCGAGTCCGGCCGTGGCCAATATGCACCCGCCAGGCGCGCCGTTCTACTTCGCGCCCGTCGTCCTCGCCGCCGCCGGTGTGGTGGCCGGTTTGCTGAGTTCCCAGATCGGCCCGCTGTTCGAGCCGTACGCCGAGACACTGCCCGCCTACGGCCACGAACTCGAGCATCTCGCCATGTGGCACGGCTTCGGTCTGCCGGTCGTGTTCTCCATCATCGTGGTGGTCGCCGGGGCGCTGCTGTTCCTGATCGTCCGGCAGCTGCGCGGTCAGCTGTTCCGCTACCGGCCGTTGCTCAACGCGGACCGCATCTACGATGCGACGCTGCGCGGCGCCGACACCCTGTCGCTGATGATGACCCGCAACACCCAGCGCGGGTCGTTGCCGATCACCCAGGGCGTCATCCTGTCCACCGCGATCATCTTGCCGACCGCGGTGCTGGCGTGGGGTGGCCGCAACCAGCTGGAGTGGCGTGGTTTCGACTCGGCGGTCCAAGCCGTGATCGGCGGCATCATCGCGGTGTCGGCGCTGGCCGCCATCATCCTGCGCAACCGGCTCGCCGCAGCCCTGGTGGTGGGCCTCACGGGCTACGGCGCGGGCATGCTGTTCGCCCTCTACGGTGCGCCGGACCTCGCGCTGACGCAGTTCCTGGTCGAGACGCTGACCCTGGTCATCTTCGTGCTGGTGCTGCGCAAACTGCCCGCCGAACCGGAACCGCGGCACGCCACCGGCTTCAAGCCGCTGCGGGCGCTGATCGGTATCGCGTTCGGCGCCACCCTCGTGGTCATCGGACTGTTCGCGGCGGCCGCCCGCTCCGAACAACCGGTGCAGGTCGACATCCCCGAGGCCGCCTACGAGTTCGGGCACGGCGCGAACGCGGTCAACGTCCTGCTGGTCGACATCCGCGCCTGGGACACCCTCGGCGAGGTGTGTGTGCTGATCGTCGCCGCGACCGGTGTGGCGTCGATGGTGTTCCGCAACCGCCGCTTCGGCGCGGTCCCCCGCGTCGCCGACGCCGCACGCCTGCAATCGGGCACCAACGGCACGGATGTCGACGAGCCGATCCCGCCCGACCGCACCCGATGGCTGCTCGGCAGCGACTTCCGCGATCCACGCCACCGGTCGATGGTGCTCGAAGCCACCACCCGACTGATCTTCCCGACGATGGTGGTGCTGTCGGTGTACTTCTTCTACGCCGGGCACAACGCGCCGGGCGGCGGCTTCGCCGGCGGGCTCACCATGGGCCTCGCCCTGGTGTTGCGTTACCTCGCCGGTGGCCGCTACGAACTCGGCGAGGCATTGCCGGTGGAGCCGGGACGCGTCCTGGGGGCCGGGCTGGCAATCTCCGCGGGTACGGCGGTGACGTCGATGTTCCTGGGTGCGCCCGTGCTGTCGTCGGCGGTCTTCGAGATCACCCTGCCGGTGCTCGGTGACGTGAAACTGGTGACGGCCCTGTTCTTCGACCTCGGCATCTACCTGATCGTCGTCGGCCTGGTCCTCGATGTCCTGCGCAGCCTCGGCGCGCGCCTGGACGTCGAGACCTCCATCGCGGACAACCAGCCCATGCCCATCCGTGCCGACGCCGAGGAGGTGAGCCGGTGAGCATCAACCTCGGTTTCCTGATCGTCGTCGGCGTGCTCGCCGCCTGCGGCGCCTACCTGCTGATGGAACGCAGCCTGATCCGGATGCTGTTCGGGCTCCTGCTCTGCGGCAACGCCATCAATCTGTTGATTTTGGTGGTCTCCGGCGGCATGGGCAATCCGCCGATCATGGGGCGGGCCTCGGAGAACCGCGCCCACGACGCCGATCCCCTGGCCCAGGCGATGATCCTCACCGCGATCGTCATCACGATGGGCATCGCTGCATTCGTCCTGGCGCTGGTCTACCGGCTGTACGTGATCAACCGCGACGACGTGGACGTCGAGGACGACCCCGAGGACCGCAAGATCGCCACCGGTTCGCTGCAGACCGCGCCCGACCGCGACCGCAGCGACGACCCGGTGACCCTGGCCGACACCAGTGCCGGCGATTTCTTCGACGATGAGGGCAATCCGCTGACCCGAGAGGAATTCATCGAACGCCACCGCGGGCTCATCGAAACCGACCTGATGCCCGAGGACGCCGACGTCATCGACGAGGTCGGCCCCGACGAGCCGGGCGCCAACGGACACGAGAATTCGGGGTCGGACCGCGACGGAGGTGGCCGATGACACCGCAACCGTCGTGGGTGCCGGTACTGATCGTGCTGCCCACCCTGGTGCCGATCATCGCCGCGGCGCTCACCCTGCTGCGCGGTCGCAGCCCACGCTTCCAACGCCCGATCACCGTCGGCGCCATCCTCACCGCGTTCATCGCGTCGTGCCTGCTGCTGTATCTGACCAACGAGTACGGCACCTTCGCGGTCACCATCGGCGGCTGGGGCGACAAGGGATTTCCGAACGGACCACTCGGCATCACATTGGTCGTCGACCAGCTCGCGGCGCTGATGCTGGTGGTTTCGACGATCGTGCTGCTGTGCGTGGTGGTGTACGCCATCGGGCAGGGCATCCGCGACGGCACCTCCCATCAGCCGGTGTCGATCTTCCTGCCCACCTACCTGATCCTCACCGCCGGCGTCTGCAATGCCTTCCTCGCCGGCGACCTGTTCAACCTTTACGTCTCTTTCGAGGTGCTGCTGGCGGCGAGCTTCGTGCTGCTGACCCTCGGTGCCAGCGCCGAACGGGTCCGGGCCGGCGCCTCCTACGTGATGGTGTCGATGGTGTCCTCGTTGATCTTCCTGTCGGGGATCGCGTTCGCCTACGCCACCACCGGCACCCTCAACCTCGCCGAGATGGCCGCACGCCTCGACCACGTCCCCGACGGCACCCGCAATGCGCTCTACGCGGTGCTGCTGGTGGCGTTCGGCATCAAGGCCGCGGTCTTTCCGTTGTCGAGCTGGTTGCCCGACTCATATCCGACCGCACCCGCCCCGGTCACCGCCGTCTTCGCCGGCCTGCTCACCAAGGTCGGTGTGTACGCGATCGTGCGGGCACACACGCTGCTGTTCCCCGGCGGCTCGATGGACACGATGCTGATGATCGCCGGTCTGCTGACGATGCTGGTCGGTATCTTCGGCGCGATCGCGCAGTCCGACATCAAACGTCTGCTGTCGTTCACCCTGGTCAGCCACATCGGATACATGGTGTTCGGGATCGCGTTGTCCTCGCAGTTCGGGTTGTCGGCGGCCATTTATTACGTGGCCCACCACATCCTGGTGCAGACGACGCTGTTCCTCGTCGTCGGACTCATCGAACGGCAGGCGGGGTCGTCGTCACTGCGTAGGCTCGGTGGGCTGATGGCCAGTCCGGTGCTGGCCGCGCTGTTCCTGATACCGGCGCTCAACCTTGGCGGCATCCCGCCGTTCTCCGGTTTTGTCGGCAAGGTCGCGCTGATCGAGGCCGGCACCCAGGACGGATCGGTGCTGGCCTGGATGCTCGTGGCGGGGTCGGTGGTGACCAGCCTGCTGACTTTGTACGTGGTGGCTCGTGTCTGGACCAAGGGTTTCTGGCGGCCACGCGCCGACGCGCCGGAAGGCGACCTGTCCGATCAAGGTCCGTCGGCGCTGGTCGACGAGAGCACCGACGGCGCCTTCGACGACCGCGACGACGTCGGGCGGATGCCGGCCGGGATGGTGTTGCCCACGGCTGTCATGGTGATCGCAGGCCTGGTGTTGACGTTGTGGGCCGGACCCATCCTCGGCTTCACCGACCGCGCGGCCACCGACATCACCGATCGCGGCATCTACATCGAGGCGGTTCTGGGAGGTGACCGGTGAACGACGGACCCGAACAGCAGCAGGACGGACGCTCACCCGTGCCGGTGCGGTCGCGCATCATCACCGCCCGCCGAGTGTCGTTGCTGTTCCTGTTCTGGCATTCGGTGACGGTGTTCGTGTGGATGCGCGAGCACATCCACATCCCCCGTTGGTTGGGCAGCGACTCACGAGAGGTCGCCGTCCGACTGTGGACGCTGGCCTGGCTGACCTTCGTGTGGGTGTTGCTGTGGGGCACCGTGTCCTGGGCCAACATCCTCGGGGGCCTGGTGCTCGCGATCGCCATCGTCACCCTCCTGCCACTGCCCCGGGTGCCGGTGGAAGGCCGGGTCCATCCCATCGCGGTGCTGGTCATCCTGGTGCGGTTGGTCATCGACTTCTTCGTGTCCAGTGCACAGGTGGCGTGGGCGGCGATCAGACCGGGCAAACCACCGCTGGGGGCGGTGATCCGGGTGCGGGTGGCGATCAAATCCGACATGGTGCTGACGCTGGCCGTCGACTATCTCAACCTGGTCCCCGGCACCATGGTGCTCGACATCGACCACCGACGACGCATCCTCTACATCCACGTCTTCGACGTGCGCACCGAGAAGAAGGTACAAGCCTTCTACGACCAGGTCGCGTTTGTCGAACGGTCCTTCATCCGGGCGTTCGAGCGCGACAGCGAATGGCATCCGAGTCCGTATCATGGCCTCGACGACGAGTACCACCGGGTCCACGACATCGGTCGCGCCGAGACCGACAACCCCGACGTGGCCGACGTGCCACCGACCGACGGGGGCCGCCGATGACCTACGTCTGGATCACCGTCAGCGTGCTGCTGATGATCGCCGCGGTGTTGACCACGGTGCGGGTGCTGCGCGGACCGTCGTCGCTGGATCGGCTGGTCGCACTCGACACCATGATCGCCCTGTGCATGTGTGGCCTCGCCGCCTGGGCGGCCTACAGTCGCGACTCGACGGTGGTCCCGGCGATCGTCGCGCTGAGCTTGTTGAGCTTCACCGGTTCGGTGGCCATCGCACGTTTCCGGGTGAGGGACGACGAGACATGATCGGCGACATCATCTCCTCGGTGTTCCTGGTACTCGGTGCCGCGTTGGCGCTGACCACCGCCATCGGCATGCTGCGGTTCAAGGACACGCTGAGCCGCATGCACGCCTCCACCAAGCCGCAGACCTTCGGGTTGCTGCTGATGCTCATCGGCGCGATGATCCGGCTCGGCCAGCACGTCGACGTCGGCATGCTGGTGCTGGCCGGACTGTTCGCGCTGATGACCGCCCCGGTGATCGCCCACCGCATCGGCCGATTGGTGTACCAGGAGCAACGCGCCCGCGACGGTCTGCTCAGTCGCGACGACATGGAGAACCCGGCACAGGACTAGCGTGGCGGTCGGCTCGCGCCCCGATCCTCGGATGGGTCTGCCAGAGTGCCGTAGATCTGAGTCACCTGGTGACCCAAATCAACGGCACTTTCGCCGCCGGCGGGGAGTGCGGGGGTTGCGGCGAGTGGTCACGACAGCTCGGTGACCACCGACCGGACCACCTCGCGCAAGTCGCGGGTTTCGCGGTAGGCGTGGCGTTGACGCTGATAGCTCGCGCCGTGCGCAGCGATGTCGGCGACGTGCGCGAGCTCGGTGGCACAGTTGAGGTCGCGGGCGATGGGTTGCAGCCGCGTCAGCAGGTCGGCGAGATCGTCGGTGACGAGCCGTTCGGTGCAGTCGGAATCGAGGATGACGATGGCGTCGAGACCGTAGCGGGCAGCGCGCCACTTGTTCTCCTGCACCAGCCACGGCGCCATCTGCGGCAACGTCTCCCCGGCCGCCAACCGCCGATCCAGCTCGACCACCAGACAGTGGATCAACGCCACCACCGCGGCCAGGTCGGCGACGTTGGTCATACCGTCGCACACCCGCACCTCGATGGTGCCCAAATGGGGTGACGGCCGAATGTCCCACCGGATCTCGTTGATGTGGTCGATGATGCCGGTCATCTTCTGGTCGGCGACGAACGACTCGAACTCGGCCCAGGTCGCGAACTGGAACGGCAGTCCCGCAGTGGGCAGCTGCTGGAACATCATCGCGCGATTGCTCGCATATCCGGTGTCTTGCCCGGCCCACATCGGCGACGACGCCGACAAGGCCAGCAGATGCGGGTAGTAGTTCAGCAGGGCGCCGAGGATCGGTAACACCTTGTCGCGGTGACTGATCCCCACGTGCACGTGGACCCCCCAGATCAGCATCTGCCGCCCCCACCACTGGGTGCGTTCGATCAGTTCGGCGTACCGATGACCTTCGGTGAGCAGTTGGGTCGACCATTGGGCGAAGGGGTGGGTACCCGCCCCGTAGAGGTCGACGCCCAACGCTTCGGTGTGCTCGCGCACCGAAGCCAGCGTCTCGGTCAGATCCGCCATCGCCTCCGGGGTGTCTCGGCAGATGCCGGTGACGATCTCGACGGTGTTGCGCAGCAACTCCTTGTGCACCTTGTCGCGCCGGGCCGGGCAATGCTCCGATACGCGCGTGAACAGGTCCGCGGCCGAATTCGACAGGTCACCGGACACCTTGTCGGTGAGCGCGAACTCCCATTCCACGCCCAGCGACGGTGTCGGTGAACCGTCGAACTCGATGGGGGTGACCATCACAACAGCCCGGTGGAGAGCACGTCAGTGCCGATCGGGGTCAGCGGGTCCGCGTCACTCGTGCGCTTCGATGACGCCACAGGCCACACGGCTGCCCGCGTCACCGGTCGACATCGTCTGCTCGTCCGGGGCAGGCGCGTAGCGGGTCGGGATGTTGGCGAAGTTGTCGGCGCCCTCGTGAATGATGATCGACTTGCCGACGATCTGCTCGAGGTTCACCGAGTCGGTGGTGGTGACGGTCTCCGCCGTGCCGTCCTCGAGCACATTGAGTGAGACCAGATCACCGCTGGCCGGGTGGCCGGTGTTGCCGTCGACCTGCAGATGCCCACCGGCGCTGGAGAATGCGCTGTCGCCGCCGGTCTCGCAGACCCCGTTCTCGTGGATGTGCATGCCGTGGAAGCCTGCCTCGATACCGCTGTCGGCGCTGAGCCGCACGGTGACCTTGACCGACGACCCGCTGGGCTCGAAGGTGGCCTCGCCGACGTCCTCGCCCTGATCGTCGACGAGTCGTGCGGTGGCGTCCTCCTCGGGCGACTGCCCGATGCCGTCGGCGTCGTCGACCTCGCCGGGGGGCGCCTGATTGCCGGTCACCACCGAGGGAGTGGTGCCGGGTACGTCGGTGGGCGGCTCGTCGGGAGTGCATCCGGCCAGCACTGCGCCGGCGATACCGGCCGAGGCGAGCACGGCGAGCGTGCGGCGAATCTGAAGCTTACTGGCGGTCATGTCACTCCTTGATCGTCAACGGGCCGAAATCTGTGGGTGCTCATCGGAGTTCGTGGTCATCGGGTTCGCGGGTGTGGTGACCACCCCTCGGATCGTCGAGGGAGATCACCGCGTGACCACGATGACAGGCATACCGTCCGGGCATTGGGTGAACGACGACGGACGCGGGTCGACACTGGCGTCACCGCCGAGCGCATCCGCGACCTCTTCGGCCGCCGACTGCTGTCCGGTGTCGTAGAAGATGGTGTTCTCGGTGATCGACGCGGTCGACAGGTTCCCCGGTTCGTCGGTCTGGAAACCTGCGGCCTGCAACGATTCGGTGATGTCGGCGGCCAGACCCGAGATCGACCCGGCGTTGAAGACGCACAATTGTGGCGTATCGGCCGATGCCGTCGCCGACGACGAGGTGGCCGCGCTTGCCGACGACTGCGTCGTCGCGCTGGTGGCCTGGCTCTGCGCCGCCTCCAATTCCTGCTCCGGATCATCGCCGCTGGTGGCCGCGGAGTGCCAGCCCAGGCCGAGGAAGACAATGGCCACGGCCAGCAACATCATCGCCCCCGCCCGCAGCGGCAGGCGACTCGGCTCGTGATCAGCGTTCATCACCGAGAACCTTACTTCACATCCGATGACGGGCCCGTCACGGTCACGGGAGTCACCGACGTGGTCTGGTCAGGTGATCTCGAAGCCCAGGCGACGCGCCGCGCGGGCCTTCTGGCGCGACGCCCGCAGCCGGCGCAGCCGCTTGACCAGCATCGGGTCGGCGGCCAGCGCCTCGGGGCGATCGACGAGCGCGTTGAGCACCTGGTAGTACCGGGTTGCCGAGAGTCCGAAGAGCTCCTTGATGGCTTCTTCTTTGGCCCCGGCGTACTTCCACCACTGCCGTTCGAACGACAGGATGTCGTGGTCGCGACGGGACAGCCCGTCCGGCCCGACCTCGTGCGGATCGACAGGGTTCGTCGTCTGTTCGGCGGATGAATCTGCGGGTGTGGGTTGATCGCCCTGCTTCTGGCTTCGCGCAGCTGCGCCGTCCATCTCGCTCCCTCAAGATCGCCTCGTGCACATCACATCACCGCTCGCCCGGCGGGCGTTACCCCCGCCCCACACCGGTCGACACCACCGACCGGAACCTCGAGGCCCGGACAAATCACAGCAATGTGGTTCGCTGATCATCTAACCACGATCGGCGGCCCCGTTCGCGATGTGACTCGCCACGAGAAAGGGGCGTCGGGCCGCTGGGTAATCTGTCCCACATGGCAATTCTCCCGATCTGCATCGTCGGCGAACCGGTGCTGCACCATCCCACCGAGCTCGTCGAACTCGATGCCGACCGCCGCCCGTCGCCGGAATTGGTGACACTACTCGACGACATGTACGCAACGATGGACGCTGCAAACGGGGTCGGGTTGGCCGCCAATCAGGTAGGGGTCGGCAAACGCATGTTCGTCTACGACTGCCCGGACGGTGAGCGCTACACCGCGACGCGTCGCCGCGGCGAGGTGATCAATCCCATGCTGGAGACCTCGGAGATCCCGGAGACCATGCCCGATCCCGACGACGACGTCGAAGGGTGTCTGTCTGTGCCGGGTGAACAGTTCCCCACCGGCCGCGCGGACTGGGCCCGGGTCACCGGTGTCGACCGCAACGGCGACGAGGTGTCGATCGAGGGCAACGGATTCTTCGCGCGCATGTTGCAGCATGAGGTCGGTCATCTCGACGGGTTCCTGTATGTCGACGTGCTGATCGGACGCAACGCGCGGGCGGCCAAGAAGACCATCAAGCGCAATGGTTGGGGTGAACCCGGCCTGACCTGGCTCCCCGGCAGCGTCGACGATCCGTTCGGGCACGACGACGACGAAGACGACGACTGAGCGACAACTCCCGGTGACGACACACCCGTCCGACGACCCGGCGTCCGGCCACCGCATCCCGTTCGTGGGTGACCGCGTCGTCATCCGATACCGTCTGGGCGACGCGACACCGGCCGATTGGCGCGGCGGTTCTGGTGCCGCACTGTCCGATGTCACCGGGGTGCTGCTCGACGACGGGGACCCGTTGGTCGTCGACCGCGATGGCCCACAGCCGATCCCCCGCACGGCGGTGACCTCGATTCGCGTGCTGTCGCGGGTGACGGTCCGCAACTCGCAGATCCGCAATCTGGAAGCCGCGGCGGCGGCCGCCTGGCCGGGCACCGAATCGGGGATGATCGACGGATGGTTGTTGCGGGCCGGCCACGGCTTCACGCGACGCGCCAACTCGGCGGTGCCGCTCGAGTTCGGCGCGGGCACCGACGCGGCCACCATGTCGGCGCTGCGCAGTTGGTATGCGGAGCGCAACCTGCCGACGGTGGTGGCCATACCCGAGCGGCTGCTACCGGCGGGACAGATCGTCGGACAGCCGGTGGGCGACGAAATGCAGCTCCTGGTCGGCGATCTGGACGGGATCCGCATGGAGCCGACGACACCGACCGAGCAGGTGCGGCTCGACGACTCACCGAGCCCGGCGTGGCTGCATGCCTACCGCGGTCCCGACGTCGATCTGTCAGTCGCGACCGCCGTCGTCGGCGCGTCGGAGGGACCGGTGGTGTTCGCCTCGATCGGCGACGGACCGGACGCGATCGGACGCGGCACAGTGACCGAGGGAACCGATGGCACCAGGTGGCTCGGCCTGTCCGTTTCGTCACCGACTCCCGGTCAGGCAGATGCGGTGATGGCGGCGCTGGTCGCGTGGGGCGTCGACCGCGGCGGGCAACGCGCTCATGTGCAGGTGCGCGCCGGCAATCGGATCGCAGGCACCTGGTATCGGGCGGCGGGCTTCGGTCTGCATCACACCTCCCGCTATCTCGCCCTGTGATCGAACGACTTAAGGTGAGCGCGTGACGAGGACGAGGGTGGCGCGACGGCGCACCATCGCGTCGGTTGTCGGGATCGTTCTCGCGATCGCCGCGGCGGTCCTCACCTGGTCATTCGGCAGCTCCGACGACGCATCGCAGGCCACCCGGGGTGTCGCGGGCAATGCCACGGCCACCGGAACGGTGGCAGCCGACATCCCCGCCCACGTCATGGCGACCCTCGCGCTGATCGACGCCGGCGAATGGCCGGAAGCGGCCGATGCACCCGGCACCCGCGGCGGTTCGGTCTTCCGCAACAACGAGGGCCTTCTGCCCGCTACGAGCGCCGGCGGACGCATCGACTATCGCGAGTGGGACGTCAATCCCAAGGAACCCGGCCGCAGCCGCGACGCCGAGCGCATCGTGACCGGCAGCGATGGCAGCGCCTGGTACACCGATGACCACTACCGCTCGTTCGTCCAGATCCGGGGACCGGACCAGTGAGTCCCGACGCAGCGCCCACACCCATCGGGGTGCGGCGGTTCCTGTTCGACGCGGGGCGCGACGGGCCGGTTGTCGGCGTCGTCGCCGACGGAAACTGCCCGGCGATGCCCGCGCAGACTCGGCTACGGCATGTCGACGGCCGCGCAATGCCGTCGCTCAGCTCACTGCTCGACGAGTTCGCACGGGGGTGGGGTTTTCCGCCGCATTTCGGTCGTAACCGCGACGCCTTCGACGACTGCATGCGCGACCTCGATGCCGATGCCCCAACCGACGGCTCGCTCACGGCGCTGGTGACGGTGGTCGATCATGCAGAGAGCCTGTTGCGTCGCGACCCGGGTGACCTGCGATGGCTTGCCGATTCGCTGGTCTTCTATCGCGATCACTACCGTGACCGCGACACACCGTTGCCGTTCGCGATGATCCTGCTGACCCCACCGGCACTGACGAGCTGGGTGACGCAACGGTGGCACGACGCGGGGGCTGTGGTGGCCGAGATCGCACCCGACGCCGACGACGACACAGAGGACTGACTGATGCGCATCGCCACCTGGAATGTGAACTCGATCCGCGCCCGTTCGGAGAGCGTGGTTGGCTGGCTGGAACGCAACGACGTTGACGTGCTGGCGATGCAGGAGACCAAGTGCCGCGACGACGAGTTCCCGGTGATGAGTTTCCTGGCCGCCGGCTACGACGTCGCACACATCGGCACCGGCGGCTTCAACGGCGTCGCGATCGCCTCACGGATCGGGCTCGACGAGGTCGAGACCGGCTTCGAGGGGCAGCCGTCGTTCGGCGCCGAGTACACCACGCCCGCACGGGAGGCACGCGCGATCTCGGCCCGCTGCGGCGACGTCCGGGTGTGGAGTCTGTATGTGCCCAACGGCCGGGCCCTCGACGATCCGCATTACCGGTACAAACTCGACTGGCTGGCGAAGCTGCGCGACATCTCGTCGTTGTGGCTGGCGCATGATCCGGCCGCCCAGGTGGTGCTGGCCGGCGACTGGAATGTGGTCCCGACCGACGATGACGTCTGGGACCCCACAGCGTTCGAGGGACACACCCACGTCTCCGACGTCGAGCGTGCCGCCATCCAGGCCATCGGTGATGTGGGCTTCCGCGACTCGGCACTCCCCTACGCCGACGGTTACACCTTCTGGGACTACACGCAGTTGCGTTTCCCGCGTGACGAGGGCATGCGGATCGACTATCTGCTGTGTTCACCGGCGTTCGACGATCGGGTGCGCGGCGCCTGGGTGGACCGCGAGGCACGCAAGGGCAAGGGCGCCAGCGACCACGCGCCGGTGGTCCTGGAGTTCTGATTGCTCGGCCGGTCATGGGCCTGCCTCCGATCTGGATGCTTAGGTTAGGCTGCACGCATGACCCGTGCGTTGCGTGTTCTGCTCGTGTCGATCGCCTCTCTGGTGGTGGCGGCGCTGGCGTTGAGTGCCTGTAGTTCGCCCGACGAATCGGCCGACGAGGGCGCCCCGATCCAGGTCAACACGTCCAAGGGCTCGGTCACCATCAACGGTGTGCCCAAGCGGATCGTCACCCTCGGCGCACAGTGGATCGATGTCACCCTGTCGTTCGGGATCACCCCCGTCGCCTACCTCGACAACATCCAGGTGCTGACCGGCAATCCGGCCCCGTGGGCCAGCGATCAGCTGCAGGATTCCACCCCGATCAGCACCGACGACATCGTCGCGCAGGTGGCCAAGGCCGAGCCCGACCTGATCCTTGCGACGTCGTACATGGCCGACGGGCAGCCCGAGATCTATGACAGTGTCTCGAAATTGGCTCCTACCATCCCCGGCATCACCGGCAAGCAGATCGACCCGTGGCAGGACATGGTCACATTCCTCGGCACGGTGCTGCGCGAACCCGAGAAGGCCAAGGAGATCACCGCGGGCGTCGACGAGAAGATCAACGCCGCCAAACAGGACATGCCCGGTCTGAACGGCAAGACCTACACGATGGCCTACATGTTCTCCAACGATCAGATCCAGGTGATGGCCGATCCCGACGACGGTGCCACCTACCTGTTCTCATCGCTGGGTATGACCATCGCGCCGCAGCTGGTCGCGGAATTCCGCAAGGACGGTCAACCACGCTTCCCGATCTCCACCGAAAACGTCCCGATGCTCGATTCGGATCTGTTGGTGGTCACCGCCAACACCGACCAGCAGATGAACGCGCTGGAGAAGCTGCCCGGGTATCAGGGCCTGCGTTCAGTTGAAAGTGGTGCAGTCAGCCGACTGTCGGTCGCCGAGATCGGCGGCCTCAACGAGCCGACGCCGCTGTCGATCCCGTACGTGCTGGACAAGATGTATCCGGCGCTGCAGCGTGCCGCCGCCTGACGTCGGACTCATGAGCGAGCGCACCCCACATACCGTCTACACGCTGGCGCCCGGAGCCCGATTCCTGCTGGGCGGCGGTGGTGTCGCGGTTGTTCTGCCGGCCAAGAAGCGGTTGGACAAGCTCACCCGACCGCAGCTGGCCGTGCTCCGGTCGCTCAACGCGGGCCCGATCACGGTGTCCGAGGGTGCCGATACGGACGTCGACAGCCTCGTCGAGCGGTTGATCGATGCCGGAGCGTTGTCGATGACGGTCTCTGTGGGTGAGCGAAAGCTGTACTCGTTGCGGCCGTTCCGACGGCCGCCGACTGCGCGCCCCACGGTTGCCGACGTCGGCGACGACGTCGAGTTGTCGCGATTCACGGTGATCCGGCGCGAGGATGGCGTCGTCGTCGCAGAGAACCCGCTCAGCTGGTGTGATGTCGAGATCCACGATCCGGAGATCCTGTCCGTCGCCGGCGGCCTTGGCTCCGAATCACCGAAGTCATCGGTACAGCTACGGCTGCTGTCCGATCTGGCCTGGTCGGGTCACGCGGTCGCCGCCGGCCGTGAGCATGCCGAGTTCCCCACCCGGAGTTGGGGTCCGCATGAGCTCTGGTTCCATCGCCACAGCACGGTCGGCGACCGCGCGACCAACTGGCAGCACTTCGGACCCACCCGTTGGGCCGACGGCACATTCGAGCCGGCCCCGGCGCGACGCGACGTCTACCCCGGCGAACCGATTGCCCTACCAGAACCCGACCTCTCCGATCTCCGCACCGCCGACCAGCCGCTGGCCGCCGTGGTGGAGGACCGGAAGTCGGTGCGCGACTTCGACGATGCACACCCGATATCCCTCGCCCAGCTCGGTGAGCTGCTGTTCCGATGCGCGCGTACCCGCAGCGTCCGAACCATGAACGCCGACCGGCCGGTCCCCGAGGAGCTGCCGTCGCGGCCGTACCCGTCCGGCGGGTCGCTCTACGAGCTGGAGATCTATCCGGTCGTGCGCACCGCCGACGGCGTGGCGCCGGGGATGTACCACTACGATTCCTTCGACCATGTCCTGCGGCCGGTCGCGCCCTACGACAGTCCGGCGGTCGCCACATTGTTCGCACCCGCGTCGCTCACCCTTGCCGATGGCCAACTGCCGCAGATACTCCTGGTACTGGCGGCGCGCCCCGGTCGGATCATGTGGACCTATGAGCAGATGCCGTACGCGGTGATCCTCAAACATGTCGGCGTGCTCACCCAGACGCTTTACCTCACCGCCACCGCCATGGGACTCGGCGGCGTCGCCCAGGGTTACGGCGACACCGCCGCGTTCGGCGAGGCCACCGGGGTCGACGAACTGGTTGAATGCAACGTCGGGAGTTTTGTGGTGGGGACGCCGGCAAAAAGTTCGTGAAAAGTTGTTGACTTCGAACGTGGGTTCGAATACCTTGGTTGCCAGCAGGCCGAGATGATGACGATATACCGGACCGGATAAGCACGCACAGGAGCGAATGCGTTGCTCGGCACGGTAGGGAACCCAGAACGGCCGCCTGCATCACCGGTTACACCGGTGCCGTTGTCGTATCTGCTGGGGAGTCGTCATGTCTGTCATCGCTGAAGTGTCTGTATCTGCTGATTCGGCTGTCGCTGCGGAGTTGTCTGCGGTGGTCTCGGTATTGCGCGAGCTGCGCTGCGATGACCTGTCGGGGCGTGCCACCTTCGACGCCATGGGTCAGGTCCTGGCGCTACGCAACCTCATCGATCATCACGCCGCCCGCCTGGCCGCACAACTCGACCGACTCGGTGTGGCCCGCGACCACGGCCGCAGTACCCGTGAACTGCTCATCGTGATGGGATTCGCACCATCGGTGGCCCAACGCCTGCTGCGTATCGCCGCCTCGCTCGACACACTGCCCACCCTGCACGCACACGCCGCCGACGCCGCGATCCCCGCCGAACACCTCGACGCCATCGTGCGCGGAGTCAGCCATATCGCCGGCAGATCGGCGGAACCAATCGACGACGCACTGCGTCTAACCCATGTGACCGATCTTCTCGGACAATACTTTTCCGGCGCCACCCCCGCCGACATCGACACACGCGCCCGCACCCTGGGCAACCAACTCGCCTCCGACACCAACGGCCCACCCGCCGCCGAAGACCGCCAACTCAACGAACTCACCCACCACCGCGACACCGACGGCCGCCTCCACCTCGACGCCAGCCTCGACCTCGAAGTCGGCGAAAAACTCTGCGCCGCCCTCAACGCCCTCAGCGCACCCCGTCCCCAACCCGACGGCTCCCGCGACCCCCGCACCATCGCCCGCCGCCACGCCGACGCCCTCGACACCATCCTCGACATCGCCGCCCGCATGCCCAGCGACATCGCCAGCGCCGCACCCAAAACCCAACTCCTCCTCACCATCCCCGCCGACACCCCCACCCTGGCCGAACTCGACCTCCTGGGGTCGGTCACCCAAGCGACCCTGCGCCGACTGTCCTGCGACGCGGCCACCACCACCCTGCTCGTCGACGACGAACGCGTCCCCCTCGACATCAGCCGCGAGAAACGATTCGTCCCACCACACATCCGAAAAGCGTTGCACGTCCGAGACGAATGCTGCATCAAATGCGGCGCACCCGCCAACCGCACCCAAGCCCACCACCTGACCCACTGGATCGACGGCGGCGACACCAGCCTCGACAACAGCTGCCTACTCTGCCCCGCCTGCCACACCGACATCCACCACAACGGCTGGGACGTGTTCCTCGGCACCGACCGCCACCCCTGGCTCATCCCACCCGCCGCCGTCGACCCCACCCGCACACCACTCCCCGCCCACAACCGGCGGACCCTCAACCTCGACAACCTGTCTGCCGCCGCCTGACCGTCACAGCAGCAGCCGCCCCACAGATCTCGATACGCCACCTCACCTAGCAGCTCGGCGGCTACTCGACCAGCAAGACCGCACCCGACCACAACGGGACCGCATCTGTACCTTGACAACTCAACAGTGTGAACAAGCCTGCTGACCGACCGACCCGAACGTCAGCGACGGACGCGACACCATCGCGGCCGGTCGGTCAGCACGCTCGATCAGCCGGCTTGGCCGGCAACGACCGACGCCAGCGCGGAGACCGACAGCTGCCACAGCTCGGTGAGTCGTCCGGCTTCTCCGGCGGTCAGCAGGCTCTCCCCGTAACGCCAGTTGGCGACGAGCTGTGGGCCATTCTCGGTGGCGCGCACCACGGTTACCACGTCGAGTGTGTATCGAAGCGGCAGATCGGGCTCCGGATCGGTAGGGAGCCGATCGTTGAGCTCGAGGTCGGTGATCGGCGCCCACGGCTGCCACGAATCGTCACCACGGCGCGAACCCCCACCGCTGGGCGAATCGTCAACACCGCGCGAATCGGCACCGTGCAGATCGAAGCGGCCGAGATAATTGAACTCGATCTGCGGCTCGACCGTATCGACCAGCTCGTCGACGCCGCGGACATACTTCAGGATGCCGAAATCGATTCCGCTGCCGGGGATCGTGGAGAGGTCGGTGGCGACGTCGTCGAGCAGACGGGCGGCGGCGGCCCGATCGCCAGCGGCCTCCGCGGGGTCGAGATTGTGTCCGGTGCCGAGCCGGACCGGATAGACGGTGGTGAACCACCCGAGAGTTCGAGTGGTGTCCACCGACGGGCCGGCCAGTTCGTCGTCGCGTCCGTGCCCTTCGAGGGCTATATAGGCACCCTGGGTGGGATCGGCGCCACGTTCCCGCCGCCATCCGGCGATCGTCAGGGTCAGTGCGGCCAGCAGGAATTCGCGCATGCCGATACGTTTGTCCAGCGCGCCCAGGATGGTCCCGGTGATGTCGGCGGGTGTCAGAGTGACCGCGGACCGCAGCGACGACCAGGTGTCCACGCGCGGGTCCGGCAGCCGGGCACCGATTGGGGCGTCGGGTGCGGACACCTGCGAGACCCAATGGTCGAGGTGTGCCGACACCTCCGGACGATCGGCACGGGCCCGGATCTCGGTGCACCAGTACCGATAGTCGGTGCGTTCGACGTCGATCGTCGGCGGGGCACCCGCGGCCAGAGCCGCACCGGCGCCGGCGAGGTCGCCGAAGATGATCTGCCAACTGACTGCGTCCACAGCCAGGTGATGGATCGCGAGCAGCAAGATGTCATGGGCGCCCAGCCGGTTCAGTCGAACCGCGGCCAGCATCCGCCCCCTGTCGGGGTCGACCGCGTCATTGGCGCGTCGCGCGGCGGTGGTGATGCCCGCGGGCAGATCAGTGCTCGGCATCGAGCTGAGAATAGTTGCGGCGTCAACGGTTCCAGCATCACGGGTGACGACCCCCGCGGGCGTACGCGTGGCCCGCAACATGTCGTGACCGTCGATGAGGGTCTGCAGGATCGTCTGCAGGTCGCCCTCGGACAGACCATCTGGCAACGCGAACAGCACGGTCTGCGTGAATCGCCGATCGTTGCCGTACTCGTCGAGCCATTCCACGATGGGCAGGGCGGGCACGATGCCGGGGCCGGCGCGGGTGGCGTCGGGTTCATCGACGTGGCGGTCGATGGCATCCGCGAGGTCGGCGACCGTGGGATGCGCCAACACCATCCGTGGTGTCACGGTCAGGTCGTGCTCGCGCAGTGCGTGCACCGCGGCCATGGCGACGATGCTGTCGAGGCCGAGGTCGAAGAAGTCCTCGTCGGCCGCCGGGGTACTCCCCAAGACCGCACCGATCACCGACGACACCACGCGGCCGGTGGGGGTCAGGTCGGCGCTGTCCGCGCCGGATCGCGCTTGCAGGGCCTGCGCCGCGGACTCGGCCAGAGCACGGCTGTCCACCTTGCCGTTGCTGTTCATCGGCAACACCGGCAGCGTGACGATCCGGGTGGGCACCATGTGCGCGGGCAGCAGTTCGGCCAACCCTGATCGCACCAGGCGCACGTCGAGCTCGGCACCGGCAACGAATCCGACGAGCGCGGGACCGGCCGTCCGGTCGACCACCACGACAGCAGCCGACCGAATCCCGGGCAGCCGCCGCAGCGCCGCCTCGATCTCGCCGGTCTCGATGCGATAGCCGCGGATCTTCACCTGGTCATCGCGACGACCGACGAAGACGATGTCGCCACGATCGTTACGGCGCACCAGATCTCCGGTGCGATACATCCGTTCCCCTTCGGTGAACGGGTCGGCCACGAAGCGTCCGGCGGTCATCGCCGCCTTGCCCGTGTAGCCGCGGGTGACCTGCGTGCCAGAGAGATACAGCTCCCCGGCGACCCCCGTAGGAACGTGACGCAGACGGGTGTCGAGGATGTAGGCGGCCATCCGATCGGTGGGTGAGCCGATCGTGGGCACGGGCGAGTCCGGTATCCGAGCGACCACGGCCTCCACCGTGGTCTCGGTGGGCCCGTAACAGTTGTGTGCGGTGGTGCCGGGTAGCGCGCTCAACTGACGCCAGAGCGCGGGGCCGATCGCCTCACCACCCAGCGCGAGTACGGACAGATGGGCATGACCGACGCCTTCATCACCGACCAGTCCAGCCGCCGCGAGCTGACCGAACATCGACGGTGTCGTGTCGATCATGTCGATGGCGCGCTCGGCGAGTCCGGCGACAAGTCGTCCTGCATCGCGCATCTCGTCCTCACCGAACAGATGGACGGCGTGACCGTCGAGGAGCGCCGCCAGCGGCTGCCACGACGCATCGAAGCTGAACGTCCAGGCATGTGCCACCCGAAGCGGCCGGTCGAGCCGCTGGCGTGCCGGGGTGAGCATGTGATCGCGGTGGTCGCGGCAGTAGCTCACCAACGCCGCATGAGTGCCTATGACACCCTTGGGTTCTCCGGTCGACCCCGACGTGAAGATCACGTAGGCGGCACTCTCGGGGCATAGCGCGGGGCGCGTGATCTCAGCGGGACGGGCGGCGATCCGGTCGGCCGTGTCAGCATCATCGACGACCACCGCGGTGACCCTGCCGTCGGTCCGGAACCGCGACAGATTGGCCAGATCGGTCACGACGACCCGCGCACCGGATTGCTCCAGCATGTTGGCCATCCGCTGATCGGGCAACGCGACATCGACCGGGACGTATGCGCCACCGGCAAGCATCGTGGCCAGGATGGTGATGACCGAATCCGCCGATCGCGGCAGCGCGATCGCGACCACCGACTCGGGTCCAACGCCGCGGGCGCGGAGTTCACCGGCGAGCTGGGACGAGCGCGCGGCAAGCGCGGCGTAGCCGATGGACTGTGTCGCGTCGACGAGCGCAGGTGCCTCCGGTGTCCGACGGGCCTGATCGAGGAACGCCGCGATCACCGACGGTGCGAGGTCTGCGGCCTCGGCCCGCCGCGTGGAGGTCCGGTCGATCAGTGCGCGCTCCTCGGGCAGCAGCACGTCGATAGCATCTGTGGGACCATCGCCCGCGGCGGGCAGCTGTTCGAGCACCCGCAGCAGTCGCGCCGCGATCTCGGCCGGGCGGAGGTCACCGAGCGCACCGTCGATCGCCTCGGTGATGATGACGAGTTCGCCGTCGAGCACGTAGGCGACGACGGTGAGGGGGTAGTGCGCCAAACTCTCCATCGCCAGCGGTAGGAAGCGGGTGCCGTCGGGCGCGGAGACCGGCTCGGTGGCCGACCCGATCGGGGCGTTCTCGAATACGAAGAGCGTGTCGAACAGGGCCGAATGCCCCGACGCCCGTTGGATGTCCGACAACCCCAGGTATCCGTGGTCGCGCATCTGGATCGACGTGCGTTGCAGGGCAGCGCAGTTCGCTCTCACCGTCTCGGGTTCACCGGCGGCCGCAGTGAGTCGGACGCGCGCCGGGACGGTGTTGATGAACAGGCCGATCATCTCGTCGGCGCCCGCAAGACCCTGCGGACGCCCGGAAATGGTGGTCCCGAACACGACGTCGTCTCGATCGGTGAGCCTTCCGAGCACAGTGGCCCACGCGTATTGGACCGCGGTGTTGACCGTGAGGCCCGCCGATCTGGCCCACGTGATCAGGCGTTCGGTGTCGGCGACCGGCAGACGATGACGCGTGCGCACGGGTTCGGTGGTCGTCGTACCGGCCTCACCGAGCATCAACGGCTCGACCCCCGCGAGGTGATCCACCCACCGCGCGCGGGCGGCGTCGACGTCCTGCGCGGCCAACCAGGCGATGTAGTTGCGGTACGGCCGAACCGGCGGCAATGTCGAACTCGAGGCGCCCGCGGCGTAGATCGTGAGCAGTTCGGAGAAGAACAGCGCGATCGACCACCCATCCATCAGGATGTGATGTGCGGTGACCAGCAGTCGCCATCGGCCGTCGAGCTCGACGAGCTTCACCCGGATCGACGGCCCGCGGCGCAGATCGAACCGGCGGGCGCGTTCGGCGGCGGCCAATTCGTCGAACTGTGCGGCGGTGGCGCTGATTTCCTCCCAGGGGACCTTGACGCGACTGGGCACGATCTGCACCGGTTTCGGTAGATCTTTGTCCCACAAGGACACCCGGAGATTAGGGTGTCTGTCGACGATCACGTCGACGCTGCGATGCAGCCGGTCCACGTCGAGCGGGCCGGTGATCTCGACGACGAATTGCATCGAGTAGACATCGAACCCCTCGCCGGCCATCTCGGACAGCGTGAACAGCCCTTCCTGCAGGGGGCTGAGCGCCAGCACGTCCTCGATCTCGGGCGCGGTGGTCACTGCTGCGACTTCCAGGCGGCGCCGAGCGACGACAGCATGTCGTCGCTGAGACCCGACGCACTCATCGGTGCAGCGTCGGCCTGGTCATCGGCGTGCCGTGCTGCGGAATCGCTCCCCGCTTGATCGGCACCCGGATCCTGGGCCGACGATCGGGCCTGCTCCTCGTCGACGGCCGCGGCCAATTCGGCGATCGAATAGTGATCGAAGATCTGCTGCGGTGCCAGCGGGAGACCTTCCGCGGCTGCGCGGGCTGACCACTGGATCGAGATGACGCTGTCGCCACCGACGGCGAAGAAGTTGTCATCGCGACCGAGTCCGTCCACACCGAGCAGATCGGACAGGATGACGATCAGCCGTTCCTCGGTCGGGGTCTGCGCCCCTCCCCCGGCAGTCGCGGTCATCGCCATCACCATCGGCGCCGGAGTCGAATCGAACGGATCGGTGAATCGCGATCCGGGTGCCAACGCGGACAGCGTCTCCCCGAGTGCGGCTCCCGCCCCCGACTCGGTGGCCACCCACTCGCGCACCGACCCCAGGTCGGTCGACCCGGTGTGCTGTAGCGCCGCCAGCGTCCGCGGTGTCGCGTGCACGCGGTGCGGCCGGTCGCGGGTGATGATGGCGGCGAGTTCGGCCGGGTCCTCCGCGTGCATGTCCGGGGTGATCACTCCGGGCAGCGGCGGCAGCACGATCGCCTCGACCGGGGTGTCGGCGTCCGCGGCGAAGGCGGTCAGCATGGCGCCGAGCGCGGCCGCGATCCCGTCGATGGTGCTCTGGTCGTAGAGATCTGCACTGCCGACGATGCGACCGTCGAGACCGCCGTCGGCGCTCACGGTGAGGATCACGTTGAGATCCAGGAACGAGGTGTCCTGCTCCACGGGCAGCAGCGCAATGGTGGCATCGGCGTCGTCGAGCGGCCGGCCGGTGATGTTCTGGTCCCGATCACGGAAGTGGATCATGCTCTGGAACAGCGGGTTCCGGGATCTGGTTCGCCGCGGATTGAGCGCCTCGACGAGCCGCTCGATGGGCACATCCTGGTGAGCGAAGGCGTCGAGGACCGTGTCGCGGCAACGCCGGATGAGTTGCCGCACGGTCGGCGCGCCGTCAGTACGCGAACGCAGTGCCACCATGTTGGCGAACAGACCGACGAGGCGTTCGGTACCGACGTCGACGCGTCCGGCCACTGGGGTGCCGATGGTGATGTCGTCCCCACCACCGAGCCTGCTCCAGAGTGCCGTCAACGCAGCGGTGATCATCATGAACTCGGTGGCGCCGCAATCATCGGCCGTGCGCCGTAACCGTCGATGCGTTTCCGGGGACACCGTCAGGTCGGCGAGCACGCCGGCCTTCCCGAGCGCGGGCGGGCGTGGCCGATCAGCGGCAACCGTGATCTCATCTGGTTGCCCGTCGAGCACGGCACGCCAGTGCTCGATCTGCCGACGGCCGAATTCTGCTGCGCTGTCCGGATCTGCGGCGCTGTCGGACTTCGCGGCACCGGACGCATCCGTGGCGTGCACGTCGGCTCGGTCCACCCCCACCGGGAACACCCGATGCTGCCAGAGTGCGTAGTCGGTGTAGGTCAGTTCCGGTGTGGGCAGTGCGGGCGCCATCCCCGCGACGCGGGCCCGATAGGCCGCGATCAAATCGTCAATCAGCACATCGGTGGACCAGTGGTCGATCACCATGTGATGTACCACCAACGACAGGGTGTGCCGGGTGTCGTTCTCGCGCAGCAGACTCACGTTCAGCAGCGGCCCCTCGGCGAGGTCGAAGAGGTGCTCGCGGGTCTGAGCCAACTGTGCGGTGAGCGTGTCCGGGCCATCGACGTCGACAACCGGCACGTCCAGACTCACACTGTCGGCGACGCGTGCGGTCGGCAGGCCGTCGCGCTCCACGAACGTGGTGCGCAGCGCGGAGTGGCAGGCGACCACATCGTCGAGCGCGGCACGCAGCGCAGCCACGTCGATCGGACCGTCGAGTCGCAACGCCAGCGGGATGTTCCCCGCCGCGCCCGGCCCTTCGAAACGGTGCTGGAACCACATCGCGAGCTGCGAAAAGGACAGCGGAACCGGGTCGGGCACATCGACGTGGCGCAACGGTGGGCGGGTGGATGCCGTGGCGTTCGGGGGTGCCGGCATGCTCACCGATGGTGCGGCCGGGACGCTGGTGTCGACGCCGGTGCTGTCGTCGAGACCGACAGCACCGTCATCCAGGGCGTCGAGTTCACCCAGGTCGTCGATATCGCCCAGGTCGTCGAGGTCGATACCGAACTCATCGCGCACCGCGGCATTCACCGCAGCCGCCAGCCCGGCGACGGTCGGATTGTCGAGCGGCAGACGTACATCCACATCGATACCGAACTCGGTAGTCAACGTGGTCACGAGCCGAGCAGCGAGTAACGAATGGCCACCCAGGTCGAAGAACGATGCTCCGGCCGAAATGTCGTCGCGGCCGAACAGTTCGGCATAAACCGCCGCGATCCGCTTCTCGGTCGGCGTCTGCGGTTCCCGGTCATCGCGGGGACGCACCGTGATGATCGGCAGCGCATCCCGATCGAGCTTGCCGTGCGTCGTCAGCGGCACCTCGTCGATGACGGCGACCGCGGACGGCACCATGTAGTCCGGAAGGCGGGTGCGGGCGTCGGCCAACACCGCGTCGAGGTCGATCGCCGACCCTGCGTGTGCCGCCGGGATGACGTAGGCGATCAGACGCGCACCGGAATCGTCGGAGTCCACCAGGACGAGCGCATGGGCGACGTCGGGATGGTGGGTCAGACCGGCTTCCACCTCACCGAGTTCGATGCGGAATCCGCGCACCTTGACCTGCTCGTCGGCGCGGCCCACGAATTCCAGGTCGCCGTCGGGATTTCGGCGCGCGAGGTCTCCGGTGCGATAGAGACGAGCTCCCGGCGTGAACGGATCGGCGACGAACCGCGTCGCGGTGAGCATCGGGCGACCGAGATATCCCCGCGCCAGTTGCGTACCGCCGAGATAGATCTCCCCGACCACACCGTCAGGGACCAACCGCAGTCCCGGGTCGAGCAGGTAAGCGGCCACATTGGTGTTGGGTGTGCCGATCGGCACCACGGTGTTGCCCTGGGGTGTGGTGATCGGGTGATGTGTGGCTGCGACGACGGCCTCGGTGGGTCCGTAGTTGTTCGACAACGCCGCATCGAAGTTGGTGGTGAAGGCGTCGGCCACCTCGCCGGAGAAGGCCTCGCCGCCGACCGGGACGGTGCGCAGCATCGTCCACTGTTTGACCTCCGGCACCATCAGCAGCGTCGACAGCAAGGTCGGCACCATGTGCATCACGGTCACGCGACGACGTACGAGAAGCTCTGCCATATAGGCGATGTCGTGCACCGCACCGGGCTTGGGCACCACCAGGGTCGCGCCCACGGCCAAGGTGCAGAAGATCTCGAACATCGATGCGTCGAAGCTCACCGACGACGTCTGCACGAGCCGATCCTCGGCACCGATCACCTCGCCGGCACCGAATCCGATCAGATGATCGGCGATGGCATCGTGCGACACCGCAACACCTTTCGGCGCCCCGGTGGAACCGGAGGTGTAGATCACGTAGGCGAGATTCGATGGATGCAGCGGCGATCGACGTTCGGCGTCGGTGGGAGCGCTTGCCGCCGAGGCGTATTCCGTGTTCGACGACACCTCCTCCTCGGCGGCCGCCAACGCGGCTGCGTCGAGTACCAAGCGAGGCGCGGCGTCGGAGATGAGGAACTCGGTTCGGTCGGCCGGATAGTCGGGGTCGATCGGCAGATATGCGGCACCCGACTTGAGCACAGCCAGCGCGGCGACCACGAATCCGACCGATGCGCCGAGGCGGAGTCCGATCACGTCGTCGGGGCCCGCACCCGATCGGATCAGCCAGTGCGCCAGCCGGTTCGATCGCTCGTCGAGGGCCCGGTAGCTCAGGGTGACATCATCGGAGACGACCGCATCATGCTCGGGGCGCGCGGCGACCGCGGCGGCGAACAGATCGACGACGGTACTCGACGCGACCGGCGCGCGGTGCCCGGTGGAGGCCGCCAGCACGCGCTCGCGTGCGGCGGGGGCGAGAAGTTCGTGGTCCCGGATCGGCGCGAGCGGATTGCCCAGCATGTGCTCGAGCAGGTTGAGGTAGCCGTCGGCGATGTCGGATGCCAGGACGTCGCCGAAGCGTTCGGTGTCGTATTCGATCTCCAGCGACGCCTGCTCACCGGTCACGATGCTGAACTCCAACGGCAGCTGACCATTCGGCGTGCTCAGCTCGACGAGAGGTTCAGCGGCGACTCCGCGCAAGGCGAAGCCCTGTGCGTCGCCGCGGGCGCTGAGGCTGATCTCGACGAGTTGTTCGAGTCCGTCGGCTCCGGGCGCGCGCTGCGGGTTGAGCGCTCCGACAACCGCGTCGATCGGCGCACTCTGGTGGGCCAGTCCGTCGGTCAGGCGCTGTCCCGCCAGCGAGATGAGCCGGTCGAAGTTGTCGTGGCCGGCCAGCCGGGTTCGCATCAGCAGGGTGTTGCCGAAGTAGCCGATGAGCGGGGCTGCCTGGGCAGGCCGCTGGGTGACCGGAACCGCGA
This sequence comes from Gordonia aquimaris, assembly GCF_026262595.1. Classification (NCBI taxonomy): domain Bacteria; kingdom Bacillati; phylum Actinomycetota; class Actinomycetes; order Mycobacteriales; family Gordoniaceae; genus Gordonia; species Gordonia aquimaris. The sequence goes on along the minus strand of NZ_JAPKFM010000004.1, from coordinate 308,860 downwards.
TCGTGAAGTCGGTGGCCCCGGTGAGCCGATGGATCAGCGCGTCGAGGGCGGCGGCGTAGACGGTGAACGGACTGACCGCGCCCGTGCGGGCCAGCTCGTCGACTCGGTCACGCATGGTGTCGGGCAGCGGACGGGTGAGCAGCGCACTCTGGCGCCGCCCGGAGGCGTCGGCGCGCCGGGCCGGTAGGCCGACCGGTTCCGGAAGCGGGGTGAGTTGGGTTCGCCAATAGTCGAGGTCTGCGGCCACTGTCGCGGCGTCGGTGTCGGGCAGGTCGACATACTGCCGCGGCAACGGCGTCGACCCGCCGGCGTCGGCCACACCGTCCTCGGCGTTGTATGCGCGGTTGACCTCGTCGAACAGAATCGGCCACGACTCGTCGTCCCAGCAGATGTGGTGCACGGTGAGCAGCAGGATGTGTTCGTCGGTGCCGGAGGCGATCAGTAGCAGCCGGATCGGCGGCTGCGTCGTGAGATCGAACGGCGTCCCGAACTCCCGGCGCGCGAGCACCGTCAGCCGCCGGTCGCGACGAGTGCCGGTCAGATCGCCGATGTCGTCGGTGCGCCAGGCCAGGGTGGCGGCGGCGTGATGACGCGCACGTGGCTCGCCGTCATCGTCCGATTCGTAGGTGGTGCGCAGGATCTCGTGGCGGGCCACCACCGCGGTGAACGCGGCACGCAGCCGCTCCTCGTCGAGCGGACCGGCGAGCCGATAGGCGACCCCGACGTTGAGGCTGGTGTCCGCGCTGTCGCGGTGCGACACGAACCAGAGTCGGCGTTGGGCCGCCGCCAACGGACTCGTCGCACCGTCCGGGCGGGCCGCGATCAGTGTGTCCGTACCGGAACCGGCCAGCCCGCCGGCCGCCAGCCGCTGACGGAGAAGTTCTTTCCGGCGCTGGGTGAGATCGTCTGCCATCGCGGTCAGAGGCTGCAGGGGATCTGCGCGTAGGAACCGATGTCACAGATCGACCGGTTCGACAACTTCCACTGGCCGCCCTGCCACACCCAGTACACCGGCATGCGGGCCGGCTGGTAGCCCGGCGACTTCAGTTCCAGCGTCGCCTTGGCGGTGTTGCCGTTCACGGTGACCGGCCCGGTCACGTTGTAGGTGAAACCGAGCGGCTTGAACCGCTGGAGCAGCAGCACGATGGGCTGCGCCTGGTTCACTGCGCGCTGACCACCCTCCAGACGCTGCGCCTTCTGGGCATTCGATCCACCACCGACGAGGACGTCGAGGTCGTTCTGAAGCTGACCGACCGTCGGCGTCGCACGCGATGCGGTGGTCGTCTGGGTGGTCTGCTGAGTCTGCTGGGTCGGCTGCTGCGGGGCTGCCTCAGGCACCGCACCCGGTGCCAGTCCCCCGCCGGAGGCGCCGCCACCGGCGGGCAGGTCGGCGCTGCTGCCCTCGCCGGGCGGGCCGAGCACCTCCCCCTTGGGCCCGGCCGCGATCGACGGGTTCGCGGCACCGGCCGGCGGTGCGGCAGACGTCGGCGCACCGGCGGTGGGCGCCTGCTGCGGCAGCTGTCCCTGCGCGGAACCCAGGTTGACCACCGTGGGCTGCGCGGTTGATGCCGACGTGCCCTGCCCGATGTCGGACAGCAACAGACCGACCACACCGATCGTCACGATCAGCGCGGAGATGATCGCCGAGACGCCGCCGGCCACGAGCACGGTCGGCCAGCTGACACCCCCGGCCGGGCCATTCGTGGCGTCGCCCGAGTCATCTGCCGGCTCGTCGGTCGGGGTGTCCACGGCGCTGTCGGCCGCGGACTGCTCTGGCGTTGCCGAGTAGGCCTGGGCACCGATCGGTCCGGTGGCGGTGTCGTCGTAATCGCTCGACATGGGCTCGCTCCCCTCACTGGGCCCGTGCTGTTTCATTAGCCTGACCTTACTTCATCGACCTGCAGGGATGTCAGGAGCCATCAGGGCGATGACCTCCCGCAACGTCGCACCACCGAGTATCGCCTCGATCGGGAGATCCTGGCCGAGCGTGGCCTGCACTCGCTTGCGTAGGTCGAGGGCCTGCAGTGAATCCAGACCGAGTGCTACCAGCGGCAGATCGGGGTCGAGATCCATTTCGCCCGCCGGCAAGCCCATCGCGCCGGCGAGTTCGGCGCGGAGCAGTTCGGCCTGGCCAGATTTGGTCGTCCCAGGACCCGCTTCGACACTGTCGGCGCCAGGTGCAGGAGTGTCGACTGTCTCCATCGGAGTGACCGGGGGCGGTGCCGCGGGTGCCGGATCGCCGACAGACGGCGTGGGGCTGTCACCGACCTCGGTCAGGATCTGCGCGGCTCCCAGCACACTCAGCAATGCACGCAACTCGCCGAAGTCGGCGGCGAGGACGACGCTGTCACCGGACAGATCCGCGAATCCCGCCGCGATGGCCGCAGCGGGAGCCATCGGGATCACCCCGGCGCCTGCCACCCGGGCCACACCGTCGGCGTCGAGCGGCCCTTGAGCCTGCCACAGTCCCCACTGCACCGACACCGCGTTGATCCCGTCGGCGCGCAGCTCGGCGGCCGTGACGTCGAGCATCCGGTTTGCCATCGCGTACAGGGCCTGGTCACGGCCGCCCAGCGTCGCGGCCAGCGACGAACACAGCACCACGCGCACATCGTCGACCTGTGGGACGGCGCGGATGACGTTGCCGATGCCGACGACCTTGGCGCGGGTGGCGGTCGCGATGTCCGTGGTGGAGATGGTTTCCATCGGCCCCGCCACATAGTTCAGGGCCGCGTGCAGGACCACGCTGACGGGTTCGGGCAGGCGGGCCGCGAGGTCGTCGATCGCGGCCTCGTCGCCGATGTCGCAGGCGACCACGTCGATGACCGTCTGGTATCGACGGCGGATGGCGTCGATACGGCCGAGTGCCTCCGCCGTGCCGCCCGAGCGGCTGACCAGCGTGATGCGGCCGGCGCCCCCCGACGCGAAGTGCGCACAGAATTCCAGTCCGAGCTTGCCGGTGCCGCCGGTGATGAGGACGTGTGGCGTGTCTGCCCGCAGCGGCGCGGCGGTCGTCGCATCGGGTGCGGCGGGGATCAGTCGTTTCACGAATGGCGAGCCCCCGCGCAGCGCGATCTCCGGTTCGTCGGCGATGTGCAGCGCGGACAGCACAGCGGATGCCCGCTCGCCGGCGGACGCAGTGTCTTCGGCGGCGCCGAGGTCGAGGTGTCGGAACCGGGTACCCGGGTGTTCGGCGGCCGCGCACCGCAGCGCGGAGCTCACCGAGGCCTGGACCAGATCCGGTGCCGTTCCGTCTCCGGCCGCGTCGCTGTCCACCGATTCACCATCGATCGTCAGCCACCAGAACTGTTCGACGAGCGGCCCCGGGCCGGGCCGCCAGCGTCCGTCGGCGAGAACAGCTGCGAGGTGATCGCCGGCCGTGTCGGGTTTGGTGCCCGGCAGGCCGGTCAACAGCAGCACGGTGTCGAACTCCGACTCCGGTTGCTGCCCTTGACCGTCGGTCGTCGTCGGGTCGACCACGTCGGCGACTGCGCCGTGATCCGGAGCCGCCGCACAGATCTGCGCGGCCAGGTCCGCGCATTGACCGGTGGGATCGAGCACCGCGATCTTTCTCGGCGCCTGGGTCTTGCGGCGCTTCAACGGAAGCCAACCGGCCTGCAGACGATGCGCGGCCCGGCCGACCTGCCGGGCGGCCCAGTCCGGCGAGTTGACGTCGTCGCCGAGCCCGGATTCGCGGTCGGCCCACAGATGGACCCGGCGCATCACGGTGTTCGGGAACCCTTCCAGCGGTGGCCGCGGAGTCGCCTGCGCGTCGGCGTCCCCCAGCGCGTCCCACCGGAATCCGGTGTCGGCGACGGCCACCGCGGCGACGTTGCGCGTGAATTCGGCCAGGCCATCGGCATCACGCCGCGACGTACCGAGGATCTGTCGACTCGATCCGGCATCGTCGACCCCGGCCAGCGTCTCGCCGATCGCGAGCAACAGAGTGGGGTGTTCGGACATCTCGACGAACAGGTCGGCGCCATGGGTCCGCGCGGCATCGCTGATCGCCTTGTCGAAGCGCACCCTGTTGCGCAGGTTCCAGAACCAGTAGTCGCCCAGCGACATCGACTCGTCGAGGGCACCGCCAAGTGTCGCGCCGACGCACGGCACACCGCCGGCCAGCATCGACTCGTTCTCCAGGTACGTGCCCAGCGCGTCGAGGAAGGCGGGTTGATACTCGCTGACGATGCTGGTGTGCGCCGGATACTCGACGCGAATCTCCTTGGCGAATTTGCCTTGGGCGGTGAGCGATTCCACCATCTCGAGCACTGTGTCCCGTTGGCCGGAGATGCACAGGATGTGGGCGGAGTTGACCACCGACAGCTGCGCCCACCCAGAGTGGCGAGCCAGCATGTCCTCGCATTCGTCGACGTCGATGCCGACGACGGCCATCGTGTGCCCGCGCGGCGACAGCTCGTGGACCAGCCGGGCGCGGATGGTCACGATCGTCAACGCATCCGGCAACGTCATCGCACCACTGCGGTAGGCGGCGGCGATCTCACCCTGCGAGTGCCCGACGGTGACCGCGGGCGCCACTCCGGCGGCGTCCCACATCGCGGTGAGCCCCACCATCTGCATGAACAGGGCCGGCTGGATCACCCGGACATCGGATGCCGCCGGGTCGTCCTCGGCGAGCTCGCCGAGCACGTAGTCGCGCGGCGACGTGCCGAACAGTCGCATCGACTGTGTGTGACATTCCTCCACCGCGCGCCGATACGGTTCGGAGAGTGCGTGATACCCCCGTCCCATGCCGGGTCGCTGGCTGCCCTGGCCGGGGAAGGTGTAGGCGATCTGCCGGGATGTGGCGGCGCCGGCACCGACGATGACGTCGGGATGCGGCCGTCCCTCGGCGAGTGCGTCGAGCGCGCCGGCGAGCTGATGAGGCTCGGTGGCGAGGATGAGTGCGCGATGCCGGCGGGCCGGCCGGGTGCGCAGCAGCTGATCGGCGACGGCGGCCACCGGCACACCCGGATGTGTTCGGACGTAGTCGTGCAGGGCTGCGGCCTCGGCTGCGATGAGCTCTGCGGCATCGGAACTCACCAGCACCGGCACCCGCCCGTCGGGCATCCGCGGTCCCGCGAACGGGGCTGCGGCACCCGACATTGCGCGTGTGGTCGTCTCAGACATGGGCTGCCTCGCTCTCCGCGACCGGCATCGAGATGATGGCGTGGGCGTTGGTTCCCGACACCCCGAAACTCGACACCGCGGCGTAGCGGCGGTCTCCGCGCGCCTGCCACGGCTGTGTCGTCGTCGACAAGCGCAACCCCCCGCGATCCCAGTCGATGGCGGCGGTGGGGTCGTCGGCGTACAAGCTCGGCACGGTCATCCCGTGTCGGCCACACTGCAGCACCTTGATGAGTCCGAGGATGCCCGCGGCCGCCTGTGCGTGTCCCGCGTTGGATTTCACCGACCCGAGCAGGACCGGGCGGTCGGCGGGCCGGGCGGCACCGTAGGTGTTCTGCAATGCCTCCAGTTCCATCGGATCGCCCAGCGGCGTACCGGTGCCGTGCCCTTCGATCACGTCGATGTCGGCCGGGCACACCCCGGCAGCGGCGATGGTGCGATCGACGAGTTGTTGTTGGGCGCGTGCACTGGGCACAACGATCGGACCGCCACCACCGTTGTGGTTGACCCGCGTGCCGAGCACGGTGCCGTAGATGCGATGGCCGAGCCGCCGTGCGCGGCCCTCCGGTTCCACCACCACCACGCCGGCACCCTCGCCCCACAGGGTGCCGGTGGCGCCGGCACTGTAGGAACGGCAGTGTCCGTCGTCGGCCAGTCCGTTGTTCTTGGCGAACTCGAAGAAGGCGCCGGGAGAGCCCATCACGCACACACCGCCGGCGAGCGCCCACTCGCATTCCCCCGACCGCACGGCGTTGGCGGCCAGATGCAGCGCGGTCAACGACGACGCGCACGCGGTGTCGACGGTCATCGACGGGCCGACCGTACCCAGGACGTGCGAGATCCGGCCGGCCACCGCACCCAGCGCGGTACCGGCGATGCGATGACCGGAGTATTCGTTGACCGCGGCGGCGCGTGGCCCGTACTCGGCGATCGAGGCACCCATGTAGACACCGACCTCCTGGTCGCGCAGCGCCGCCGGGTTGACCCCCGCGTTCTCCAGCGCACGCCACGCCACCCGCATCGCGACACGCTGCTGCGGGTCCATGGCGACCGCCTCACGGGGGCTCACCCCGAAGAACAGCGGGTCGAAGTCGGCCGCGCCGCGCAGGAATCCGCCGGCATCGGGGACCTCACCCCAACCCTCGAGTGCGCCGAGCGCCAGCACCTGATCGACCGGCCAGTCGCGGTCCCGCGGAAACGGTTCGATGAGTTCCACACCGTCGGCCAGTGCGGCGAAGAAGTCTTCGGGAGTGTCGATCCCACCGGGCGCCTCCACCGCCATACCGGCGATGACGACGGGTTCGACGCTCATCAGTGGCCCACCCGGTGGGTGGCCGCGTCGCGGGTCTCGACGAGCACCTCGAGGATCTCCGTGTCGTTGGCGTCGAGGTAAAAATGTCCTCCGTCGAGGACGCTGACCGTGACGTCGTCGGCGTGCTGGGTCCAGGTATGCAGGTCGTGCGGCCGGATCACCGGGTCGTCTGCGCCACCGAGCACCGTGATCGGCGCGGCGATGCGCGCATCGGTTGTCGCGCTGTACGCGTCGAACGCCTGGTAGTCGGCGCGTAGCACCGGCAGCGCCATCCGCATGACGGCGTCGCTGCCCATCACCGCTCCCCCGGTGCCGTCGAGCGCCGACAGATGCGCCATCAACCCGTCGTCGTCGGTCGGATGCGGCGGGAGGTCGGCGACCTTGCTGGGCGCGGTCGCCGCCGAAACCACCAGTCCCGCGATCGGTACCGCCGAACCCTCCGCGCGGCGAACGAATTCGAACGCGACGATGGCGCCGAGGCTGTGGCCGAAGACGGTCAGCGGGCGTTCGGATGCGTCCGGTCGGGCGAGATAGGCCGTGTGCGCTTCGGCGGCCAGATCGGTGAGAGCGGTGGCTGCCGGTTCACGCATCCGGTCCTGGCGCCCGGGGTATTGCATGATCAGCACGGTGAACTCGCGACTGAACAGTTCCGACAGCGCGCGATAGGCCGATGCCCCGGCGCCGGCATGCGGAAACACCAGCAGCGGAGGGAGGTCGGGTCGCAGCGGCTGATGGAACTGCCGCAGCGCACCGAGGGCGGGGCGGGCGGTGCCGGTCTGGTTCTGCGTCATGTCAACTTCCTGTGTGGGTTAGCCTGGCCAGCATGTCCACTCGAGACCGAACGGAGCCGACCCTCATGGAATCCGCCGCTGCCGGGACGCCCGATGAGTACACCATCGGCCGCGAGATCACCGATGTCGGAACGGATGTGGTCGCCGCCGGCGGCCCGGTGGTACCGGCGCTGACCGGCCGTTTCCGGTTGCGGGCGGTGGACCCGACCGGCGACGATCCGGCGATGCTGGTGTCGTGGTTCGCTCGGCCGCATCTCGTGGAGACCTGGGAGCAGGAGTGGTCGGAGTCGAAGTGGCGGGCCGACTCGTCGCACCGACTGGCCGGCGACTACTCGCGCCCGCTGATCGTCTCGCTCGACGGGACGGAGATCGGCTATGTCGAGCTGTACCGGCCCGCTCGCGACGAGATCGCGCGGTTGTATCCGGTCGATCCGTACGACATGGGCATCCACATCGCCACCGCTGACCCGTCGCTCACCGGCCGCGGCGTGATGTCGGGATGGCTCGCCGAGTTGGCACAGGCCATCTTCGATGCCGATACTCGTTGTCGCCGAGTGGTTCTGGAGCCCGATGCGCGCAACTCGCGGATTCGCCGTGCGCTGACCGGACGCGGATGGACCGATGTGGGTGAGTTCGATGTCCGACCGGATCGGCGGATCGCCCTGCACATCCTGGGCCGCACCCCGGCCGACGTGCCGCAGCTGTGATCCGAGCATGTCAGCCTTCCTCACTCAGGAGGGCCGCACGCGCACCGCGACCCTGACGCTCGGTGATCCGCAGGATCCGGTTGGACAGTTCGCCGAGCGAACTCAGGTTAGGGAAACCCGGACCTTGCGCGAACCCGGCGAGGTTGGGCAGGAACAACTTCGGCGTCAGGCCAGTGACGGCGAGGTCGTGACCGATGGCCGACTCGATGCGTTCCAGGGTCGGCGGCCAGCCCAGGGTCAACTCCAGCAGGTCCGCGGCGTCGTCGGTGAACAGATCCAAGAACCACAGCGGCTGACCGCCGGTCGCGTCGACGACGAGGTCGAAGGTGAGGGTCTGCGGGGCGCGCCCCTCGTTGTGCAGTGTCACCGCGATCAGCTCACCAGCTCGGCGCGCCGCCACCACGCGACCCTGCAGATGCTGGATACGACTGTCGCCGAGCAGGTTCTCCTGCACGCTGACCGAGAAGACGCCGCGGTCGGTGCGGCGGATCACGTCGCGTCGCTCCGCGGGAGAGATGGCCGACCATCCGGTCGGATCGCTGAACATGGCGTTCTCGAAGTAGCTCTCGCCGCGCGTGTAGATGGTGGCGCCCGGCGAGATCACCGACACCGACATGACCTCGTGGCGGGCCAGTTCGTCGAGGGCGGAACCTGCGGTCTCGCCGCCACCGATGACCGCGGCGCGGGAGGCCAGCGGCAGGTCGCGGCGCGAGACACGGTCCCAGAAGGCCGCCACCGACAACACATGCTCGTCGTCGAGGATCGCGGTGTCGCTCGATCCGGGTCCGGTGATCATGAGTCCATCACCGACCACCTCGTCGGTGCTGCCGGCGGGTGTGGTGATCTGCAGGCTCCACTGGTCGTCGTCGGCGGAGACCGAACGCACTGTGCCGATGGTGATGTCGAGGTCGATGCGGGTGGCCACCCACTGCAGGTAGCGCGCCCACACGTGGTGATGCGGATTGGGACGTCCCCGATCGATCCACTCGGCGTAGGTCTGATGTTCCACCAGGAACGACATCCAACTGTAGGCCTGCATCCGCCTGCTGATCTCGGCGTTGAGGTCGCTGTGTGCAGTGCGGCCGGTGACCGTCGACCGGTACGGGAAACCGATGTCCTTCTCAGGTCCGGTGCCCAGTCGGTGACGACCGTCGGTCCAGCCGCCGATGGACTGCCAGTTCGCCCCCACCGCATGCGATTCCACCACACGAACATGAGGTGCCGGCAGCCCGAGTCCACGCATCACGGAGGCTTTGGCGGCCACGGCGATCGCCTTCGGGCCGGCCCCGATCACCAGGAGGGTCTGCGGAGGTCGAGTGCTCATCAGCGCGATCCCCCGGCCAGTTCGGCATCGGTGAGTTCGGCCTCGTCCATGGCCGCCACCTCGAGGTAGATCGCCGCCACCTGGTAGAGCCGGCCGGGCTGTTCGTCGGCCGCATCCACGCGCTGCGCGAGTTCACGCACCGTACGGGCGGTGAAGATGTCGACCACACCGATCTGCGGGGCGTCGAGCCACTCCCGGGCGCGCGCCACCACGGCGGTCGCGAGGACCGAATCGCCGCCGACGGCGAAGAAGTCGTCGGTCACCCCGATCCGGGCGGGGTCGGCGCCGAGCACCTCGACGACGATCATCAACAGCGCCCGCTCGAGGTCGTCCGCCGGTTCCACCCTCTGATGGTTGCCGGCGCCGGTGTCGTCGAACACCGCGGCGATCGCGGCGCGGTCGAGTTTGCCGTTCCCGGTCAGCGGGAGCTCGTCGAGGATCTCGATGGTGGCCGGGATCATGTAGGCAGGCAACAACTCCCGCAGCGCAGCGGCGATCGTTTCGGCGGACGGCCCCGTGGCGGCGGTGTCGTCGGTGGTGACCGCGGCGGCCAGACTGCGGGCACCGCCGGGCGCGGTGAGCACGGTCGCGACCGCGTGACGAACACCGTCGACCGATCGCAAGGCACCCTCGACCTCACCGAGTTCGACCCGGAATCCACGGATCTTGACCTGATGGTCTGCCCGACCCAGGAACTCGATAGTGCCGTCCGGCCAATACCGCGCCAGATCGCCGGTGCGATACCACCGGTGGCCGTCACGTTCGATGAACCGTTGCGCGGTGCGCTCGGGATCGTTGCGGTATCCGTGCGCCACACCGGCACCGCCGACCCAGAGTTCACCGGTGACCCAGTCCGGGCAGTCGCGGTCGGCCGAATCGACGATGCGACACATCACGTTGCGCAGCGGGGTTCCGAACGGCACCGACGTCCACTGCGCCGGCGGATCGACGACCTCGCAGACGGTCCCGTGAATGGCGATCTCGGTGGCACCGCCCAAGCCGGCGAAGCGGGCGCCGGGTGCCAGAGCATGCAGGCGGCGCGGTAGGTCGACGCCCACCCAGTCCCCACCGAGCAACACCGCGCGCAGCGAATCTCCGAGCCCGGCAGATCCTTCCTCGGCGACGGTCAGCAGCATGTCCAGCGCACTGGGGACGCAGGTGAGGATCGACGCGCGATGGGTGCGCAGCAGATCGAGCCAGCCGGCCGGGTCGCGGGCATCGTCGGCGTCCACCGCGATGACGGCACCGCCGGCGCTGTAGAGGCCGAAGATGTCGTAGACGGAGATGTCGAACTCGAGTGCCGCCACGGTCAGCGAGCGATCCTCGGGGCCCACCGCGAAGCGGTCGTTGATGTCGTCGATGGTGTTCATCGCGGCCCGGTGCGGCACCTCGACACCCTTGGGCGTGCCGGTGGAGCCGGAGGTGAACAGGATGTAGGCGATCGATTCCGGGTCGGGCAGCACGGCTTGCGTGAACGGCGCGCGATGCGTCCTGGCGTGGGCGAGGTCGATGCCGACGACCCCGTCGAGCATGTCGTCGAGCGCGCCGTCGGCGCCGAGGACCACCCGGATGTCGCCGGTGGACAGGATCTTCGCGCGGCGCGTGACCGGCTGGTCGTGACCGATCGGTACCCAGGTGGCCCCGGTCGCGAACACCCCGAGTGTGGCCACCACCTGGTCGGGCCCCTTCGGGATCTGCACGCCGACCGCGTCGCCGGGAAGCACCCCTGCATCGCGCAGGGCGCCGGCCACCGCGAGTGCCTGACCCGCCAGTTCGCCGTAGCTCAGCGTGCCGCCACGCCAGAACAGGGCGGCGCGGTCGGGTTCGGCGACGGCGCGGGTGAAGAATTCCTGGTGCAGCACTCGCCCACTGCTCGGTGCGGCGGTGTCGTTGACCCGTCGTCGCACCTCCCGCTGCGGGGCGGGCAGCGCGGGAACAGCTGTACCCAGCCAGCCGGCGTCCCCGTCGGTCAGCCGTTCGATGGCCGAGATATAGTGCGCGAACATCGCTTCCACCACGCCCGGCGGAAACGCCGCAGCGCGGACATCCCAGTTGAGCAGCAGGCCGCCGCGCACCTCGGTCACCTGTGCATCCAACGTCACCTGCGGGCCCTGCGACACGATCCAGGAGGGGTCGCCCAGGCGCGCCAGCACATCCTCGGAGAACAGCTCACCGAGGCCCAGCGCACTGGTGTAGACCACCGGCGCCAACACCTGTTCGCCGCGGGCACGCCCCAGGTCGCGCAGGACCTCCAACGCTCCGTAGCTGGCGTGTGACCCGTTGGCGTGCATCGTTTTCTGCATCGACCGGGCGAGATCGAGCACCGACCGGGTGTGCCTCACGTCGACATCGACGAGTACCGAGGAGCTGAAATCCCCGGACACCCTCTCGATCTCGGGATGCAACGGCTCGCGGTGGAAGAGCGGGACGTTGAGCAGGAAACGATCATCGCTGGACCATGCCCCGATGGTGGCGGCGAACACCGCGGCCAGCGCGATCGCGGGCGTCACGCCGCGCTGATGCGCGGAACCGAGCAAGGTCTCCTTGGTCGCGGCATCGATCCAATGGTGATGGCGCACCACACGGTTGGGTCGTTCGGGGTGGCTGTCGGTGGCGCCGGCAGACTCGCTCCGGGCGGGCAAGGCCGGTCCGGACGGCAGTTCGTCGAGGCGTTCCGACCACCAGCGGCGGTCCCGGTCGCGGTTCGGGTCGGGATGCTCGGCGCGATAGGTGAGGTAGTCGCGGTAGGTGACCTCGGCCGCAGGCTGCGCCTGGCCGTCGTAGAGTGCGACGAGATCGGCGAGCAGCATCCGGTAGCTCATCGCATCCGCGGCGAGCATGTCGATGTCGAAGTGCAGGCGATGACGCGCGTCCGGCAACCGGGTCAGGGTCAGGTCGTACACCTGACCTGCGGCGACGTCGAGCATCTGGTGGCTCTTGGTGTCGCGCAGGACAGCCAGTTCGCGTTCGATCGCCGCTGGAGTTTCCGCGCGGAGATCGTTGATTACCAACGGATCTCGGCCGACGTGGTCGAGTACCTGTTGGGTGCCGTCGGGCCGGAAGCGGGCACGCAGCATCGGGTGACGTTGAACGAGACGGTCGGCGGCGGCCCGCAGGCGCTCGACATCGATTCCGGCGCCGTCGAATTCGACGTAGAGGTGGGCGGCCACCCCGCCGAGGTCGGCGGCATCGGTGCGGCCGATCCAGTACGCATGCTGCATGGGGGCGAGGGGAAACGCGGCATCGTCCGAAACCGCGATACCCTCGGCGAGATCCGGGGTTCCGTCGCCGGGGTTCGGGGCGCTCTCGGCTGGATTCGGGGTTGCGTCGGCGGTGGTGGCGCTGTCGGCGGGAGCCGCGGTGGCGTCGAGCATCCGGGCCCAGGCGTCCACACTCGGATCGGCGGCGAGTTGGGCGAAGTTCAGACGGTGTCCGCGTTTACGCCAGCCTCCGGCGATCTTCATCATCCGAATCGAGTCCAACCCGAGCGAGATGAGGTCGGCGTCGTCGGCGATCTCGTCACGCGGAATGCCCAGCGCGTCGGCGATGGCGTCCTTGACCTCGTCGCGTGCTCGCATGAATCCGCTCATCGGCCACCTTCCCCGCGTCGCACCACATACGGCGCGACGCTGCCGAGCTTCTCGCAGGTCTCTTCGAATTCGCGTGCCGGAGTGGACTGCCCGACGATCCCCGCACCCGCTTGCAGCCACGCGGCTTCGTCGGTGGCGAACACCGTGCGCAACGCCAGGGTGGCTTCGAGTTCACCGGCCGACGACGCGGTGATCACCGCACCGGAGTACAAGCCGCGAGACTCCGGCTCCAGTCGATAGATCGCCTCCAACGCAGGTGCCTTCGGGATTCCGGAAGCGGTGATGGATGGGAACAACACCGACAGCGCCTGCCAGGGATCGGCATTCGGGGCCAACTGCCCGGCCACCGTCGAGGCGAGATGTTGGACGCTGCCGCGCTCGCGCACCACCATGTACTCGCTGACCGCAGTGCTACCCGGGGTGGCGATCGAGGCGATCTCCTCGATACATGCGCGTACCGACATTGAGTGTTCCACAACCTCTTTCGGATCGGACAGCAGATCGGCGCGGGCAGCCGCGTCGTCGGCGTCACCGCGTCCGAATGCTCTCGTGCCGGCCAGCGGTTCGGTAACCACCCGTCGGTCGGCATCGACGGCAACCACCAACTCGGGGCTGAACCCAGCGCCCGACATCGCGCCGAGTCGGAACAGATAGGACCGGGCCGGATCGTTGGCCTCGCGCCCCCGGACGAAGGTGGCCGAGATGTCGATGTCGAACGGGATGTCGACACGCCGCGACAGGATGACCTTCTGGTAGTCGCCTCGGGCGATCTCGTCGACCGCGCGGGCGACCCGGCCGCGGTAGTCGTCCCGGTCATCGGACACATCGACGGGCATCACATCGACCGCCGCAGGCTCCGGCGGCGCCGTTGCCCGCGCAGCGACCGCCAGCAGTCGTGCTGCGCGATCCGGGTCGGTGTCACCGGTGTCGATGTGGGCGGGATCGACGGTGTCGGGTTCGATGACCAGCTCCACCTCGGGCACGATCAGATGCGCCAGCTCCGCGTCTTCGGGAACACGCTCGAGCAGACCATGACGGGGCGCACAGAAATCGAATCCCACCCACCCGTAGACACGCCACGTCGACGACTTGAGGCCGGCCAGCGCATCGGCGATCACACGGGCTGGGTCTCCCGACCACTCGGTCGTCGTTCGTGAGTGCCCGTCGACGACGTCGACCGTGCTGCGGGTGAGGATCAGCCGTGCACGCACACCGGCCGCGAACACCCAGCGACCTTCACGCTCGTACACCAGATACTCGTCGAACTCGCCCGATGCGGCCCACGCGGCGCAGATCCGGGCCGCGGAGAGCGGCGGACGCAGGTCGTCGGGCACACCCCCGGCGGCCGCTTCAACGGTCAGCGACATGACCGAGTCCTCCTCGCACAAGCTCGTGATTCGTACAACCCCCGTTAGGTAAGGCTAAACGATGGAGACGGACAACCGAAGCTCACATCGGTAAGCCTGGCCTAATCGGTGTGTTTGAATACCCCCATGAGTGCCCGGAAATCGTCGCGGCGGCGGCGAGTGAACATCCCGGTCGTGATCGCCGCCGCCGGCGTCGCCGCGGTGATCTCGGCGTTCGTGGTGGCCCTCGTCCTGATCGGACTGGTCATCGCCGACGATCGGAGCCCCGCACCGCAACCGCAGCCCAGCGTGATCGACATCGGCGCCGGAACCTCGGCCGTCTTGGGCTTCCACACGACGGCGGCCGCCCATGTCTGACGTCGGCACATCTGACACGACCTCGGAAGCCGATCTGCAGATCGGCTTCCGCCCCCACCCCGATGCAATCGCCGCGCGCTATCGCGACGCAAGCATCTTTCCCGACCAGCCGTTGTGGCACCCACTCGAACGCGCCGCGGCCCGGCACCCGGATGCGCCCGCCGTCACCGATACCGCGACCACCGACCACCTCACCCTCAGCTATGCCGAGCTGTATGCCGCCGTGTTGCGCCGGGCGGCAGGCTTCGTGCAGGCCGGCCTGCGGCCGGGTCAGCGGGTGATCCTGCAGCAACACAACTCGGCGGCGTTCGTCATCACGCTGTTCGGGCTGCTGCGCGCCGGTGTGGCGCCGGTGATGACGCTGCCCGCGCATCGGGTCAGCGAGATCGCACACCTCGCCGCCGGTTCCGCTGCCGTCGCCTACATCACCGAGGACGACCGTCGCGGATACGACTACCGCGAATTGGCCGCGGATCTGCAGCGACGCGTCGGCACGGTGGCGACTGTGTTCGTCGACGGCGACCCCGGCGTGTATGCCGCACTGCCCGATGCCGACCCGGAGACCACCAGATTGCCGTCGGCCGAGGACACCGACCCGGACGCGCCGGCACTGTTCCTCATCTCCGGCGGCACCACCGGGCTGCCGAAACTCATCGCGCGGACCCACAATGACTACGCCTACAACGCGCGCCGCTCCGCCGAGGTGGCCGAACTCACTGCGGCCGACACGTATTTGGTGGCGCTGCCCGGTGCCCACAATTTCCCGCTGTGTTGTCCCGGGATGCTCGGGGTGATGACGGTTGGGGGGCACACCGTCGTCACCGACAACCCCAGCCCGGACAACACCTTCGACCTGATCGAGCGCTACCGGGTCACCGTGACCGCACTCGTCCCGGCGCTGGCCCAGGTGTGGTGCGCGGCCACCGAGTGGGAACCCGCCGACATCAGCAGTCTCCGACTGCTGCAGGTGGGTGGCGCCAAGCTGGCCGAACCCGACGCCGTCGCACTCGATGCCGCACTGGGCGACGTGGTCCAGCAGGTGTTCGGGATGGCCGAGGGACTCATCTGCTACACCCGCCTCGACGACCCCCGCGAGTTGGTGCACGCGGTGCAGGGTGCACCGATGTCGGAGTTCGACGAGGTGCGGGTGGTCGATGAGAACGGTGACGACGTGCCCGACGGCACCGACGGCGAACTGCTGGTACGCGGTCCGTACACGATCCGCGGTTACTACCGCGCCGACGAGCACAATGCACGCTCGTTCACCCCGGAGGGCTTCTACCGGTCCGGCGACCGGGTACGCCGACTGCCGTCGGGCCATCTCGCGGTGACCGGCCGGATCAAGGACACCATCGTGCGGGCCGGTGAGAACGTCGCTGCCGATGACGTCGAGGAGAATCTGCTGGCCCACGAGTCGATCCGTGCAGCCGCAGTCGTCGGCCTTGCCGACGAGTCGTTGGGTGAAAAGATCTGCGCCGCGGTGGTGCTGTCGCACGATCATCCGCGGGGACGCGAACTGACGCTCCCTGAGGTCCGCACGTTCCTCGCCGAACGTGGACTCGCGTCGTTCAAACTGCCCGACCGCCTGGTGGTGGTGCCCACCCTGCCGGTCACCGCGGTCGGGAAGATCGACAAGGCGGTGCTGGTCCGGTCGCTGCAGGAGCCGTGACCGGGCTCACGCCTCGGCGTCGTCAGGAAGCCGGACCGTTCTCCCGCCAGTAGGCCTGGGCCTTCACGTTGGCCTTGCCAAGCTTGTAGTCGTTCTTGAACAACCCCGACACCGCGCGTGTGGACTTCATGTCCAGGGCGACGAACCCGTGATGATCGGTGGCGTCGAACGCGGCATCGCGGACCGCATCGGTCAGCGCCGTGCCGTCACGCTTGATCCAGTTGATGGTGTCCTGGTCGCGCAGTCGCAGCGGTAGCGACGTGTCGGATTCGTGCACGTACTCGAACCAGATCGTCGCCGGCACCGACGGGTTCGACGACGCGGAGATCGCGTCGAGCAGCGAGTTGATTGCCGGCAGCGCCGCGGTGTCGCCCGCGATCAGCCAGCCCTTGGGGGCCGGGTCGCCGATGGCGAACTTCGACCCCATGAAGGTCGACGAGATGGTGTCGCCGGGCCGGGCCGACTGCGCCCACCGGGTGGCTGCGCCGTCGTGGATGGCGAACTCGAGGGAGAACGAGTCGGTCGCCGGGTCCGGATCGACAAGGGTGTAGGCGCGCTGATGGAGCTTGCCGTGCTTGTTCTCGAACCAGATGCGCAGCCACATCGTCGGGTGGACCGGGCGGTCGGCGAGCAGGCCGCCGCCGGTGAAGCCGAGCCGGATGTAGTCGTCGGTGACCGGTTCATTGCTGGTCACGGTGAGCTCGTAGTCGTCGGCACCCATGAGCTTGAGGACGGCGCCCTGCCACCCGCGCGACTTGGACTTGGTCTGTTCCGCCATGTGACACGGCCTTCCCTCGACAGCAACTTCCGTCAGGGTAGCCTAACTTAGGCTGCGCTCACGCCGGCGCCAGCGGCACGATCCCCGGATGGGAATCGAGGTACGACTTGGTGAACGAGCAGACCGGCCTCAGCCGAGCTCCTTGGTCACGCACATACGCGATGGCCCCGACCATCAGGCGGGTGCCGAGACCGTGGCCGGTGTATTCGTCGTAGAGCACCGTGTGCAGGATCGTGATGGTCGGTTTTCCCTCGCTGACCTCGGTGCTGTACCCGAGCACGCCGACGAGGTCGCCGGCCACCCACAGCTCGAACCTGTCGCGGTCGGGATTGTGGACCACCTGGGCGATCTGCTGCAGAATCGCCTGCGCAGACTGTGGTGGTCGATGCTGATGCTTCCTCTGCACAATCCCTCCTGAACGCGGCGGATCGCCGGCGGCGGGGCTCCCCTCCCGACACCGACGTAGGACCCTATGTGATCCCTGTCACAGGCTACCCTACGATGGCGTAGGTTGTCGGTCGCGGCCCCCGGCCCGCACCGAGCACCGCGACGTCGTAGGGTGGTGCTGATCCCGGCGGACGCCGCGATCGACAAATTGAACACGCGGGGGCTCCCACGATCACCGGGGGCTGAGATGGCGACGGGACGGTCGCCGACCGCCCGAACCTGTCCGGGTAATGCCGGCGTAGGGAGTCGCATCATGGGAACACGTGTATCCGAAACTGCCGTCTCGACTGTCACCCAGGGACCGATCGAGGGAAGCAGCAAGCACTACCGCGAGATCGATCATCTCCGGGTTCCGGCGCGACGCATCCAGCTGACCAACGGCGAGCACCTCGACGTCTACGACACGTCCGGTCCATACACCGACGTGACCGCGACCATCGACGTGGAGCAGGGATTGCCGCCGACTCGCGATGCGTGGCACCGACCCGAACCAGTGAACGGGGCGTCGACGCAGCTGGCGTGGGCACGCGCCGGCATCGTCACCGACGAGATGCGCTTCATCGCCGCACGTGAGGGTGTCGAGGTGGAACTCGTGCGTGCCGAGGTCGCCGCAGGGCGTGCGGTGATCCCCGCCAATCATCGTCATCCCGAATCCGAACCGATGATCATCGGCAAGCGGTTCGCGGTGAAGGTCAACGCCAACATCGGAAATTCTGCAGTCACCAGTTCGATCGCCGAGGAGGTGGAGAAGATGGTGTGGGCCACCCGCTGGGGCGCCGACACCATCATGGACCTGTCCACAGGTCGCGACATCCACATGACCCGCGAATGGATCATGCGCAACTCCCCGGTCCCGGTTGGCACGGTGCCGATCTATCAGGCGCTGGAGAAGGTCAACGGTGATCCCACCAAGCTGACGTGGGAGATCTACCGCGACACCGTGATCGAGCAGGCCGAGCAGGGCGTGGACTACATGACCGTGCACGCCGGGGTGTTGCTGCGGTATGTGCCGCTCGCGGCCCGGCGGGTCACCGGCATCGTCTCGCGCGGCGGATCCATCATGGCCGCCTGGTGTCTGGCGCATCACCAGGAGTCGTTCCTCTACACCCACTACGAGGAGCTGTGCGAGATCTTCGCCCGCTACGACATTACCTTCTCGCTGGGTGACGGTCTGCGGCCCGGCTCGATCGCCGACGCCAACGACGAGGCGCAGTTCGCCGAGCTCCGCACCCTTGGCGAACTCACCACGATCGCGAAATCGCATGGTGTGCAGGTGATGATCGAAGGACCGGGCCACGTACCGATGCACAAGATCGCCGAGAACGTGCGGCTCGAAGAAGAGTTGTGCGAAGAGGCGCCGTTCTACACGCTCGGACCGTTGGCCACCGACATCGCACCTGCCTATGACCACATCACCTCGGCCATCGGCGCCGCGATGATCGCGCAGGCCGGCACCGCGATGCTGTGCTACGTGACGCCTAAAGAGCATCTGGGACTACCCAATCGCGATGACGTCAAGGTCGGTGTGATCACCTACAAGATCGCCGCTCACAGCGCCGATCTCGCCAAGGGGCATCCGGGCGCGCAGGAGCGCGACGACGCACTGTCCAAGGCGCGCTTCGAGTTCCGCTGGACCGACCAGTTCAACCTGGCCCTCGATCCGGATATCGCACGCGAATATCACGACGAGACGATGCCCGCCGAACCGGCCAAGACCGCGCACTTCTGCTCGATGTGCGGGCCGAAGTTCTGCTCGATGCGCATCTCGCAGGATGTGCGCGACTACGCCGAGCAGAACGGCCTGGTGACCGCCGAGGACATCGACCGCAAGATCGCCGAGGAGATGGCCGCCAAGTCGGCGGAGTTCGCCGAGCACGGCAACCGGGTCTATCTACCGTTGGAGGCCGCGGCGGGAGGCTCCCCCACCTGATGACCGATGACCTCCGATTACCCATGGCGCCACCCGGTGTGACGCCGCGACGGGTTCTCACCATCGCGGGTTCGGACTCGGGCGGCGGCGCCGGCATCCAGGCCGACATGCGCACCTTCGCGCTTCTCGGACTGCATGCCTGCGTCGCCGTGACAGCGGTGACGGTGCAGAACACGGTGGGCGTGCAGGATTTTGCGGAGATCGCGCCGGCGACGGTGGCCGCGCAGATGCACAGCGTGGTCACCGACATCGGCGTCGGGGCGGCCAAGACCGGGATGCTGGCCTCGGCACCGATAATCGAGGCCGTCGCCGCGGCATGCGGCGAGCTCGGCATCGGTCGCGATCGGCCCGTCCCGCTGGTCGTCGACCCGGTGTGTGCGTCGATGCACGGTGACCCCTTGTTGGCTGCCGAAGCCCTGGAGACGTTGCGCTCCACCTTGTTCCCCATCGCCACCGTGGTGACGCCGAACCTCGACGAGGTGCGGCTGATCACCGGCATCGACGTCGTCGACGCCGCGTCGCAACAGGACGCGGCCCGCGCCTTGCACGCGCTGGGGGCACAATGGGCGCTGGTCAAGGGCGGACACCTGCGCACGTCGGCCCAGAGCCCCGACCTGCTGTTCGACGGCGAGCACTTTCACGAGTTCGCCCATCCACGCATCGAGACCGGGCACGATCATGGCGCCGGGGACACCCTCGCGGCGGCCACCGCCGGTGCGCTCGCGCACGGTTATCCCGTGCCCGACGCGATCGACTTCGCCAAGCGGTGGGTGACCCGGGGACTCGAGGCCGCCTACCCGCTGGGCGCCGGGCACGGTCCGGTCAATCCGCTGTGGCGGGTGTCAGAGCGTCCCGACTGACCGCCCGCCGCGAACGCGGGACCCACGACCGAAATGCACCCCAGCGAAACAGTCCTGGGGGCGCATTTCGAGGGTTCGACGCGGCCATTGCCGAGCCCGGCCATAATGCGGTACATGAGCTGGAACTATCTGATGGACATGGACGGTGTTCTCGTCCGCGAAGAACACTTGATCCCCGGCGCCGACGAGTTCCTGGCCGAGCTGCGCGCCAACGATGTCCCGTTCATCGTGTTGACCAACAACTCGATCCGTACCCCGCGCGACCTGCGGGCACGCCTGCTGCGCACCGGCTTGGACATTCCCGAGGAGTCGATCTGGACGTCGGCACTGGCCACTGCCCGGTTCCTGGAGTCCCAGCGCCCGGGCGGATCGGCGTACGTCGTCGGCGAGTCGGGTCTCACCACGGCGCTACACGAGATCGGCTACGTGATCACCGATTCGGACCCCGACTACGTCGTACTCGGGGAGACTCGGACGTACTCGTTCGAGGCGATCACCACGGCCATCCGCCTGGTGGAACGCGGGGCCCGGTTCATCGCGACCAACCCCGACGCCACCGGGCCGTCGGCGGCCGGCTCGCTCCCTGCGACAGGCGCCGTGGCCGCCCTGATCACCCGGGCCACCGGCCGCGAACCGTATTACGTGGGCAAGCCGAATCCGCTGATGATGCGCTCAGCGCTGCGGCAGATCGGTGTGCATTCCGAGCACACCCTGATGATCGGTGATCGGATGGACACCGACGTCATCTCCGGCATGGAGGCCGGGCTGGAGACCATCCTGGTCCTGTCCGGCATATCGACTCCCACGTCGGTGGAACTGTTCCCCTATCGGGCCACCCGGGTGATCGATTCGGTTGCCGATCTCGTCGGCCACACCGCGAACCCATTCGGGACCTGACAGGCTCGCGCGCCCGGCACCCCGCAACCTCACCTCCCACGCGCCCAGCACGGCAGCCGACAGAAGTTCGGGACCTGAGCGGGTGTCGCGCCCAGCACGGTAGCCGACAGAACCCGGTTCTTCGTCGACAGCACCTGTCCAACAACGCCGACAGCACCCGCCCCCACAGGGAACGGGTGCTGTCGGCGAATAACCGGGTTCTGTCGGCGCGAAACGGGGTTCTGTCGGCGCGAAAGCCTGTCGGCGCAACCCCGATCAGAATCCGCTCTCCGAGCGAAAGCTAGCTGAGCGCCTTCGCCTTCAGCGAATCGAACTCCTGCTGGGTGATGGTGCCGGAGTCCAGCAACTGCTTGGCGTCGGCGATCTGCTCGGCCGGGCTCTTGGCCGTGGCGACCGACTGGATGTAGCTGTCGGTGGCCTGCTTGGCCTCCTTGACCGCCTCATTCTGACGCTCTGCCATACCGCGGCCCTTGACCAGCAGGTAGACGATTGCAGTGATGTACGGCAGCAGGATCAGGAAGATGATCCACACGGCCTTGATCCAGCCGGAGGACTTGTCACGGAAGAGGTCGATGATGATGTGCCAGAGGACGATCAGATAGGCCACGAACGCGAAAATGACGATCGTGTACCAGATGAAGTCCCAGAACGAGTCCCACATCGGGCATACTCCTTAGCCGGTAGGTGACGTCGGGGTGTCCGACGCTGCGTTCCATAGCTTCTCACAGCTGCGCTCACGCAGTGCGCTTTGACCGGGATAGCTAGGGTGCTCCCATGGAACTCGGCCTCGATACTTTCGGCGACGTGACGGTTGACGACGACGGGAATGCGGTGTCGGCGGCACAGACCATCCGTGACGTCGTGGCACAAGCAGTCCTCGCCGACGAGGTGGGTGTCGACTTCTTCGGCGTCGGGGAACACCACCGCGACGACTACGCCGTCTCGGCACCCGAAGTGGTCCTCGGTGCCATCGCCGTTGCGACCCACCGGATGCGGTTGGGCTCGGCGGTGACCGTACTCAGTTCCGACGACCCGATCCGGGTATTCGAGCGTTTCGCCACCGTGGACGCGTTGTCGGATGGCCGCGCCGAAGTGATTCTCGGGCGCGGATCGTTCACCGAGTCGTTTCCCCTGTTCGGCTACGACCTCGCCGATTATGAGGACCTCTTCGCCGACAAATTGTCGCTGTTCGCCCAGCTGCGGGCGGGCGAACCGGTGACCTGGTCGGGTGCGACCCGCACTCCGCTGACCGGACAGTCGGTGTACCCGGGGTTGTCGTCGGCGCCGCTGCCGACCTGGATCGCGGTCGGCGGGAGTCCGGAGTCGGTGATCCGCGCCGCGACGCACGGTCTGCCGCTGATGCTGGCGATCATCGGGGGCGATCCCGCCCGGTTCACGCCCTACACCGATCTGTACCGCCGTGCGCTCGGTGAACTCGAGCAGCCCACCGATCTGCCGGTGGGAGTCCACTCCCCCGGCCACATTGCCGACACCGACGAGCTGGCACGCGAACAGCTCTGGCCGCATTACCGGACCTACATGGCCCGGATCGGCCGCGAACGAGGCTGGCCGCCACCCACCCGGATCGAGTTCGAGCGCGCCGCGGGCCCGGCCGGCGCGCTCCATGTGGGCTCTCCCGACACCGTGGCCCGCAAGATCGCGGCAACCGCGAAGACACTGGGGCTCAACCGCTTCGACCTCAAGTACTCACACGGCACGCTGCCTCACGAGCATCTGATGCGCAGCGTCGAACTGTACGGCACCCAAGTAATCCCGCAGGTCCGCGACCTGCTCAGCGCCGACTGAGCGTCACCAGGAAGTCGTCGTGATCGTCGGTCCACTGCCGCTCCACCACGACCCCGGCCTGAGCCAGTTCGTCGGCGAGTGTCGAGCGATCGAACTTGGTGCTGATCTCGGTGAGGACCTCGGCACCGCGCTCGAGCTGCCAATTCCGGTCCAGGCCGCGGAACCGGACGTCGACATCGCGGCGGGCACGCAGCCACATCTCGATGCGGTGCTGCACCGGGTTCCACCGGGCAATGTGGTCGAAGTCGTCGACGTAGAGTCCGTCGGCGTCGAGCCCGCGGCGGAGCACCTCGATCATGTTCCGATTGAAATCGGCCGTCACACCGGCTTTGTCGTTGTAGGCCGCCACAAGTCGGCCAGTGTCCTTGATGAGGTCGGCGCCCAGCAGGAAGTAGTCTCCCGGATCGAGCGCCTTGGCCAGGCGGCCCAGGAAGGTGGCGCGCATCGCGTCGTCGAAGTTGCCGATGGTGCCCCCGAGGAACACCGCAATCCGCGGACCGTCCGAGGCCGGCAAGGTGAGGTCGGGTGCGGTGAAATCGGCGACCGCCGGTTCGATGTCGATATCCGGGTAGTCGCGGGCGAGTTCGGCGGCCGAGGATTCCAGGATCTCGGTGCTGACATCGAGCGGCACATAGGTGAATCGACGCCCCGTGGCCTCGGCCCGGTCGGCGAACGCCGCCAACAGCAAGCGTGTCTTGGTGGAGGTGCCCGACCCGAATTCCACCATGGTCGCCGCATCGGTCAGCGCAGCGATCTCGGTGGCACGTGCGTACAGGATCGACGTCTCCCGACGCGTCGGGTAATACTCCGGCAACCGGGTGATTTCGTCGAAGAGCAGGCTGCCCCGCTCGTCGTAGAGCCACTTGGTCGGCAGGGTCGGCGGATCGGACCACAATCCGTCGGCGGCGTCGTCGGCGAGTTGACGACCGGCGTCGGCGGTCATCGGGCCAGTCGCAGACCGGAGAAGGCCCACCGCGCCGAGGCCGGAAAGAAGTTACGGTAGGTGATGCGCTCGTGCCCGGGTGGGGTCACCGCGCTCGCACCGCGCAGTACATGCTGGTCGCACATGAACTTCCCGTTGTACTCGCCGACCGCGCCGTTGGCGGGCACGAATCCCGGGTAGGGCAGGTAGGCGCTGGCCGTCCACTCCCACACGTCGCCGATCATGGTGGCGCCGGCTCTCCCGGGATGGCAACGTCCCACGTCGAGTAGCTGTCCACGTGCGCTGTCGCCGGTCTCGACGGCTGCCTCCCATTCGAACTCGGTGGGTAGCCGCGCGCCGGCCCACCGGGCAAATGCGTCGGCCTCGTAGAACGACACGTGCACCACCGGTTCGTCGGCGACCAGCTGACGTCGGCCAGATAGCGTGAAGGTGGTCCACTCCCCATCCACCAGGCGCCAGTATTCCGGTGCCTGCCAACCGGTTTGCGTGATGTGCGCCCAGCCGTCGGACAACCAGAGTTCGGGACGACGATAACCGTCGTCGGCCATGAACGCCAACCATTCGGCGTTGGTCACCGCCCGCTCGGCGATCTCGAAGTCCTCCAGGAAGACCCGATGTCGGGGACCCTCGTTGTCGTAGCTGAAGCCGGCAGATCCCGGCGTTGCTCCCACTTCGGTGACACCGCCGGCCACCGAGCGCCAGGTGAGCGGACCGGGTTCACCGGGTTCGTCGATGTCGCGATCCACGTAGACCGGATCGAAGGCATGCGTGGAGAACAGGTGCTTGATGTCCATCAAGAGCAGTTCCTGATGTTGCTGCTCGTGATTGCATCCCAGCTCGAGCAAGGCCAACGCATAGTCGTCGAGTACCCCGCGTTCCAGCGCATCAACCATCGCGCGGTCGACGTACTCGCGGTAGAGCCCGACGTCGGCGACACCCGGTCGGGTGACCAACCCGCGTTCGGGGCGTGGATGCCGGGCGCCGACCGCCTCGTAATAGCTGTTGAACAGGTAGCGGAATGAGTCGTCGTAGACGTGATACGACTCGACGTTTCGGAGGATGAACTCTTCGAAGAACCAGGTCACATGCGCCCGATGCCATTTCGCCGGGCTGGCGTCGGTCATCGATTGCGGCGTCTGATCCTCGGCGGAGAGGTCCGCGCTCAGAGCGTCGGTCAACGACCGCACCTCAAGGAATCTGCGGGCCTGGGCGGACATGGACTCGACGTTGCCGGACTGGGTCGACTCGGTCTCGATCGACACAGGGCGATTGGTGATGCTCACCGGTACCTCCCGTTGTGGTGGACCCGGCGGCAAGGCCGGGGGCGGACGGGCAACCCTGGCATCCATCGTTACCAGCCTCCCCACCGCTGTCAACGACGCTCGAGTCAACGCACTCGAGCGACGACACTCAGCGATGCCGGTGGCCTCAGACGTTCGACGGACGGGTTCGGTGTCATCGCATCACACGCCACCGACAAGTTCCGCCGGCAACCAACTGCGTCAACCAAGGGTTGACGCAGTCTCGATTGTCAACCTAGTGTTGACGCATGCCCGAGCGCACCCAGGTCCACGATGTCCGCCTCGATGATCTGATCGCCGGTGTCCGTGCCGCGCACGATGATCCCCTGGACCAGCTGACCGGCGCCATGATCACCGCCGAACACATCGGCGAAGTGGCCGACCACCTGATCGGCCACTTCGTCGACCAGGCCAGGCGCACCGGGGCCTCGTGGGCCGACATCGGTGCGGCCATGGGGGTCAGCAAACAAGCGGCCCAGAAACGGTTCGTGACGCGCACACCCGCCGACGCCGCGCCGACACCGTTGGCAGATGAGGCGAATCCGTTCGCGCGTTTCACTCCGCGAGCACGCAATGTGATCGCCGAGGCACACAATGTGGCAGTCGCCGATCACAGCACCGCGGTCACGCCCGAGCACCTGGCGCGGGCATTGGCCGTGGCTCCGGAATCCATCGCCGATTTGACCTTGCGCGCCCACGGTGTGCCGGCGGCATCTCTTGCCGCCGCGTGCACTGCCAACGGCCCGGCGTCGACTGCGATGCAGCCCTCCGAGGGCGAGAAAACTGTTGTGCCCTACGACGAGCGGTCCCGTTCAGTGCTGCAGGCGACACTGGCGTCGGCGGTCGATCTGGGCCACGATTTCGTGGGCACCGAACACATCCTGTTGGGCCTGTTCACCGATCCGGAGATGGCGGCCATACTGTCGGGGCTCGGCATCGAGCAAACCGTCGCCCGCGCAACCATCGTCAGCTCGCTCGCCGACCTCGGTCACGGCGCGAGCTGACGCCGACGATCAGCTGTCCGATCGACCGGATCCACCGGCAGTGGAGTCGGACTCGTCGGACCACTCCACCTCGTCGGCGGCGATGTAGTGCATTGCCGCCTCTTCGGCAGATGCTCCGGCGCCGTCGATGCCGACGTCGCCGGCCACCGCATCCTTCTCGCGGTCGACGCCCGACCCCTCGTCCGGAGCCACCAACCGTCCCGACCGCCCGTCCCCGGCTTGTTCGTCGCCTTCGAAGTCATCCGAACGATCGGATTCGTGCGACCGCCAGCGCTTCGCGACGTTCTCCTCGGCTTCGATGTCGTCGAGCGGATCGGTCGCCCCGATGTCGGCTTCTTCCTCGGCGAGCCGTTCGTCCAGGGTCTCCCCGTCGCGCTGCTCTCGCTCGGTGAGCCCGTGACGCGCGCCGCTCGGCTGATGGTCGGGCGGCGAATATCCCTCGTCGAGGACATCGTCGACACCACGGTCGACCAGCGTGTCCTCGGGTTGCAGTTGATCGTCGTCGTCGAGGCTGTACTCGCCGTCGGAACCTTCCGGGGTGCTGCCGATGTCACTCACGGGTTCCACGATGCCAGCCCACCGGTGCCGAATCCAGGTGTAGCGGTCGTGCACGCCCATCGAGGACGCCGGGCACCTGAAATCCTGACGCCGAGACACGACGTGGAGTGCCAAACACTGTTGACCGGCGCCGGTGTTCCGTATCCTCCCTGCCATGACCACACCGTCAGATCCACAGAATCCCGGTTCTTCCGACCCCGACCCGGGTGCAGGCGCCGAGTCCGGTCGTACCCCGGAGCCGGGCACCGGCGGCACACCGCCGCCGTCGTATCCGCCGCCGGGCTCCACACCCCCGCCGCCGCCGTCCGGCTACCCACCGCCCGGTTCTTACCCGCCGCCCTCGGGCCCGCCGCCCGGTGGTGCCTACCCGCCGCCACCGGGTCCGCCGCCATCAGGCCCGCCCCCGCAGGGGCCGCCCCCCGGGTACGGCGCCCAGCAACCCGGCTACGGTGCGCAGCCCGGCTACCCGCCGCCCCCGGCCGGTGGCTACGGCCAACCCGCCGGTGGTCCCGGCGGATACCCGCCGCCGCCGGGCGATTACGGCGCACCGGGCGCCTACGGCGGTGGCGCGTACGGCGCTCCGACGGCCGAGCAGTTCTCCATCGGCGAGGCCTTCAGCTACGGCTGGAACCGCTACAAGGAGAACGCGTTGTCGTGGATCGTGGTGATCCTGATTTCGCTCGTCGTGTCCGGTGTCATCCAGTGGCTGGGCAACATCTCGTCCGACTACGGCCGGATCTTCTGGATCAGCGCCATCTTCGGCATCATCGCCACGATCATCGGCTACATCTTCCAGGGCGCCTATGCGCGTGGCGCGCTCGACGAGACGTCGGGTAGCAAGCCCGATATCGGCCGCTTCTTCAACGTCAACTTCGCCGCGGTCATCATCACCGCGTTCCTGGTGGGACTGGGCACCTTCATCGGCCTGATCCTGCTCATCATCCCGGGCATCGTCTTCGCGTTCCTCGCCTACTGGTCACTCACCTTCGTAGTGGACCGCGACATGGACCCCATCGAGGGCATCAAGGCCAGCTTCTCGGTGATCAGCAAGAACGCGGGCACCCTGTTCCTGCTGGCGTTGGCCGTCATCGGCCTCAACATCGTCGGTGCGCTGCTGTGCCTGGTGGGCCTGCTGGTGACCCTGCCGGTCACCATGATCGCCACGACCTACGCCTACCGGTTCTTCACCGGCGGCCAGGTCGCACCGTTGGCGTCGGCGGCCCCGATGGCCCCGCCGCCATATCCGCCGAATCAGCAGTACTGAGCGGCTTCGCTCGACGCAACGACCCGGTCACCTCACGCCAGGTGGCCGGGTCGTTTCGCGTCTGCATGTCGCGTGTCCGGATGAATCCCGCCCGCAGGCCCGCCGAGTGCGGAACAATCGACACATGCTCGCGGAAATGCAGGACGAGGCCGAGGCATATCTTTCGGCCGGCGAGTACTCGCACGCGCTCGCCGAGTTCTCCGTGCTGCGAGAGATCCGGTCGCGACGCGAGGGCCCGTACTCGGTGATGTACCTGTCCAACCTGCACGACTGTGTGCGGTGCATGTCGGAGTTGCAGTTGTGGGCCGATTCCACCCCGCTGTGCCGCGAACTCCATGGCAAGTATGTCCGCACCCACGGTCGTGGACAGTCGGACACGGTGGATGTCGCCAAGCACTGGGCGTGGGCGCTCGTGCATCTGCACGACTATCCGCCGGCCGTGCAGCTGTATCTGACAACTGCGGACGCTTTGTGGGACAGTCACCCAGCGCAGGCACGGCGCCTGCTGGCGGCGGCGGTCGCCCACCGAACCGGCGTCGATCCGGCGGCGTCGATCCTCGATGCCACCGGACCCCACGTCGATCCGGTTCGGCTGGCACACGGCCCGGATGTCGAGGCCGCGATGACCCAGTTGATCGAGCGACTCCCCGCCGACGTCGAGGCCGCCCGCGCCGCGGTCACGATCGACGGCCTCGAGTTGGCCTGATTCTCAGAAGCTCGGCAGCCCGCGACTCAGACCAGCGGCTCCTCGATCTTCTTCGGCAGGGTCAGCAGCGTCACGACGCTGATCACGATGAGCATGATCGCCGCGATGATCAGGAAGGTGGCCAGGGCGAGGCCGGGGATCAGCATCATGACGATGCCGGCGATGATCGAGACGACACCGGACAGGATCAGCACCCACCGCGGCACGTGCTGGGACCCGGCGGACGCGCGGGCGAGGTCGGCGATTCCCTGGAAGATCCAGCCGATGCCGATGAAGATCGCGAGGAAGACCAGCGATTCCTCGGGATTGAACACGGCGATGACGCCGGCGGCCAGGATCAATGCACCGATGAGACCCAGGGCAAAGCGCCAACCGCCGGACAGCAACGTCGAGGCGAAGGCCTCATAGAGCCGGAACAGTCCAGCCATGATCAGCGAGATCCCGAAGAGCACACCGATGATGAGCAGGGTCGCCTTCGGCCAGACGAGCGCAATGATCCCCAGGACGATGCCGACCACCGAGGTCGCAATCATCGTGGTGCGCACCGCGGCCACGAGTTCGTTGGGGATCTGCCGTGCGTAATCTGCAATTGTCATGGACGCAGGTTAGTACGCGCCGAATGGTTCGACACCACATTCTTGGGTCGAACAGAAGGGAAACTTCGTGTCGTCGATCGCATTCTTCTCCGTCGATTCCGGCGGCACCGATTCCACTGGACAGAGTCTCTTCCTGCCGACCCGGTATGCCGCGAGCCTGTGGGCTCCGGGCACTCTGAACGGTCCCGCGGTGTGTGCGTTGGCTGCCCGGGCGGCCGAACGTGACCACTCGGTGCCGGGCTTTCGACCGGCACGCTTCACCATCGATCTGTTCAAGGCGGCCCGCGACGTCCCCACCGCGACCCGTGGCCGCTTGCTACGCAACGGGGGCCGGATCAAGGTGGCCGAGGTCGACGTCGTGCAGTTCGTCGACGACACCGAGGTCACGGTTGCCCGCAGCACCACCGTGTTCGTCAAGGAGGCCGCCAATCCGCCCGGGGAGCGCTGGGAGCGGTCGCCGGAGATGATCGAGTTCCGGCCGCCCGAGACCGATTCCGACGATCCGCTGCCCTGGTTCGGCACCGCCACCGCCGACGGCACGATCGAGTGGAGCCAGGACATGGGCGCCCACCAGAACGCCCAACGCACGTGGCTGTAGACGCGCGCGGTGTCCACTGTGGTCGGCGAGCGGCCGTCATCGTTCGAGCGCTCGGTGATCAGTGGCGAATCGACCAGCCTGGTCTGCAATTGGGGTAGCGATGGCATCGCATTCATCAACTGTGATCTGACGGTCGCGCTCTCGCGTCTGCCGGTCGGGCCGCGGATCGGGGTCGAAGCGGCCAGCCACGTGGAAGTCGACGGAATCTCCACCAGCACCACGAATCTCTACGACAGCGACGGCCAGTTCGGCGTCGGCATGGTCACCGGCGTGAACAACTCGGCCGCCACCATCGACTTCACCGCCGTCGATACCTGGGGGCGGTACAGCGAGGCGTGAATTTCATTCGTTCGGGGGTCGATGTCACACTCCGGTGACGCTCAGGTCTTGATAAGGTCACCGCCATGACGCGGCTCACAGGACGGTGGCGCACAGCCCTGACGGTCACGGCACTCGCCGCCACACTGACCGCAGGCCTCGCGGCTACTCCGCAGGCCGAGGCGACCGATGTCGCCGCGGCCAACGGCCGGATCGTCGCCCGGCTCACCGGCCCCGGCTCAATCAACGACACATTCGGGCGTTTCAACATCGTCGGCACCGATCTGGGCGTCCTGTGGGACAACGGGCACGGCGAGATCATGGCCGCCTTCGGCGACACCCAGACGTTCAACGGGTGGTCGCTGCTGTACGGCGAGTTGTGGTACTGGCGTTCCAATGTCCTGCTGCGCAGCACCGACCGATATCTGGGCGACGGAATGACCTTCACCGGTCACGCCGGACCACCCGGTCACGCCAAGCGTCTACTCAAACCCGACCTGCGCAAAGAGATCACCATCATCCCGACCGCCGGGGTGGCCGCGAACGGCAAGCAGTACATGAACGTCATGTCGGTCAAACACTGGGGACCGCCGGGGATCTGGTACACCAACTGGTCCGGCCTGGTGGTGTCGGGGAACAACGGGCAGAGTTGGCGCGCGGTCAACGCATTCCGCCCCAACGGCGGCGGAAACCACAAATTCCAGATGTCGGCGTACCTGAAGGTCGGTGACACGGTCTACACCTACGGCACCCCCGACGGCCGATGGGGTGCGGTGTACCTGGCCCGCGTGAAGGCCTCCGACATCGAACATCTCGGCAAGTACGAGTACTTCTCGTGGGGCCGGTGGGTGCGCAACAACCCGGATTCGGCGACCCCCGTGATGGCGGCACCGACCGGCGAGTTGTCGGTCGCGTGGAATGAGTACCTCGGCAAGTTCATCTCGTTGGGCCAGAAGGACTCGGGTGTGGTGCTGCGGACCGCCGACCGGCCCGAGGGACCGTGGTCGTCGGGCGAACTCGTGGTCCCCGCCAACGACCCGTACTCGGGCTACGCCCCCTACATTCACCCGTGGTCGTCGGGCAGCAGCCTGTACTTCACCTACTCCATCTCCGCGGGCTATCAGGTCTATCTGATGCGCATCCCGTTGCGGAAACCCTGACCCGCCCCCGCAGGTCGGTCCGGACTCCGATGCGGCACGTCCGGACCGACCCGTCACCGCATCACCGTCGCAGGATCGAGTTCATCTCGTCGATCTCGGCCTGCTGAGCGGACTTGACGCGCTCGGCGAGCTCCCGCGACGGACCGTTGATGCCGTCGGCGAGTTCGGCGTCGGCCATCGCGATCGCGCCCTCGTGATGCGCGATCATGCCTTCGAGCCACATCCGGTCGAAATCTGTCCCCTCCGCCTGTGACAACGTCGCCATCTGTTGCGGCGTCATCATGCCGGACATGTCGTGGCCGCCCGCGCCGTGAGCACCACTGTGACCGCCCATCTCGCCGGAGACGCCCCAGGAAGTCAGCCGCGCGGTCATCTCGTCGATCTCGGGTTTCTGGGCGGCCCTGATGCGGTCGGCCAGATCCCGCACCGCAGGTGTGGTGGTCCGGTCGGCCACCAGATCGGCCATCATGAGCGCCTGCATGTGATGCGGGATCATCTCCTGGTTGAAGGTGACGTCGGCGTCGTTGTGCCGGCTGTCCGACGACTCGGTCGCCGACTCGGCCGACGGCTCCATCGGCATCGTCGTCGTGGTGACGGCGGTGACCGACGACGGTGGCGCGGCGTCGTCGACGTCCGAACACGCGCCCAGCAGGGCCACGGCCGCCACGGTCGCGCCCACAAAAATCTGTCGTTTCATTGCCTTGGGATCCTCTGCAGAGTGAAGGGGGCCGCGCTGCGGTCAGCGCAGGCGGAGATGTCGGCGGGCCGGACATACGGTCCGGCGCACGCCGATCAGCAGCGGATCACCTGCATTCGGAGATGGGTGGGCATGGCCCACGGCGGCGGCCGGCCAGAGCGACCGACCAGGCGGGCATGAATCGACCGCAGCAGCGGCGGGATCGGGAATCCCCACGCCAGCACCAACACCGCGATCGCGATGACGACCGGGTCGTCGTTGCGCAGGAACATGCAGGGATGTTGGTGGGTGTCGCAGTCGCCGGCGTCATCCATCGTCGGTTCATCGAGTTGATGAGCCGCCGGGCCGATCGTCGTCGAACCGTGTGACGCCGACGGCGGGTGATGACCGCCCGCGGTGCCCACGGCGATCACCGAATGCATCAGCAGGATCGACGCCGCGACCGCGAGCAGTAGCCCCACCCGCAGCTGCGTCGACGACGGGCGACGCAGGCGGGATCTCAACACGCAGCCGAGACTACCCAGAGACCGGTGAATCGGACTCGGCCGCCTCGGTGGTCGCCGTGGACTCGGCACCGGCCTGCTGCTCACGTTGCTTCTTGCGCGGGATCAACCACCTCCGGTCGACGACCTGCGCCACCAGGATCACGAAACCCGCCAACGCCCAGCCCAGGATGATGTCGAAGACGTAGTGCTCGGCGGTGTAGACGAGGGTGAACGCCATCGCGACCGCGTAACCCATGAACAGCGTTCTGCCCAGGGCCTTGACCCGGGGCCACATGAACAGCGCGAGCAGCATCGTGAGACCAGCGTGCAACGACGGGATCGCCGCAACCAGGTTGGCCTTGCCCTGTCCCACCTCCACGAGGGTGGAGGCGGCGTGGATGTTGAGGAAATTCCAGCCCCGCGCCGAGATCCGTTCGACGTAGGGTTGCGCGTCCGGATTGGACGGGGTGACCTCGCCGAGGATGCCGCCGTCGACGACCGCGCCCTCGTACGCCATGCAGGTGGGTTCGCGGGGGTGGTCGGCGACCTGTTCTGCGGTGCATCGGGCCGCGGCCCACGGCGGTGCGGCCGGCACCAGCGTGTAGCCGACCAGCGCCAGGAACGTCGTGGCGACGAAACATGCGGCGTACCGGCGCCATGCGGACCGGTCCCGCAGCCACAGCACCGCGGCGGCGGCGTACGGGACGATGAAATACGACATGTAGATGACGCTGGTGACGACTTCCCACCACGGCGGCTCGGGGGCCTTGATGTGGCTCTGCAGCCACACGGTCGGGTTGACACCGAACATCCACTGGTCGACGTCGACCGCCAGATGCCACTGGGTCGGCATGTCGACGATGCGCGCGACGTCGCGCGTCCAGTCGTAGAGCAGCAGGATCAGCGCGAAGGGAAGCCAATCGATGATGACGCTGATCGCCTTGCGACGTCCGATCGACGCCGCGAGCATGCCCAGACACAGCAGGATGATCAAGCGGGTGCGGTCGAAGGCGAGTCCGTAGGCTACGAACTCGTAGATCATGAACACGACCCACGCGACGATCGCGATGCGCCGCACCATGGTGAGGTCACGTCGTCGCTGAGGCCCGGTGTCGACGGCCGCAGCCGCCGCGACGTCGTCGATCACCGGCTCGACGCCGCGGGTGCGCGACGTGGCGGCAGACCCGTCCGAGGCCGGACCGTCGTCGACCGCGTCGTCAATGCTCACTCGTGTTGGTCCTGCCCGCCCACGCCCGTCGAGCCGATCCCGACAGGGCTCCTGCACGTTACTTTCCGTAAGCCTAGTGATCACCTTCCGTTCGAGAGCCGGTAAACCGCCGTCAGAGTGCCGACAAGTCCCGGATTCACCCATATGCTGGTGATCGGCGTCACATCAACGGGGAGGAGAGCCGTGCCCGACCGCTACCTGCGCTACGGCGAACAGCGCTACATCATCACCAAGGAAGCCGAGTCCCGACTCAACCGCGCGCTCGACTCGGTCTACGCCGAGGGCAGCCGCGGCCACGAGTGGCTCAACCTCTACAACGGCACCGAGGCGCCGTGTCGCCTGCTGATAGCGACCGGGGTGCCCATCACGATCGAGACCGTCCCCGGTCTCGATGACTGAACCCGACGCGCGAACCGCGGCGTCGGAGGCGACCATTATCGTTGAGCCATGCGCATCGGAGCACACCTGCGTGAGGACGCCGACCCGTTGTCCACCGCCGACGAACTGGGCATCGACGTCTTTCAGATGTTCGTGACCGACCCGCAGAGCTGGAAGAAACCGCAACCACGCCCGGACGCCGAGGCGATCCGCGACTCCGCGATCGACGTGGTGGTGCATTCGAGCTATCAGATCAACGTCGCGAGCCTCAACAACCGCTTGCGGATGCCGTCGCGCAAGGCGGTCGAACAGCAAGCCGCCGCCGCTGCCGACCTCGGCGCCTTCGGTCTCGTCGTGCATGGCGGACACCTGCGTGACGGCGAGGACGCCAAGGAGGGATTCGCCAACTGGCGCAAACTCTTCGATCGTCAGGTCGACAAGGGCGGCTTCGGTGTACCGATCCTGATCGAGAACACCGCCGGCGGCGATCACGCGATGGCCCGCACCCTGGAGGCCATCGACCGGCTATGGGAATCGGTGGGCGATTTCGAGCAGGCCGGATTCTGTCTCGACACCTGCCACGCGTGGGCGGGCGGCGAGGACCTGGTGGGTCTGGTCGAACGCGTGAAAGCGATCACCGGGCGCATCGACCTGGTCCATCTCAACAATTCCCGCGACGAGTTCGACTCGGGTCGCGACCGCCACGCCAACCTCGCCGGCGGCCACATCGATCCCGACGTCCTCGTTGCGGTCGCCGCCGCCGCCGACGCCCCAGTCATCCTCGAGACCCCGGCCGACGGCATCCCCGACGACCTGGCGCTCCTCCGCGACGCCCTCTGACCGACCCGTTCCCGCTCGTCCCCCGGGTATCGCTTCATCCCCCGGTTGCCGCTGGGGGATGAAGCGATACCCGGGGGACGAACCGTCGGGACACGCGCACGCTTGCTCGAGTTAGCGCAGATCACAGACCGATCAATTGCTCAGTGCCGCGGATGACGCTATTCTGTAGTTACCGGCGAGTAACTTAGCTTCTGCCGATCGTGCTTCACCACACGCGTAGCCCACACCGCCAGTCAGATAAGGAACCTCCATGGGCCATTACAAGAGCAACATCCGCGACCTGCACTTCAACCTCTTCGAGTTGTTCGACCTCGACAAGGTGCTCGAAGAAGGCGACTTCGGCGATCTCGATCACGAGACCGCCGTGGACATGCTCCGTGAGGTCAAGGCGCTGGCCGAGGGACCGATCGCCGAATCGTTCACCGATGCCGACCGCAACCCGCCGGTGTTCGACCCGGAGACCCACAGCGTCACCATCCCCGAGAGCTTCACCAAGTCCTACAACGCACTCATCGAGGGCGGCTGGGACAAGATCGGTATCGAGGAAGAACTCGGCGGCCTGCCCGCACCGCGTTCGCTGTACTGGGCCATCGGCGAGATGATCCTCGGCGCCAACCCGCCGGTCTTCATGTACGCCGCCGGCTCGGGCTTCGCCAACATCTTCTTCAACAACGGCACCGAAGAGCAGAAGAAGTGGGCCGCCATCTGCTCGGAGCGCGGCTGGGGCGCCACCATGGTGCTCACCGAGCCCGACGCCGGTTCCGACGTGGGCGCCGCCCGCACCAAGGCCGTCAAGCAGGAAGACGGCACCTGGCACATCGACGGCGTGAAGCGCTTCATCACCTCCGCCGACCAGGACATGACCGAGAACATCTTCCACCTGGTTCTCGCCCGCCCCGAAGGCGCCAAGCCCGGCACCAAGGGTCTGTCACTGTTCTTCGTGCCGAAGTTCCACTTCGACCACGAGACCGGTGAGCTCGGTGAGCGCAACGGCGTCTTCGTCACGAACGTCGAGCACAAGATGGGCATCAAGGCCTCGGCCACCTGTGAGCTGAGCTTCGGCCAGCACGGCACCCCGGCCGTCGGCTGGCTCGTCGGCGAGGTGCACGACGGTATCGCGCAGATGTTCGACGTCATCGAGCACGCCCGAATGATGGTGGGCACCAAGGCCATCTCGACACTGTCGACCGGCTACCTCAACGCCCTCGATTACGCCAAGGAGCGGGTGCAGGGCGCGGATCTGACCCAGATGACCGACAAGACCGCCCCGCGTGTCACCATCACCCATCACCCGGACGTGCGTCGTTCGCTGATGACCCAGAAGGCATACGCCGAGGGCCTGCGCGCGGTATACCTCTACACCGCGTCGCACCAGGATGCCGCTGCGGCACAGATCGTTTCCGGCGCGAGCCCCGAGTTGGCCCACAAGGTCAACGACCTGCTGCTGCCGATCGTCAAGGGCGTCGGCTCCGAGCGCGCCTACGGCATCCTCGGCCACGAGTCGCTGCAGACCCTCGGTGGTTCCGGCTTCCTGCAGGACTACCCGATCGAGCAGTACATCCGTGACTCGAAGATCGACTCGCTCTACGAGGGCACCACGGCCATCCAGGCGCAGGACTTCTTCTTCCGCAAGATCATCCGCGACAAGGGCCAGGCCTTCTCCCACGTCGCCGGTGAGATCGCCAAGTTCCTCGACGCCGAGGGCGGCAACGGTCGGCTGAAGTCCGAGCGCGCGCTGCTCAAGACCGCGATGGACGATGTGCAGACCATGACCGCCACCCTCACCGGGTACCTCATGAACGCACAGGAGGACCCGAAGGAGCTGTACAAGGTCGGTCTCGGTTCGGTGCGGTTCCTGCTGTCGGTCGGCGACCTGCTCATCGGTTGGCTACTGCTGCGTCAAGCCGAGGTCGCGCTGGCCGCACTGGATTCCGGCGCCTCCGCCGAGGACAAGCCGTTCTACGAGGGCAAGGTCGCCGTGGCGAGCTTCTTCGCGAAGAACATGCTGCCCGAGCTGACGACCGCCCGTGTCAACATCGAGAACATCGACGCCGAGATCATGGAGGTCGACGAGGCGGTCTTCTGAACCACTCGCTGATCACCTGACACAGTTCGTCCCCCGGGTAACTTCCCCGGGGGACGAACTGTTTTCGGCGTACGGGCACCGTCGTCGGAGTAATCTGCTTCGTAACACACCGCCACGAGAGGATCAGCGATGTTCGCTGCGCTCGCCCATGTGGTCGTCGGCCATCCCTGGCGGGTGGTCGGCGTGTGGATCGTCGCTGCGCTGGCGATCATCCTGTTCTCCCCCAACTTGTCCGACCACACCACCGGCAACCAACAGGACTTCCTGCCGTCTTCTTTCGAGTCGGTGACCGCCCAGAACATCGGCGAAAGCGAGTTCCCGGCCACCGCCGGTGCCACCGGGACACTCGTGGTCTCCCGTCGCGACGGCGGCGCGCTGACGCCCACCGATCAGCAGACGGCGTTGGGCCTGGCCACCACCCTGCAGAACGACAACATCGCCGGAGTCGGCGCCGTATCGGCTGGGCCGCAATCGGTCTCGCCCGACGACAAGGTGGTCGCCATTCAGGTGGCGTTCACCGGACAGCCGGGCGAGCCGCAGGTGAACGACGCCGTGCCGGCGGTGCGCGAAGCAGCGTCGTCGGCGTTGCAGAACACCGATCTCACCTCCGGCCTCACCGGCAACGCGGCGATCCTGGTGGACAGCAACACCGCCTACGACGACGCCGAACGCATCATCTCGATCGCCACCGTCATCGTCATCCTGGCCACCCTGGGCATCCTGTTCCGCAGCCCACTGATCGCCGTCCTGCCGGTGTTCGTCATCGGCGTCGTCTTCCTCGCTGTTCGCGGCGCAACCGCGTGGGCCACCCAGATCTTCGACTTCGAGGTGAGCACCACTCTCGACGCCATCCTGGTGGTGGTGCTCTTCGGCGTCGGCACCGACTACACCGTCTTCCTGCTGTTCCGGTATCGCGAACAGATGCGCGCCGGCGCCGATCGGCTCGACGGCCTCGCGCCGCGACGGGGGCCGTCGGCCGCGTGATCGCGTCCTCGGCGCTGACGGTCATCGGCGCGTTCGCCGCGCTGTTCTTCGCGCGACTCGGCTCGCTGAACTCCTTGGCCCCGGGGTTGATCATCGCGGTCGCCATCATGCTGATCACCGCCCTCACTCTGATCCCGGCAGTGATCTCGATCCTCTCGAAGGCCATGTTCTGGCCGGTCGGCCCGGGACACGAGCCGCAGCGATCAGCTTTCGCCGCCCTCGGGCGCAGTGTCGCGTATCGCCCGGTGATCACGGCCGCGGCCATCGGGGTCACCCTCATCGTGCTCGCGGTGTTCAGCTCGGGTTACAAGGCGACCTACGACACTCTCGGCGAGATGCCTTCGGACACACCGTCACAACAAGCATTCGACACCCTCGCCGCGTCGATGCCACCGGGCGACCTGAGTCCCACCCAGGTCTACGTGAAGGCCAACGGCCCCATCCCGCAGAACGAATTGGCCGCACTGACAACGAATCTGGAGGGCGTGGCCGGTGTCGCCGCAGTGACACCACCGCGGGTCAGCCAGGACGGCACGGCCGCGGTCGTCAACGTCGTACTGGACACCTCACCGTTCTCCACCCAAGCCCTCGACACGATCGACGATTCACTACGCCCGGTCGCGCATTCCTCGGTCCCCGGCGCAGTGGTCGCCGTGGGCGGACAAACCGCCACACTGGCCGACGTACGTTCCCAGTTGCATTCCGACACCCGCCACGTGTTCCCGGTCGCCGTGGTGATCGTGTGGATCATCTTGGGCGCGCTGTTACTGGCCGTCCTCGCCCCGGTGAATCTGATCGTCAGCGTCTTCGTCACCTTCGCCGCGACCCTCGGCACCCTGGTGATCGTGTTCCAGTATCTGCTCGACTATGTCGGCATCGACTTCTCGACACCGATCGTGCTCTACCTGTTCGTGGTGGCCATCGGCACCGACTACAACATCCTGATGGCCGAACGCGTTCGGGAAGCCTTCGTGGGTGGTGAAACACCTCGCGACGCAGCGCAACTCGCGATCACGAAGAACGGCCAGACCGCAGCGGCGGCCGGCGTGATCCTCGCGTTGACCTTCGCCTCGCTCACGCTGACCGGGTTGAAGAATCTCGCGGAGTTGGGTACCGGCGTCGCCATCGGGGTGGTACTGGCGTCGTGTGTGACGGCCCCGATGCTGGTGCCGGCATTGTCGGTGATCGAGCGCAGCGCGTTCTGGTGGCCGACGCGCCAGTCGGCGACCGGGACCGAGGCGGGCCGCCGCTTCGACGACGCGCACCCATCACGCTGACGCGCATGTCGCGACGTGCGCGGTCACGCGACGGGTGCGCGGATGATCTGAAAGGCGACCTCTCACAGCAGCTTCAGCCGGACTCCCAGCGCGCGGTAGATCGGTTCGGCACGACGGTCCAGGCTCAGCAGGGTGAGGTTCGCGTGTGCGGCTGCTGCTCCGACGAGTCCGTCGTACACCGCGCCACCCGAGATACCGACCGTCGCGAACCGCTCGACGAGTTCGGCCGTGTGCTGCGGGCTCAGGTGACACCGGTGCGGGAAGTTCGTCGTGATCAACCGGGCAGCGGCGCGTGCGGTCAATCGCTGCGGCGGCGGCAGGCGGGTGAGCACCGAGTACATCTCGAACGCCGCGTGACCGCTGAGACCCAGCGTTTTTCCCTTCACCTCCGCACGGACGTCGGAGTGCCCTACCTGCTCCGGACGCACCAGCGCGATCGCGGCACTCGTGTCCAGCAGGAGGACCTCAGCGTTGGTCGCCAAGGCGCAGTTCTCGAATGTCGTCGACCGATAGGTGCGCGCCGCCCTCCGGCAGCATCAGCATTCCTTCGTCATCGACGAGCTCATCGGTGGCCACCGGTTCCAGGACCAACCCGCTACCCGCAACGGTGATCTCGATCTCCCCAGGGATCAAACCGACCCGGTCGCGCAGTTCCTTGGGCACCACCACCCGGCCGGCACGATCGATGGTCGTTCTCATACCATGACGCTACCACTGAAATGGCAGCGAGCAGCGGCTTCACAACAGCGCGCACCCGCCCGGCAACCGCGCGCGTCTCGACGTGCGCGCGGACCGAACGGGTGCGCGTGAGTGTGTGTCGCAGCCCTACTTCGGCGGCATCCGGATGCCGCCGTCGACGCGGATCACCTCGGCATTCATGTAGGAGTTGGTGACCAGCTCGATCACCATCGAGGCGAGTTCGTCGGGCTTGCCCAGGCGGTGCGGGAACAGCACGGACTCGCCCAGCTTCGCCTTGAAGGCCTCGGCGGCTTCGCCCTCACCGTAGATCGGGGTGTCAATCAGGCCGGGCGCGATGGTGTTGACGCGCACACCGACGGCCGCGAGGTCACGCGCAACCGGCAGGGTCATGCCGACCACGCCACCCTTGGACGACGAGTACGACGCCTGACCGATCTGACCGTCGAACGCGGCGACCGACGCCATGTTGACGATGGCACCGCGCTCGCCGGACTCCAGCGGGTCGTTTTTGCTCATCGCGGTGGCGGCCAGACGGCAGGCGTCGAAGGTGCCGATCAGGTTGATGGCGATGACCTTCTTGTACGCATCCAGGTCGTGCGCCGACGAGAACTCGCCGTCGCGGCCGATGGTGCGCTGCGCCCAACCGATACCGGCCGAGTTCACCAGCGCACGCAGCGGGCCGAGCTCGGTGGCCTTGTTCACAGCCGCCTCGATCTGCGCGGTGTCGGTGACGTCGACGCGCACGAACGCACCGCCGACCTCCTTGGCGAGGGCCTCACCCTTGTCGGCCTGCAGGTCGGCGACGACGACCTTGGCTCCCTTGGCCGCCAGCTGGCGAACCGCGACCTCGCCGATACCCGACGCGCCGCCCGTGACGATTGCACTTGCTCCATTGATATCCACGTTGCGGAGCCTATCGAGCGTTACATCGCTCGGTCTAGTGTCCCGCGCCGGAAATTCGTTTCATGAGTTCGGCGGTCCAGGTGGATGCATCGCGAGGCGGCGGAGGAAGCAGGTACTGGATGTACCTCCGACGACGCCAACGAAGCGAGGCGCCGCCTGGGCGTCGAAATCATCAACGAATTTCCGGCGCGGGACACCAGAGGGGGCGCGGGTTGATCTCAAACGCAGGCGACGTTCGGCGCCGGATCGTATTTCACCGTGCGGGTGTTGCGACTGATCTCGGCGCCGGACGCGGCGTCGCTGATGATGCGGGTGTTCGACGTGGTGAACCCGCGGCTGCCGGTGGAGGCTATGCAGTTGTCGCCTTTGGGCAGCTTCAACGACGGCGGGTCGGTGTAGGCGTACCGCTCGCCCGTGATCGATTCGACATCGACGGTGG
Organism: Gordonia aquimaris; assembly: GCF_026262595.1. Classification (NCBI taxonomy): domain Bacteria; kingdom Bacillati; phylum Actinomycetota; class Actinomycetes; order Mycobacteriales; family Gordoniaceae; genus Gordonia; species Gordonia aquimaris. The sequence continues at coordinate 267,434 of NZ_JAPKFM010000004.1, read as the reverse complement.
TGGTGCTCCACATTCGGACCGTGACGTCGGACGGTGACCAACCGGTCTCGATGTAGATGCCGTGCTTGGTGTTGTTGCGAAACACCAGGTCGATGGCGCCTTCGAAAACGGTGGCCTCGCGAGCTTCGGGATAACGGGAGATGTAGTAGCTGTGCTCGGTGTGTGCCACATCCTCGAGACCGGCGAAATAGGCTGCGTTGTAAAGCGTGGTCGCGAACTGGGAGATGCCGCCGCCGACCGCTTTGTCGGCGTGCCCGTCGTCGATGATCGTCGACGTGACATAGCCCTGCGCGGTGCCGCGCGGCCCGGTGTAGCCGTTCAGCGAGAACTTCTCGCCGGGCATGACCAGTGCGCCGTCGACCTCGGCGGCGACGAGGCGGATGTTCTCGCCGGATGCGCTGGAGAACCCCGAGGTGGTGAACTCGCTGACCACTTCACGCACGCCGAGTCCGCGTGCCTGCCGGGTGGTCAACTGTGGCTTCACCGGTGCATAGGCGACCTCGACCACCCGCGAGTCTGACGCGTCTGCGCCGGTCGCGGTCGCCGCGGTGGAGGCCACGGTCTTGTCCCAGTCGACGCGCGAACCGTCGCGCGACGGCACCACGGTGGGACTGCCGCTGCTCAGTGAGAATGTGGCGTCCACGGCTTTTCGTTCGGTCTCGGCGAGCTCGGGCCGCAACATCTCGGCGCTGCGTTTGGGGTCGATCTCGGGTTGCAGTCCGCCACGCCCGTCCGCGACGAATGTCAGCACCGAGCCGAGCTGGGCCGGCGTGACCCGTACTGACACGTCGTCGGCACCATCGAGGGTGACCGGCGCAGCCACCGCGCGGGTGGCAGCACCGGCGACCGTCTGACGGACCACCTCGGCCGACACGGACGGATCGAAGTCCTCTGTGGGCAGGTCGATGGGTTTGTCGTCAAGCCATTCGGTGACCAGCGTCGTCGCCGCCGCATCGCGGGCCACGCGCTTGCCGGCGGCGGGCATGTCTGCGACCGGGGCGGGCACGTCGTCGGTCACCTCGTAGTGCACCCCGCCTTCGACGGCGGCCTTCTCCAGTTCGGGGCGCAGGTCGTCGAGCGTGGCGTCGAAGACCGCGCGGTCGATGGTCACGACCGGTTCCACGGTGTGGGTGCGCCCGAGAATCGCCATCAGCCTGGGCAGCGGACTGCGGGGCTGCTCCATCAATCGGGCTTTGGTGGCCGCGGCGTCGAAGTAGAGGCCGAGATCGTCGGGCGCGACGATGGCCGATCCGGAATCGGTGTGCAGTCGCACCCGGTGAATCGCTCGTTCGGACAGTCGGTCGACAACTGCCTGGGCCTGCGCATCGGCGAGATTGCCCGCCGGAATGCCGGAGACCACCGCGCCGCGCGACGTCGCGCCGTCGGTCAGGATGAGGTCGGTGGCGATGACGATGCCGAGTGCGGCGGCGATGCCGACTGCCACACGCGCCGCAGCGCGTGCGGCGGAGGAGCTGTTCACGGAATCAACCATAAGAAAACGACCATGGGTCCGCCTCGCCGAGTGGCTGTGGGGCGCCCCACAAAGTAGGCGCCCCGACCGAGCTGCCGGGTCGGGGGTCTGGCAGCTCAGCCGGAGCTACTCGTATATCTACGCTACTTCGCGCGGCGTTACAGCTTTCCGAGAACTTTTTTTCGGCGAGTGTGACCGGATCGTTGCGCAGGCCTCAATCCGGTCACATCTGCGCTGGTCAGCCCTCGACTATGGCCGTGACGCCCTGGCCGCCGGCCGCGCAGATCGAGACAAGCGCGCGACCACCGCCGTTCTCGCGGATCGTCTTGGCCGCCTGCGCGATGATCCGTCCTCCGGTTGCGGCGAACGGGTGACCTGCGGCCAGCGAGGAGCCGTGCACGTTCAGCTTGGCGCGGTCGATCGCTCCGAGCGCGTTGTCGAGGCCCAGACGCTCCTTGCAGTACTCCTCGGACTCCCACGCCGCGAGGGTGGCCAGCACGACGCTGGCGAAGGCCTCGTGGATCTCGTAGAAGTCGAAATCCTGCAGGGTCAGCCCGTTGCGCTCGAGCAGCCGGGGCACCGCGTAGGTGGGGGCCATCAGCAGACCGTCCGGGCCGTTGACGTAGTCGACGGCCGCGGTCTCGCTGTCGACGAGGTAGGCCTGCACCGGCAGCCCCTTGGCCTCGGCCCATTCGTCGGTGCCCAGCAGCACCGTCGACGCACCGTCGGTCAGCGGGGTGGAGTTGCCCGCGGTCATCGTCGCGTCACCCAACGAGACACCAAAGACCGGCTTGAGCTTGGCGAGCTTCTCCGCGGTGGAATCGCCCCGCAGGTTCTGGTCGCGGGTCAGTCCCAGGAACGGGGTGATCAGGTCGTCGAAGAAGCCGGCATCGTAGGCGGCCGCCATGTTCTGGTGGCTGGCCGCAGCGAGCGCGTCCTGGTCGGCACGCTTGATGCCGAACTCCTTGGCGGTGATGGCGGCGTGCTCCCCCATCGACATGCCGGTGCGCGGTTCACCGTTGCGCGGGATCTCGATGCCCAGTTTCGGCAGCAGCTTCAACGCGTTGAGCAGCTGATCTTTGGTACTGCGTGACCGGTTGACCTGGAGCATCTGCCGCCGCATCGACTCCGAGACACCGATCGGCGCGTCGGAGGTGGTGTCCACGCCGCCGCCCACGGCGACGTCGTAGCGGCCGGCCGCGATGCCGTCGGCCACCGCGACGATGGCCTGCAGGCCGGTGCCGCAGGCCTGCTGGATGTCGAAGGCGGGCGTGTAGGGCGACAGCGCCGACCCGAGGACGCATTCGCGCATGAGATTGAAATCACGTGAATGCTTGAGGACGGCGCCGCCGGCGACCATGCCGAGACGCTCCCCCTGGAGGCTGTAGCGGCTCACCAGGCCATCGAGAGCTGCGGTGAACATCTCCTGATTGCTGACCTCGGCGTAGGTTTTGTCCTGGCGGGCGAACGGAATCCGGTTGCCGCCGAGGATCGCGACCGGGCGCTGAGTGCGGGTCTTGGGTGTCTGAGCCACTTCGATCTCCCAGGGGGTGTAGTTCGATGTCTGTACAGTATTCTTACTCATGAGTAAGTTAGTTGTCGAACGTCGCTTTGCGTGAGCGTCGTCGCACACGGACTTCACCCAACCCGATCTGCCGTCGAAGCACAGAGGAGATCTCCCGTGGCAGCCACTGGCCTGTACTCGAATTTCGTCCATTCCGCACCCGGCTCGTTCCTCGCGAAGCAGGCCGGCCTGCCCGTCCCGCCGACGCTGCGCCGCTACAAGCCATCGGAGCCGCCGCTGCCCGGCCCGGTGCTGCTGGGTGGATCGGGCCGGCTCGTCGAGCCGCTGCGCGAGATGTTGTCGGCACCCGACTACACCCTCATCCAGAACGCCACGTCCGGCCGCAGCGCCGACAAGTACGGCGCGCTCGTGTTCGACGCCACCGGCATCACTTCCCCCGCCGAGCTACGTCAGCTGTTCGAGTTCTTCCAACCGCAGATGCGTTCGCTGGCGCCCAGTGCTCGCCTGCTGGTGCTCGGCACCACCCCGGAGCTGGTGTCGGATCCGAACGAGCACGTCGCCCAGCGCGCGCTCGAGGGCTTCACACGCTCGGTCGGTAAGGAGCTACAGAAGGGCGCGACGGTCCAGCTCGTCTACGTCTCCCCCGACGCCAAGACCGGTCTCACCGGCCTGGAGTCGACGGTGCGCTTCGTGCTGTCGGCGAAGTCGGCGTTCGTCGACGCACAGGTCATCAGGGTCGGCGACGCCGATGCGACCGCACCGAAAGACTGGGATCGTCCACTCGAGGGCAAGGTGGCCGTGGTGACCGGCGCCGCCCGCGGCATCGGCGCCACCATCGCCGAGGTCCTCTCCCGGGACGGCGCCCACGTCATCTGCGCCGACATCCCGGCCGCCGGTGAGGCGCTCGCCGAGACCGCCAACAAGGTCAAGGGCACCTCGTTCCCGCTGGATGTAAGCGCCGACGACGCCGGCGCGAAGCTCGCCGAGCACGCGCTCGAACGTCACGGCGGTATCGACATCATCGTCAACAACGCCGGCATCACCCGCGACAAGCTGCTCGCCAACATGGATGCCGCGCGCTGGGACTCGGTGATCGCGGTCAACCTCATCGCGCCGCAGCAGCTCGTGAACGGACTGATCGAGAAGGGCGCCCTGAAGGAGGGCGGCGCCGTGATCGACGTGTCGTCGATCGCCGGCATCGCCGGCAACCGCGGCCAGACCAACTACGGCGCCTCGAAGGCCGGCGTGATCGGCCTGGTCGACACCTACGCGCCGATCCTCGCCGAGAAGGGCGTCACCATCAATGCGGTCGCCCCGGGCTTCATCGAGACCAAGATGACCGCCGCGATTCCCGTCGCGACCCGCGAGGCCGGCCGCCTGATGAGCTCGCTCCAGCAGGGTGGGCAGACCGTCGACGTCGCCGAAACCGTGGCGTACTTCGCCAACCCGGCGTCGAGCGCCATCACCGGCAACGTGGTCCGCGTGTGCGGCCAGGGATTCCTGGGGGCCTGATGGCCAAGACGATCACACTGTCCAGCGCGCCGGGCACCGCCGAGGTCTACTCGAAAGCCGTCGGTGCGATGCTCCCGGTCATCGGCAAGCCCGCCAAGGTGCGGGCCGACGCCGTCATCCCCGACCGCCACTATCGGTTGGAGAACGTACGGGTGAATCCGGAGCAGCTGCACGCCTACACCCGGGTCACCGGCCAGCGATTCGGTTCGACACTGCCGATCACCTACCCGTTCGTATTGCAGTTCCCGCTTGCCATGAAGGTGATGACCGACGGCGACTTCCCTTTCGGCGCAGTCGGTTCGGTGCATCTGGAGAACTCGATCCACCGGGCTCGTCCGATCGGTGTCGACGAACCGCTGACCATCGACACCCATGCGGAGAACCTGCGCGAGCACCGCAAGGGACTGTTGATCGACATGATCTCGGAGATCCGGGTGGGCGCCGAGCTGGTCACCACCCAGACCGCGACGTTTCTCAAGCAGCAGCGGACCAGCCTGTCCGACGAGCCGCGCGGCCCGGAGCCCAAGCAGTACGCTCCTCCACCGCCGGATTCGATCCTGTCGGTGGACCTCGGGCGCATCCGTCAGTACGCCGAGGCCTCAGGCGATCGCAACCCCATCCACATGGGCAACCTGACCGCGAAGGCGTTCGGCTTCCCGAAGGCCATCGCGCATGGCATGTGGAGTGCCGCCGCCGCGGTCGCCAACGTCGAGGCGCAGCTGCCCGACGACGTCATCTACACGGTGCGCTTCGGCAAGCCGATCCTGTTGCCCGCCAAAGTGAACCTGTACACGCGGCGCATCGATGGAAATGGCAACTTCGACATCTCGGTCCTCGACCGCCGCAAAGGTGCCCCGCACCTGACGGCGACCACCCGCGGCGCCTAGCGAGACACCTCACCAAGTCTCACCACGGCGGCCGAGAGAACCCTGTTTCGCGCCGAGAGAACCCAGCAGACCCACCACACTGGGTTCTCTCGGCGCAACTCCGGGTTCTCTCGGCGCGAAACAGGGTTCTCTCGGCGTACGCCGAGGGCGGAACTGTGCGGCCTTAGTCGACGCCGACGTCGGCGGTGCCGACCCCCTTCAGACCGCGCCAGGTGATGCCGACGAGTAGGTCGGTGGCGGTCTCGAGGTCCACGTCGCCTTCGGTGATGCGGTCGGCGACAGCCTCACCGGCACCAACCAGGGCGACGGCGGTGAGTTCGAAGTCGATGTCGCGGGCACCCTCGACGGTGGTGCCGGTGCGGATGAGTTCGGTGACCATCTCGGTGACGCGTTTGCGGCTGTCGGAGACGAAATGCGAGAACGTCTGAGTGCCGACGGCGACGCGGTAGAGCACCTTCCACGACTGCCGGTGCTCGTCGACGAAGCGCAGGAATTCCTTGACGACGGTGTAGGCCTGTTCGCGCTGGCGCAGCGACGGGTCGAAGCCGACGCTCATGGCCTCGATGAAGCGAGTGGATTCGCGTTCGATGCAGGCGCTGAACAGCTCGTCCTTGGAGCCGTAGTACAGGTACAGCATCGGCTTACTGATCTCCGCCTCGGCGGCGATGGAATCCATCGACGCCTCGCGGTAGCCGTTCTCGGAGAACACCTTGACCGCGGCATCGAGCATCTGCTGTTCCCGCACCGCACGGGGCAACCGCTTGGTACCGCCGGCCATCACCACTCCTCACCACTAGCCCAGATCGCGCGTCGACGCGTTCGGACCATCTTACCCGGGGGTAAGTTCAGCGGTAGCCGACCTCGCGAATTGCGGCCAGGAGTTCCGAGCGGGAACCTGCGTCGAGCCGCCTCCGGATGTTGGCGACATGATGCTCGACGGTCTTCGCCGAGATGAACAGACGCTCACCGATCTCCCGGTAGGTGTATCCCGCCAGCAGCTCACGCGCAACTTCGGCTTCTCGCTCGGTGAGCGGACCGTCGACGACGGGGGCCGGCGCCGACACCGTGGCCGGCACCTCGGGCGTGGATGTCTCGCTCCACTGCCAGGCACGATGCCACGCCGTGCCGGAGCCGAGCGCGCCCAGCAGATCGTCGATCGCAGCGCACTGGCGGTGCAATCGGTCGGCGTCGTCGAGGCGGGCGGCACTGCGCCGGCATTCGTCGACGACGATCAGGTCGTGCAGACTCACCTGCATCGTCGACACCGACGGCGCCACCCGCTGCCACCGCGAGGCGAGCGCATCGCGATCATCGGCCCGACGCGCGGCGCCGAGTCCCGCGACAACCGCCCGCAGCCGGGTCGCCGGTGTCAGGTCGTCGAGGTGCGCGGCCGACCCATCGTCTCCGTCGGCCAGCACCGACAGCCAGGACCGCAGCACGTCGCGGTCGCCGGGCGACACGGCCTCGACACCCTCGACCAGTGCTCGCGCACCGTCGAGTTCGCCGCGGCAGAGGGCCAGCGCGAACACCGGCCACACGCACGGCCGCAGCGACTCGGCATCCCCGACCGCCGACCAGGCCGCGATCACCGCATCGCAGGAAGTGCCCCCGTCGCCTGCGTCGAGCAGATAGCCGATGACGGTGTCCTCGGCATGCCGCAGCGTCGACGGTGGTCCGGTGCCGGCGGCGCGCACGGTGTCGGCCCCGCCCCGGTCCCCGACGCCGAGCAGCGCGGTCACCGCAGCGGCGCGATGCACTCCGAGGTGCTCGGTACCCAACCAACCGAACAGCTCGGCGGCATGGCCCGGACGCCCGGCCGCGGTGGCGACCTCGGCGGCCACGGCGACGGTGTCGGCAACCTCCGGCCCCGGCTCGCAGCCGGACTGCAGCACCTCGTCGAGCAACGCGGCCGCCCCGACCACGTCGCCGGTGTCGAGGATCAGTCGCGCGCGATGCGGACGCAGCATCGTCGGCGCTCCCCCACCCCGTTCGGCGGTCGCCAACAGCGCCGCGGCACGCTCGGGTGGCGCCTCGTCAGCGGCCGCACGCAGAGTGTCGACGATGACCGTGCCGGTGAGGCCGGCCTCCACCGCGCGAACCGCGTCGTCGGCGGTCAGGTTGCCGGTGTCCAGGACGGTCTGCGCGACCCGTCGGCGCAGCACACCGAGACGCACCTCGCCGACGACGGCCCGCAGCGTGTCGATCAGTTCGGGCAGTGGCCGGTCACAGGCCCCCAGCAGGCCGGTGCCGCGGGCACGGTCGACGGCATCCCCGGCATCGCGCGGTTCGAGCTCCAGGATCGTCGACACCGAGTGTGGATCGAGTGCGGCGCCCACAGCGGCCACCGCCAGCACGTCGAGCGCGTCGTCGTCGAGGTCACCGAGCAGCTGGTGATGCCAGTCGCGGGCGATGCGGGTCGCGACGGCGACCGGGTCGAGTTCGGTGAGCGCATCGGGGTCCTCGATGTCCTCGCCACGCACGGCCTCGAGCGCGACGTCGATCAGGGCGCTCGCGCCGCAGCACCGTCGACGGATGTGGGAGGCCTCGGTCGGGGTGAGGGACACGCCGAGTTCGACGGCCCGGTCGATCACGTCGCCGGTGGACATCGCGGGTCGTTCGAGTTCCATCCCGCTGCGTCGGCCCCGAGCGATGAGGGCGGGGAGCTCTCGGCCGCGGCGACGTTTCTGGGTGGCGCCGACAAGAGCGATCTGTCCGCGCTCGAGGCGTGCGGCGAGGTCTGCCACCACGTCGCTCGGCCAGGCGTGCAGGTCGTCGGCGATCACCACCGGGCGTGTGCCGGCGTTCGGGGACGCACCAGCCGGTCCCACCACGACGTGCGCGCCCGCGTCCCGCAGGCGGTGCTCGACCGTCGCCAGCAGTCCTGATCGGCCGGTGCCGGGCGGACCGACGATGAGCGCACAGTCTCCGGCACCGCTACCGAGCCGTTCGACGACGTCGTCGATCCAATCGCGGGCCGCGGTCGCCGACCGCCGGTGTGCCGCATCTGCCGTCTCCACCGACATCGGCGCTACCGGCCGAGGCACAGCAGGTCGGTGACACCGCACACGGTGTCGCCGGCGCCGCCGACGATCTCGCCGGGCAGCTGGGTCAACCCGCCACCGCCATTACCGCCACCGCCGGAACCGCCACCGTTACCCGAGTCCGCCGGGAACTCCGGCGGCGGGCTCGGCGCCGGAGGGTTGGGGCTGGGATTCTGAGTGCCCGGAGAACCGGTCCCCGGAGCCTGGGTGCCAGGGGTCTGAGTGCCCGGGGCCTGGGTACCGGGCACTTGAGTGCCCGGAGCCTGGGTTCGAGGGGCCTGCGTGCCCGGCGCCTGAGTGCCCGGCGCGGTGGGCGTGCCCGGCTGATCGGCCGCGGTGGTCCCCGGCGCCGTCGTGGTGGCACCCGACGCACCGTTGCGACTCTCGAGTTGTTCGGCCTGCAGCCCGGCCGTGCCGCCGGCCGGTGATGTCCGACTCGAGGGTCCCTCGGTGACCGCGGCCCCGGCCGGCGCGGGTGTGGCCGGTTCCGAATGCCCGACGAGGCCGGTACCCACCGACAGCCCGGTAGCGGTGATGACGGCCAGCACCGCGGTGCCGACGGCCACCAACGTGCCTCGTCGACGGCGACTGAGCCGGGGTTCGGGTTCGCCGACCGGCAGTGCCGGCGCCGGGATGATGCCGCGCACCGGCGGTTCGGTGGGTTGCACCGCGGTCGCGGCGGCGTCGACCGGCAGGATGGCGGTGGACGCGGCCGACACGCGGGATTGCAACAGGATGGCCCCGGCTGCCGGGGCGGTGATCGGGTCCGGGTCCACCACCACGGAGGCTCGCGCGGCGGTCGAGAGCAGTTCGGCCACAAGTGGGATCGCCGCACCACCGCCGGTCGCGACGATCGCGCTCACCTGGGTGGGCTCGACGTCGGCGGCGATGAGTGCCTCACGGATCAGCGCGGCCGATTCCAGGATCGGGGCGCGCAACAGATTCTCGACGTCCTCGCGCACCAGCCGGGCCTCGGTGTGCACCGAGGCGACCGCGACGTCGACGACGGTGTCGGTGTCCACCGACAGCGTCTCTTTCGCGGCGCGGCAGTCCGCGCGCAGACGTTCCAGGTCGTCGAGCACCGTCGGATCGGCCATGGTGGTGGCCGCCGCGCCGAGCGCCGACGCGGCGCCGGTCACCTCGAGCACCTCGGCGAGCAGCAGCCGGTCGAACTCGCGACCGCTGACCGCCGACGACATCAGCGGCTGCCCGATCACCTCGGGATCGTCGCCGGCCCGGACCACCGACACCGTCACCGCCGAGGCGCCCAGATCGTGGCACACCACCACCGAATCGTCGGCGAACGATCCGTGTGCATGCTCGGCGGCGGCGACCACGGCGGCGGAGGTGGGCTGCCAGCCCAACTCCACGCCGGTCGGCCCCAGGCGGTCGTCGACGCTGCGGCGCGCCGCGTCGAGCGCATCGGCGCTCCAGCTGTCGGGGTGGGCGATCGCCAGCCGCGCTGACGACACGTCGGCGACCTCGTCGGCCACCGCCTGCACCATGGCGACAACCGCGTCGGCGAACAGGTCCGCGGCAGCGATCGGGTCGCCGTCGGCGTCCACGAGCGCGACGGGGTCACCGACCCGATCGAGGAAATCGTCGCGGCCGACGAGTCGGGTCGTCTCACGCGTGATCGTCGCTTCCCACGCGGCGTCGGTCGCCACCGTCACCACGCACGTGTCGGCGCCGATCTTGACACCGATTCCGAGGGTCATCACCCACACTCCTGTCCTCGCACCCGGATCGGAGTCGACAGTTCCGACATCACCCGTTGCCGGTGATGGCCCTGGTCTCCAACGGTGCGCTTGCTGAGTGTGTCGCGCTCAGAGGGCCTTTCGTTAGCTCTCCGCAGAGAATGGGGACAAAACCCCGAGGGTGCCCCGGGGCCCGCCGAAGAACCCGGGATTTTCCCCGATGCGGCGCCGGTGAGGGTGTCCCTACAGTCGGATTCACGACACGAGATCACCTTGGTCTCGTCCGACGAGGGGACGATCCTGATGGCCACCAACGCCGTACTCGACTTCATTCTCGGCCTGCTGCGCGACGACGAATCGATTGCCGCGTACTGCCGCAACCCGCAGGCCTCGCTCGACGCGGCCGGCCTGCACGGGGTGACTCCGGCTGACATCTCGGCCGCCGCGCCGCTCATCGCCGACGCCGGTCTGGTGTCGGCGGGTGCCGGGATCGGGGCGATCACCGGCGCCGGCGCAGCGCTGGGCGGCGGGGCCGGATTCGGTGGCGGAGCTGCCGGCGGTGCCCTCGGAGGGGTGGGCATCGGCGGTGGCGCTGCCGGTGGGGGCGGGGTCGGCCTGGGCGGTGTCGGGACCGGCGACATCGGACTCGGCGGCGGCTCGATGGGCGGTGTCGATCTCGGCGGTCTCGGTTTCGGGTTGGGAGGTTTCGACCTCGGATCCTTCACCGTCGGTGACATCGACTTCGGCTCGGCGCTCGGTGGCATCGGGCTCGGCGCGATCGACCTGTCCGGATTCCAGGTGAGCGATCTGGATCTGGGCGGCATCGCGTTCGGCGATCTCGACCTCGCCGGACAACTCGCGGTGATGCTGGGCGCCACCCTGTCGGCCGGGCTGGCGGCGGGCGGTACGGTGGCCGCCCAGTTCGGCGGCACCATCGGTGCGGCGCTGGACACCATGCTCGCCGGCGGGATGTCGGCGGCGGCGGGTATCGGCGGGCAGGCTGCGGCGGCGCTGTCTGCAGCGCTGGGGGCCGAGGGCGCACTCGTCGGCCAGTTCGCCACCGCACTGGATGCCGCGCTCGAAGCGGGCGGCGGTCTGGCTGGTGCCGTGAGTGGCGGACTGTCCGGGGCGTTGGGCGCCGGTCTGGAACTCGGCGGTGCGGCCGCCGGCGCATTCGGCGCGACCCTCGGCGGCCTGGTGGGCGCCGGGATCGGCGCGGGCGCCGGACTCGGTGCCGAACTGGCAACCGCATTGTCGGCGGGGCTCGGCGCAGGTGGCGCGGTCTCGGCAGTGCTGTCCGGCGCGCTGGGCCTCGACGCTGCGCTGGCCTCCGAACTCTCGGCCGCATTCGCCGGGACCCTGGCCGCAGCCGGTGGTGTGGAGGCCGCGCTGAGCGGACTGCTCGACGCGCAGGCCATCAGCGAACTGTCCGGCGAGCTCGGCGCCACCCTCAGCGGCGGGCTGGCCGCCGGGCTGGGTGCCGGTGGCGCGGTCGCCGCCGAACTGGGTACCGCGGTCACCGCGGTGCTCTCGGCGAGCGCGGCGGCCGTCGGCGGGATCGCGTTGACCGGCGGCGCCGGACTCGGTGCGGTGATGGGTGGTGCCGTCGCCGCCGCGCTCGGTGTCGGCGGCGGAGCCGAAGCCGGGTTGTCGGCTGCCCTCGACGCCGCGCTCGGCGCAGGCCTGGAGTCGGTGATCTCCGCAGGTGGTGACCTCGAAGGGGCCGTCGGGGCCGCCTTGTCGTCGACGCTGGCCGCGGGTGGCGACGTCGCCGCCGACCTCGGGGCAGCGCTCGGCGGGGCGTTGGGCATCGCGCTCGACGGTGGCCTGGAACTCGACGGACTCTCCGCAGGCGCCGCCCTCGACGGACTCCTCAACGCGGGTGCCGGGCTGGACACCTCGCTGTCGACCGTGCTGTCCGGGGCGCTGGGTGCGGGCGGCGAGGTGGGCGCCGACCTCGGCGGCGCGCTGGCGGGCGCGCTCGGCGCCGGCGGCGTAATCGGCGCGGACCTGACGGGTCTGCTCGACGGTGGCCTCACCGGCGATCTGTCGGCGGGGCTCGCCGCGGTCGGCGGTGCCGGTGGCGACATCGCCGCCGCCTTGGGCACCTCCCTGGGCGGCATGCTGGACGGCGCCGTCGGCGTCGACGGCCTGCTGTCGGCCGCATCCGGCGTCAGCATCGGACAGCTCCTCGCCGCCGACCTGGGCACCGCACTCGGCGTCGACGGCGCACTCGTCACCAACCTCGGCAGCTCGCTGGACGCCGCGCTCGGCGGCTCCCTGTCCGGCGCGTTGGGCGGGGAGGTCTTCACCGGCACCACGGCCGAACTCGGCGGGGCACTGTCGTCGGCGCTCGGCGCCGGCGGCGAGGTCGGCGCAGGGCTCGGCGGTTCGTTGGGGGCGGTGCTCGGTGCGGCGTACTCGGGGGATCTGGGTTCGGAGTTGACCGGGCAACTCAACGCCGGCACCGACCTCACCACCGCGGTCACCTCGACACTGGGTACCGCACTGGACCTCGACGCCTCGGCCGCCGACGGCATCACCGCCACCCTCGACTCGAGCCTACACTCCGTCGGCGGTCTGGGCGGATTGGTGACCGGTGAGGTCGATGCGATCGCGAACCCGACGCTCGCACTCACCGACACCGGGTTGTCGGCGACCGGACCGCTCTCGGTCGGCGGCTCGCTGGCATCGACCGGACTCCTCGGCGACGACCTGTCGCTGACCGGCGACTCCGGCGTCACGGGCGCCCTCACCGGCGGTCTGGACAGCGGACTCGGACTCACCAGTGGGCTGGGTCTCGACAGCGGGCTGGGCCTGGACGGCGACTCGGGGCTGGCCGGTGGTGCCGGTCTGGCCGGTTCGGCTGCCGGCGCGGTGGACCAGACCGTGCAGGGCGTCGGCGTCGATCTGGGTCTGTCCGGGGACGGCTCGGCATCCGGCGGCGGCGAACTCGATGGCGCCCTGGCCGGGGGCACCGGCCTGACCGACGGTCTCGGTTTGCAGAGTGGCCTGGATCTGCCGGGCGGTTCCGCAGACGGCGGACTCGACGTCGGCGGTGTCACCGATGCCGCGGGCCAGGTCACCGGCGGACTCGACAGCACCGTCGGTGGCGGGCTGGATGCGGCGGGCCAGGTGACCGGCGGACTCGACAGCGCCGTCGGTGGCGGCCTGGATGCGGCGCTCGGAGGCCCCGCGGCCTCGCTGAGCGGTGGTGCGGACGGCTCGGCCGACGCGTCGGCCTCGGCGGCCGGTGGAGCGGAGGCATTGGGCGGTGCCGACGCCGACAGTTCGCTGACCGGTTCGGCTACGAGCGCCGCGGATGGCGCGCTGTCCGGAACCGTCGACACCGCATCCGGGTTGACCTCGGATCTGTCCGGCGGACTGACCAGCGGGCTGTCCGGTGGACTCGGCGGAGACACAGATGCGGGCGTGACCGACACGGATACGTCCGACCACGACGGGTTGCTCGGCAACTGATCCCACGCCATCCCGCGACACGCACCGTCGCCGCGTCCCGTCCGACCCCGTTACCGTGAGAGCACCATGACCGACAGCACACCCGCACCGGGAGACGCTCCCGCGGGCACCACGTCCGCCCTCCCCGAGTTGCTCGACCGCATGGTCGGCCTCGCGGAGGAGGCCGGGCGCGGTGACCTGGTCACCCGGCTGGCCGGGGCGCGGACACGACTGACCGATCCTCGCCTGCGGATCGTCGTCGTCGGCCAGCTCAAGCAGGGTAAGAGCCAGTTCGTCAATGCGCTGTTGAATCTCGAGGTCTGCTCGGTCGGTGACGACGAGGCGACGGCGGTGCCGACCGTGATCGGCCATGCCGCGAAACCGGTTGCGTACCTCGTGGTCGGCGGCGCGGCCGAGGACCGGGTACCGGTCCCGCTGGATCAGATCACCGCCATCACTCCGGCCACCGATCTCGCCGAGGGTCGGGAGGTGGCGCGGCTGGAGGTCGACGCACCGGGTCCGTTGCTCGCCGACGGACTCGTCGTGGTGGACACGCCGGGCGTCGGCGGGCACGGGCACCCCTACGCGGCAACCACATTGGGAATGGTGGCGACCGCGGATGCGGTGCTCTTCGTCTCCGACGCCAGTCAGGAGTTCACCGCCCCGGAGATGCGCTTCCTACAGCAGGTCACCGAGTTGTGTCCGACCGTGGCGTGTCTGCTCACCAAGACCGACCTCTACCCGCAGTGGCGAGCGATCGCCGATGCCGACCGCGCGCACCTGCGCACCGCGGGCATCGACATCCCGGTGCTGCCGGTGTCGTCGGCGCTGCGGATTCACGCGTTGCGCCTGCAGGACGAGCAACTCAATACCGAAGCCGGATTCGTCGACCTGTACCGCTACCTGCGTGGCAGCGTGGTCGCCACGGCCCAGCAGGCCACCCGGGCGACCGTCGCCAACGATCTGCGGGTGGTGTCCGAGCATCTGGCGTTGACCTACGGCAGCGAACTGGCGGGGCTACGTGATCCGGATACCGCGCGCCGCGCCGTATCGGGTTTACAGGAGGCCAAAGACCACGCGGAGACCATGCGTCGCCGCACCGCGCAGTGGCAGCAGACGCTCGCCGACGGGATCGGTGATCTCGCCGCGGACATCGACCACGACCTGCGTGATCGTTTACGCGCGGTGACCCGGGAAGCCGAGCGGGCCATCGACGACGGCGATCCGGGCACCGACTGGGATCGGTTCGCCGAGTGGCTGGCCGATCAGACCGCGGCGGTGGTGGGCGACAACTTCGTCTGGGCGCACGAGCGGTCGGTGTGGCTCGCGCAGCGGGTGGCCGCACACTTCGCTGAATCCGGCGACGAATCGCTGCCCGCCATCGACATCGCCGATCTGGACGGGGTTTTCGACTCGGTGGCCGAACTGGCCGCGCTGGATGCACAGAAGACCGGACTGAGCCAGAAATTGTTGGTGGGGATGCGCGGGTCGTACGGCGGCGTCCTGATGTTCGGTCTCATCTCCACGATGATGGGCATGGCGTTGATCAACCCGGTGTCCGTCGGCGCCGGAGTATTGCTGGGCAGCAAAGCCTATCGCGACGACAAGCAGGCACGCATCGTCGAACGGCGCGCCAAGGCCAAGAACGCGGTGCGGGCGTTCACCGACGACGTCAGCTTCCAGGTCGGCAAGGAATCACGCGATCGTCTGCGGGTGATCCAGCGGGTGCTGCGCGATCATTTCACCACCGTCGCCGAGCAGACCTCACGTTCGATCGCCGAGTCGCTCAGCGCAGCGCAGTCCGCCGCCTCGCTCGCCGATTCACAACGCACGCAACGGGCCGCCGCGGTGGAATCGTCGCTGTCGGACGTCGCGGCGCTGCGCCGCGCCGCGGACCGTCTGGAATCTCTTGCGGTGACGGCGTGATGACCGGTGTCGATCAGGCCGCCGAGTTCATCTCGGCGGCACGCGCGGCGGTAGCGGACGACGCTGTGGCGACCGAAGCAGTCGACAGATGCGCGCAACGCCTGTCCGAGCCGGTCCGGATCGCGTTGGCCGGATCACTGAAGGCCGGAAAGTCGACGTTGCTCAATGCGCTTGTCGGGCAGGATATCGCGCCCACTGATGCGACCGAGTGCACGCGGGTGGTCACCTGGTACCGGCGCGGTCAGGTGGCGTCGGTGTCGGCGCGGACCGTCGACGGCCGATCGATGTCGATCCCGGTCACCCGGACCGCCGGGCGGCTGGGTTTCGACTTCGGCGCGTTGACCGCCGACGACGTCGACCACCTCGACGTCGAATGGCCGTCACGTGCATTACACACCCGCACCATCGTCGACACCCCGGGCACGGCGTCGTTGTCCACCGAGCTGTCGGCCTCGACTTTGTCGTTGCTCACGCCCGACGACGGCCAGTCCGGCGTCGATGCGGTCGTCTATCTGATGCGTTCGCTATCGGCCACCGACACCGACATGTTGCGCCGTATCGCCGCATCGATCGGCGGCGGGTCCGGGCCACTCGGTGTGATCGGCGTGGTCTCCCGTGCCGATGAGCTCGGCGCAGGCCGGATGGATGCGATGATCTCGGCCGAACAGATTGCCGGCCGATTCGCGACCGAACTGTCGCGGACCGGCTTGTGCCAGGCCGTGGTTCCGGTCGCGGGCCTGGTGGCCTTGGGTGCACGCACGATGCGGGAGGCGGAGTTCCGCACGCTGATGGAGTTGGCCGCGGTCGCGCCTGCCGACCTCGAGTCCGCCCTGCTCAGCGTCGACCGCTTCCAACGGCCGGATCTACTCCCCCACATCGACGCCGCGGCGCGCCGGGCGCTCGCCGAGCGATTCGGGGTGTTCGGAATACGGCTGGGGGTGACGCTGATCCGCTTCGGCGTCACCACCTCGACACAACTCGCCTCGGAGATGATGACCCGGAGTGGCCTCGCCGAGCTCAGTGACGTCATCGACATCCAGTTCGGTCAGCGAGCGGACCAGCTCAAGGCACATTCGGTGCTGGTGACCCTCGACCATGTGCTGTCGCACAACGGAAGTCCCGCAGCCACCGACGTGCGCGCATCGGTCAGGCAGGCTCTCGCCGACGTCCACGGTTTCCGCGAACTCCGGCTGCTCAACACGATTCGCGCCGGCGGGCTGCCGCTGACCGAAGATCAGACCGACGAGCTGAGCCACCTGATCGGCGGCCACGGCGTCGACCCCGCCTCCCGACTCCGCCTCCATCCCGACGCCTCCCCGCCGGAGATCCGCGCCGCGGCCGTGGACGCCGCGCAGTCGTGGCGCACCCAGGGCCGCCACCCACTGCTGCCCGCCGAGGCGTCTGACGCATGCGCCACCGCTGTACGAAGCGCCGAAGGTGTTGTTGCGCAGATCGACGCGTACGCCGATCACCTCTGAGGAACGAACGAAGCCCTTGGTCGCGAGGGGCGACCGAGCTTGCGAGGTCGCGTCCCCTGATCCCTGAGCAGCGACCGAGCTTGCGAGGGAAGCGTCACGAAGGGGCCCACCCACGCAACCATATTCACTTACCAAAAGTTGTCACACCCCACCGCTATCCTGAACCCAACACCTCACCGAACAAGTCCATCCACACCGCACCCGCAGCAAGCCAAAGTTGTCGGACCCACCCGATAGTCTGATACCAGTCCGACTACCCACCAACGTTTCCCACCGCAAGGAGGAAGTCCATAGCTCACCTCACGATCCCTGAGGAGCGCCCCGAGCTTGCGAGGCCGCGTCACGAAGGGTCCACGCACACAACCACACTCATCCACGAAAAGTTGTCACACCCCATCGCTATCCTGAACTCAACACCTCACCGAGCAAGTCCATCCACAGGCCGCGCGCAACGCCGCAAAGTTGTCAGACCCGCCCGATAGTCTGACAGCAGTTCGATTCCCCACCAACCCATCCCGACCTCAGAGACCGTCTTCGCCGGAAAGGAGCGTTCCGTGTTCACCTTCACCGACCGTGCCGCCGACGACGCTCTGCTGGCCTCCAGCAGTCTCGATGAGTTGGCGCAGCATGGTCGCGATTTGTTGCGGTTGAGTAATCAAGCCCAGGCCATCGCGATGCAGATCGCCCGCCAGATCGGGCAATCCACCTACAACGAGCGCCTCGCCGGGTACAACGATTTCGTTCCGAACCGAGTCCGCAACGCCGCGGACAAGGCCGCGAAAGGCGAAATCTCACTGCAGTTGGGTATTTCCCGACGTCAAGCCGGCGAATGGGTCAGTCTCGACGAATTACTCGACGAACACCCCAAGATCCGTGACGCCTTCCGTGCCGGCGATTTGAGACCTCACCGGCTGGGTGTGGCCATCCGCGGCGCCGCCACCGGCCCCACCGGCGACCTGCGGGAGCGACTGGCAGACCTCGTCGACAACGCCTACACCGACGAACCCGCCAGCAAGGATGTCGAGGAGGAACTCACCCTCGACCTCGACGACCCCGAAGCCGACCTCGACGCCGGCACCGATGGTGAGCGCACCGACGGCGACGGCTCCGACGGCGACGGCACTGATGATGGCGGCTCCGATGATGCTGCGGCCGAGACCGACCCCGCCACCACCGACGATCCCGCCGAGGATGAGCCGTGGGATTTCGACGATGTGGTGCTCGATCTGGCCAGCCGACCCACCACCGACACCGCCCTGCGAGATGATCTCGACGCCATCATCATCAGCCTCGACCCCGATCGGGCGGCCCAGACGCGCGATGACATCACCGACCTGTTCGGGGATGTGACGATCGGTAACGAAGCGTTCGGGCACATGACCGTCGATGCCTGCATCCCCGCCGAACACGGCGTACACCTGCGCGACCGCATCAGCGCCCTCATCGGACGACGGGTGTGTCGCCGTGATGGGCGCAGCATCAAAGCCCAACGCGTCGCCGCGTTCGCCGAAATCATCAAAGCCCCCGGCGCCAAGCTGCGCTGCCACTGCGGCGACGACACCTGCCCCGCCACACCAACCCGCACCAACAACCCAGCACCCGCCACCACCCCGAGTCCGGTCACCGGCGGTGTCCGTGACTCGTCGGTCGACACCACCACGGCGGACAACACCGCTGCATCCGGCCAGACCACCGTCGAACCCGTGCTGGGTGGGCCTGATGCGGCCGAAGAACAGCCGATCACCCTCGCCGACCTCGACGACGACACTGACGTCGACAATGGCCGCGACAGCGACTCGAACATCGACAACGACGACAACATCGGTGCGAGTACCCAATCCGGCACCGGAATCGACGCCGATGACACCGTTCAGGATGTCGCGCCCTCCCCAGAACCCAGGCGAGATTTCATCACCGCACCACCCGCCGACCACGACACCGACGTCGCCGATGCGGAAGCGGCCGACGACCCCGACGCGGACAGCGCGGACCCAGCAGCCGAACTCACCACGGACGCCGAAGGCACAGCAGATGCCGAGGTAGCCGACGATCCTGACGACGACGCCGCCGACACCGACACCGACACCGACCTCACCGTCCCCGGCCTGACCCTGCTCCAAGACCCCACCGGCCTCGACCCCACCCGCCTGATGGGCTACGGCGCCATCGACCCGGCCCACGCCGCACGAATCGCACCACACGCCACCACCATCACCGCCCGCCCCAGTGACACCCGCACCGCCAGCGGACTGATCATCTTCGGCAACCGCACACCAGCCCCACCGATCGACCCCACCGGCCACGGCGGATTCGCCACCCCACCACCCGGAGCACTGACCTACAAACCGTCAGCCGCGTTGCGCGCCGAGATCATCCAACTCGACCGACGCTGCCGCTACCCCTACTGCGGCCGACCATCCGAGGAATGCGAACTCGACCACCTGCACAAGTTCTGCCATGCCGACCCGCTGGCCGGCGGCTGGACCGTGGCCTTCAACCTCGCACCACTGTGCCGACCCGACCACGACCGTAAGCATGACGGGCCGTGGATACCGACCATGCACACCGACCGCACCATCACCTGGCGCAACGCCCGCACCGACCAGATCATCGTCACCTACCCGCGCTGACGTAGGCGATCACCGTCGCCACAGCGCCGATCGCAGACCCAACGGCGGGCAGGGGCCACTGGAACAGCGCAGGTAGCCCCGCCTCGGCAACCGCAGATGACGACGGCCCGATGACGATCGCTGCACCGACCGTCACCGCCACTGCCGCAATCACCGCGACCACGAGCCACCCGCGCCCCGAACCCGCGCCCTGCCACAGGCGAGTGCATCCGTAGATCGCCGTCACCACCACGACGCCTATCAGCACCGCTCCCACACCGAGCGCGATGTTCACCGCCCGCACCACCTCGTCGGCGGTCGCGCCCGGCTCGTCGCGCGCAAGGTCGAGCGACAACACCACGCGAATCTCGTTCAGGTGCAACGCCACCAACACCGCGGTCACCGCGATCACCACGATCGCCGCCGCCCACAGGCCAACCGCAACGACGACCCCGCGACCGCGCACCGGACGTTCGGTGCGCATCGGAGTGATCTGAACGCGAGGACGAGGCGGCTGATCGTGTCGGGCCGACCCCTCGTCGGGCGGCTCGTTCAGCACGTCAGCACGCCCTTCGATCGCAGCACGCGCACCACCGAACGATCCACCCGCTGCTCGCTCAGTCGCTGCGACGCCACCTGCTGCTCGAGTGCATCGAGCACCGCTGGCACGCGGTCAGTCGTGAGCCACAATGCGATATCGGCGCCGGCGCGGATCGCCATCGGAGCAGCCTGCTCGATCGGGTACCGCGCACTGATCGCCGCCATCCCGGACAGGTCGTCGGTGAACACCACACCGTTGTATGCCGTTCCGCCATAAGGCTTTCCGGTCCGCAACATGCCATACGCGCGTGGACTGATGCTGGACGGTGTCTCCGGCCCGGTCAGTCCCGGCACGATCAGATGCCCCATCATCACCGCAGCCGGCCCCGGATTCTGCAGCAACGTGCGATACGGCACCAGATCACTGGTCTCCAGCGTCGACAGCGGCGGCGTCACCACCACGCCCAGATGAGAATCACCTGAACCGTGCCCATGCCCGGGAAAGTGCTTGAACACCGGGGTGATCCCGGCCGACGCCAAACCTTCGGCATAGGCCTGCGCGTACTCGGCCACCACCGCCGGATCGTTGCTGAACGAGCGATCCCCGATCACCTCGCCATCGGCCTCATCGCTCACGTCGGCCACCGGCGCGAAATCGACGGTGACACCCAGTTCACTCAACTGCCGTCCGGTCGAGGCGGCCAACTCCCGCACCTGTTCCGGCGTTCGGGTCTGCGCGAGTTCCCGCGCTGACGGGCTGTCGATACCCAACTCCGACAACCGCGACACGCGACCGCCCTCCTGATCCACAGTGATCATCAACGGGATTCGCCCTCCCCGCGACATCCGTGCGGCGGCACCGCTGGTCAGGATCGACTTGTCGGTCCAGCTACCGACAAAGATCCCGCCGATCTGCTCGGAGTCCACGATCGCCTGCGCGTCCGCGGTACCGGTCACGCCGACGACGATGAGCTGGGCGAGCTTCTGCCGCAACGTCATCCGATCCAGTTCGGCCGCACCGCACGCCACCGGCGTCGGCGAGGCCACGGCCGACGAACTCGACACCACCGACGTAGCGCTGTATGCCGACGTCGCGCTGCTCGTGACGCCCGCGGGTTCGCTGCTCGCACACCCGGCGCTCATCACCGCCACGACCGCGACCGCGATCATCGACACCACGCCACGCACAACGGAACCTCGTGTAGATGAGCCCATGCGACGAGTCTGGCATGTAACCTGGGGCAATGGACGTGGGGTCCGACCCGAGCGCACCCACCACCGCCCAGTCCGCCCCGACCAACGGTGGTATGGACCGGGGTGCCCGCCAGACCCTGATGATCGCCTACGACGGGTCCGACAATGCCGACCGCGCCATCCGCTACGCCGGCCGATTCCTCCGCGCACAGACCGCGTACGTCGTCACCGCGTGGCAGCCCGGTGAACTGTCCCCAGCCCGCCTGTCGACGCTCTCAGGCGGCATGCAGCCGTTCATCGACACCCGCCTCGAGGAAGGAGTCGACCAGGCTCTCGAAGAGGAAGCCGAGACCATCAACCGCCGCGGCGTCCAACTGGCCCTCGAGGCCGGACTCGCCGCGAGAGGTTCACTGGTCGAGGTCGAATCCACCGTGTGGGGAGCGTTGGTCGCCGCCGCCGACGCGCTCGCCGTGGATCTGCTCGTCACCGGCACCCGCGGGTCGTCGGGCTTGAAGGCGCTGCTGCGGTCGAGCGTCGCCGAGCGGGTCCTCAAACACTGCCACCGGCCGGTGTTCATCGTTCCGGCGCAATGTGAGAAGCAACCGCCGGTCACTGCGTAGTGACTCCGCAGCCCTCGCGGGATCACAAGGCGGTCACAAAACCGTGACGTGGCTAACAAAGCACGCCCGGCCGCCGGTAACGCCCGTAGCGGACACCGCATCCGTGAACGCCATGTCGTCGTCGATAAGAGGAACCATGTCTGTGCGCCAGTCGCTCCGCCATCGTGTAGCCGCCGCCGCTGCTGCCGTCGCCATCACCGGCGCCGGGGTCGTCGGCCTGACCACTGCCGCCGCGGGAGAAGCCGCCGCCGCCACCGAGTACCGGATGACACAATGCCTGGGGCTGAGCCCCAACATCGTCGACGTCCCGTTCATGCCGAGTCGCGCGATCGTGGCGCAGTACGCCGGGAAGACCTACATCGCCGTCGACTTCACCAGCTACTGGATCGGCGTCGGCTACCGCTCCGACGCCCGCCTCGACTGGCACAACACCCGCACCAACAAGCGCGGCGTGCTGCGGTCGACGACGCACATCAGCCCGCCGTATCAGGGTGTGCACAACTTCGTCGTCAACACTTCCGCGATCGGCACGGGCCGCGTCAACATCACCTTGAACGCGACCAACAGCAACGCACTCTGGGCGATCCCCGCCATCGCATGCAACGGATCGATCGTGATCCGCTGACCGGCCCACCGGAACCACGCGACCACGGTGACCGTCGTCATCACCGGTCGATGGTAGTTTCGTCGCCATGACCAACAACCGTCTCGTCGCCGGCGCCGTGGCCGGGGTCGCCGGCATCGTGGTGGGTCTCGGGGCGGTGTTCCTCGGCGGATTCCTGTCCACCGAGACCAGCCCGTCGACGGACGTGAACAGCATCAACCCCAACAACGGGTTCGTGCAGGGCTCGGTCGACTACGGCTCACGCGGCGGTTCCGGGTCCGACAACTGACCTTCGGGCGGCCCTCCCTGACGCCTATCACGCCAGCGGTACCTCGCTCCTCGACGCCCAAGAACGCCGCGCTCTCCCGCCGCGGCATCGCGGTGGCAGCGCTGTGCGCGCTGATCATCTCGTTCCTGCAATCGCCCGGGCGGATCTCGGCCGACACCAAACTCGACCTCACCGCCAACCCGATCGGGTTCCTCTCCCGCGCCGCCCACCTGTGGTCTGCGAACGCGCCCCTCGGCCAGGTGCAGAACCAGGCGTACGGCTACTTCTTCCCGCATGGCGCGTTCTTCGCTCTCGGCGACCTCCTGCATCTCCCACCCTGGGTGATCCAACGGCTGTGGTGGGCGTTGCTGCTGGTCATCGGGTTCGTCGGCATCGTCCGACTCGCCGAGGCGATGCGCATCGGTTCCCCCGGCTCCCGGGTCATCGCCGGCATCGTGTTCGTGCTGAGCCCACGCATCCTGACCACCATCGGTTCGATCTCGTCGGAAACCCTGCCGATGGTGCTGGCCCCGTGGGTGCTGCTGCCGCTGATCCGGGTACTGACCCGCGAACCCGACCGCCCGGTGTGGCGCGCAGCTCTGCAGTCGGCGGCCGCGGTCGCACTGATGGGCGCGGTCAACGCCGTCGCCACCCTCGCCGCGCTCGGTGTCGCAGTGCTGTGGTGGCTGCTGCATGCGCCGGCACTGTCCACGGTGCCGGTGCGCCGCTGGTGGCGTTTCGGCGCGTGGTGGGCGCTCGGGCTGACGATGGCCTGCGCATGGTGGGTGATCCCGCTCCTCATCCTGTCCAGGGTGAGTCCGCCGTTCCTCGACTTCATCGAGTCGTCCCGGGTCACCACCGAATGGACATCGCTGACCGAGGTGTTGCGCGGCACCAGCTCATGGACACCGTTCGTGTCACCGGAACGCGTCGCCGGCGCCGTGCTGGTCACCCAACCCGCCGCCGTCGTCGCCACCGTCGTGCTGGCCGCCGCCGGACTCGCCGGACTGTGCATGCGGCGGATGCCCTTCCGCGGACGATTGGTGACGGTGCTGGTCGTCGGTCTGCTGCTGATGTGTGTGGGTTACGCCGGTGAACTCGGCTCCCCCATCGCCGAACCCGTGCGGGTGTTCCTCGACGGCAGCGGCGCCTTCCTGCGCAACATCCACAAGTTCGAACCATTCATCCGCATCCCGCTGGTCCTCGGCATCGCGCATCTGCTGGCCCGCGTGCCGCTGCCCGGCACCACGTCGGTTCGCGACACCGCGGCTTCCTTCGCCCACCCCCAGCGGTCCCGGCCGGTGGCCGCGGCGATCGTCGTGGTGGTCGCCGCCATCGGCGCCGGTTCGCTGATGTGGACCGGCCAACTCGCGCCCGCGGGCACCTACAAGGAGATCCCCGACTACTGGCGCGCCACGGCGAACTGGCTGTCGCAACACAGCTCCGACCCCGACACGACCGCCCCCACCCGCACACTCGTGGTGCCGGGGGCACCATTCGCCGACCAACTGTGGGGTCTGACCCGCGACGAACCGCTGCAGCCGCTCGCCGACACCCCGTGGGCGGTGCGCGACGCGATACCGCTCACCCCGCCCGGCGCCATCCGCGCCCTCGACTCGGTGCAACGCGCGATCGCCGACGGCCGCGGCTCCCCCGGCCTCGCCGCCACCCTCGCCCAGCAGGGCATCGGCTTCGTGGTGCTGCGCGCCGACCTCGACCCCGACACGTCGCGCTCGGCCCGCCCGCTGGTCGCCCAGCAGGCCCTCGACACGTCACCGGGACTCGACCGGGTGGCCACCTTCGGCCCCGACGTGGGGCCGGCAGCCGTACCGGGTGTGATGCGGGACAATGGGTTACGCCCGGCGATGCCGGCCATCCAGATCTATGCCGTAAACACCGACACCGGATTCCCCGGCACCGGACCGGTCCTCGTCGACGCCGGCGACACCCCGCGGGTGGCAGGCGGACCGGAGGCGCTCGCCGCGGTCCAGGAACAACGGGCACGCACCGGGAACCCACCGATGGGACCGGCCTTGCTCGCCGCCGACGCCCGCCGCGCCGGACTCGGCGACGGTCCCGGCGTCCTGATCACCGATACCCCCACCGACCGCGAAACCGACTTCGGTCGCGTCGACGACCACAGCTCGGCGATCCGCGCTCCCGACGACCCGCGGCGCACCCAGAACGCCGTCGCCGACTATCCGGTCGACGGACAACCCCTGGTGCACGGCGAATGGCTGCTGAACAACCAACCCGGCCAGGTTCGCGTCACCACATCCGGGTCTGCCTCCGACGCAACCCAACTGGGCCAGACATCGCCGGCCAACTCATCGGCGGCGGCCTTCGACGGCGACCCCGACACCGCCTGGGTCTCCGACGGCCTCGACGCCGCGGTCGGCAAATGGTTACGTCTCGACTTCACCGAGCCACGTTCGGATCTGGCGGTCACCCTCACCACAGCGCCGGCGCTGGGCTCCGACGTGTCGGCCATCCTGGTCAGCACCGAATCGGGCAGCGCGGTCACCCAGAACGTGGAACCGGGTACCCCGGTCACGGTGACCGCACCGAGCGGCCCGACCCGCTGGGTACAGATCCGGGCGATCAGTACCGCCGACGGCAGCGCGGGCAACCAGTTCGCGCTCGGTGAAGTGTCCGTCGCGGACCTGGCCACCCAAGCACCGATGACGATCCGGCATCGGGTGACGCTGCCCGTTCCACCGGCCGGCACCACCGTCTCGGGTTGGCTGCTCACCCAGGAACTCGGCGGCCGCTCGACCTGCGTCGCCGACGACACGGCCGTGCGCTGCGCACCCGGCCTCGGTCTGGCCCCAGAAACACCGGGCATCGTGACGCGCGCCCTGTCGGTGCCCGCCCCGGTCACTGTGGACCCGACGGTCGTGCTGCGGCCGAAATCCAGCGATGCGTTGCGCGCGTTGATCCACACCCCCGGCCAGGTCACCGCAGACGGCCCCACCGCCGTCGACGATCCGCGCGGCAACGCGAGTGCCGCGGTGGACGGTAACCCCGAAACCACCTGGACCGCACCCGAACCCGCCACGCGTTCCGACGACGAGGAGGCCGACGACCCCGAGCTCGTGATCCGGCTACCGCAGGCCCAGCGTGTCGAGCGCCTCAGACTGATTCTGCCCGAACGATATCCGGCTGCGCCGCACCGCGTCACCGTCGACCTCGGCACAGGCACCCAGGCACGCACCGTCGGCCGCGACGGCATCGTCGACCTGGCGCCGGCGGTGACCGACCGGATTCGGTTGACCGTCACCGAGACCACCGACCTCATCGACGTCAACAGCCTCGGATTCGCCCGCGCCGCCCCGGTCGGGATCAGCGAAGTGCAGATCCTGCCCGGCCCGCAGCCGACCCCCGACGACGACCGGGTGATCGACATCGGCTGTGACGCCGGCATCGGGTTGACCGTGTCCGGTCAGGTGATCGGCCTGTCGGTGCGCACCACCGCCGGCGATCTGCGTGCGGGCCGTCCCGTCGTCGCCACACCCTGTACCTCCCAACCGGTCTCGCTGCCCGCGGGCGAACAGGAACTGTCGGTCAACCCCGGCCCGGCATTCAGCGTCGACCAGGTCTCCTTGCCGGTGACCGACCGGTCCGACGTCGGCACATCGCGCGCGCCCGTACCCGCCGACGTCACCGACTGGTCGGACACCCACCGCGGTGTCGCGGTCGACGCCGTCGACCGCGACCGCATCCTGGCGGTGCCGGAGAGCACCAACCCCGGGTGGCAGGCCTCACTCGACGGCCGCGAGCTGGCCCCGGTGGTGGTGAACGGCTGGCAGCAGGGTTGGGTGGTGCCCGCGGGTGCGGCCGGTTCCATCGACCTCACATACCGGTTCGACTCGCTCTACCGCTGGTCGCTCGGCCTCGGGCTGGCCCTGACCGCGCTGCTGTTGCTGCTCGCCTGGTGGCCACGGCGCACCTCGGACCACCCCCACCCGCAACCGTTCACCGGCCCCAGCCTCTCGGAGTCCTGGCTCACCGGCGCGGCCGCGGTGTCCTGGCTGGGCGCGGCGTGGTTGCTCGCCGGCTGGGCGGGTCTGATGGTCGCGGTGCTGACCGGCGTGATCACCCTGAGCCCGCGCCCACCGGTCACGGTGACCCTCGTGTTCGCCGCGATGGTGGCCGCCACCCTCGGCCTCGCGAGCGGGCCCTGGCACGCCGCCACCGGATACACCGGATTCGACTGGTGGGTTCAGTTGCCGGCGTTGATCGCCGTGTCGTCGACGGTCTTCTCGGCTGTGGTCGGCGACGAATCCGGCTGGGCTCGGCGACGATTCGCCCGTACGCTCTCCCAGGTGCGCAGCCGCCGGCGAGCCGGTTCCTCGATGAAGGCGTAACTGGCCGCCGACACCCCGATCGTCAGGGCCAGGGTGATGGCCCACACGAGCACGAAATCGCCGTTGAACGGCACAATCCCGAACAGCGGAAACACTGCGGCCAGCACCGCGAGATGCCAGATGAAGATGCCGTAGGACCAGCGGCCCAACGCCAGCATCACCCGCGAGCACAACAACCGGAACGGCCCCGCCGACAACACCAGTGGCGCGAGCACCGCGAACCCGCAGATCGCACCGAGGACCATCTTCACGGCGAACTGCCAGGGCGCGAGATCACCCAGGCCGGTGGGGCCGGCGATCGGCGTGCAGGCCAGCACGTAGGCGACGAGCAGCAGCGCGGCCATCACCCACCGCCGGGCACCGATTCCGACGACCACCCGCAACCAGCGAGGCACCGGCCGACGGGCGTCGAACTCGATGGCGCCGACCATCTCCGCGAGCACCAGACCGGCCAAGAACCACGGCAGATGCCCGAACACCCAGTTCTTCGGTTCCACCCCGGCGGCCACCGGTAATACCATCGCGATCCAAGCCCACCCGAGGCTGAGCGCCCCGAGACCGAACAACACCGGTATCCGCCACCCGATCCGCCCGCTCCCGGCACCGTCGGCGACGCGCAGCCGCACCATCGCGAGCCCGATCACCGGCAGCAAGGCGTAAAAGGCGACCTCCACCGACAGACTCCACATCTGGGTGAGCCCCGCCGTCAACGACAGCGGCACGAACACCTGTGTCAGGGTGAGGTTGGCCAGCGACACCGTGAGGTCGGCGCCCTTGGCGTCGGGCAGCAGGGTGAGCACCACGAACACCACCACCACATACGCCGGCCAGATCCGCACCAGCCGATGGAGCAGATAGCGGCGCACCCGCGGGCGTGGCACGGCGCGATGTGCGGCGGCCACCCACGGGCGCCACAGCAGAAAACCGGACAGTCCGAAGAACAGCGCCACCGCCAGATCGAGCCGCCCCAGCAGGGGGCCCAGCACCGGGAGCTCCACCGCCCGGGTCTGGAAGGCGACATGGGTGGTGAGCACGCCGATCGCCGCGACCGCCCGCATCCCCTCGAGCTGGCCGAAGAACCGACGCACCTCGCGGGCAGCCGTCGGCGCGTCGGACGCGGAAACGACACTGGTCGGGGGATCGATACTGCTCATGCTGGTCACTCAGGGTAGCCGGACGTCACACAGCGGGTCACGCCTACGGCGCCGGCACGGCCGGTCAGTACGCTCGCCCCTATGTCGTCGCCCGGCCCCCACGGTGTGCAGCCCAGCCGTCTGCAGACCACTGATCTCATCGGACCGGTCCTGCTGTTCGTGGGTGGCTTCCTGCTCGCGGCCGCGATCGCACTGCCCACGGTGTTCGTCGACGGTCTGCGCACCATTCCGCTGTCCACCGACGTCACCACCACGGCCCTGAGCACCGGCACCGGTGACGCGGAGTCGGCGCAGGTGTTCGACCGGTGTTCGCTGGCCACCGCGTCGGCGCGGGTCGTCGGCGCCGACCTCGTCCGGCAGCAGCGGTTCGTCGCGGTCCAGCCGTCCGACGCCGACCGCGTCACCCTGCAGGCGGGCACATCCATCCAGGCCGACTCGCTGAGGGTCGACGACCGCGAGGTGGATCCGCAGGCCCCGCGCCCCGGCAGCGGCACCGAGCCGCCTGCCGGGCAGGCGCAGTGCACCGATCCGACCGTGGGCGCCGTCCGCGACCGCATCACCCTCGACCGCACGTCGGCGCTGCCCGACCTGGGTCCCACGAGCGGACAGCCCGGCAGTTCCGAGATCCAGTACGACAGCAATGCCGCCCCGATTCGCGTCCCCGACCGCACCGGCTACACCTATCTGCTGCCGTTCGGGGTCTCCGACACCGAACACACCTGGTTCGACGTCATCACCCGGCGCACGGTGCCGCTGCGCCCGGCGGGCACGACGACCGTGCACGGCCGCGACGCCACCCGCTTCGTCGCCGACGTCCCCGACACCGACCTACATCAGATCAGCGGCGATGCGCAGAGCGCCCCGCCGACGATCATCACCCGGCCCGCCTCGTGGTTCGGGGTGCCCGGTGTCGACCCGGCCCGCGAACTGACGGCCACCCTGCACCACAGCGGCCGCACCGAATTGGCCGTCGACACCGCCACCGGCACCATCCTCGACGAGCAGATCACCATCGAACAGAGCTACCGCTTCATCGACACCTCGCTCCCCGATCAGCGGCTGACCGCGTTGTCGGCGAGCTTCGGCTACGACGACCCAACCCAGGCGCGGATGAGTGACCGCGCGACCTCGTTGAACACCCCGATCGCCATCTGGGGTCGCGTCGTGCCGATCCTGGCCGCCCTCGCCGGGCTGGCGGCCATCGCGGCCGGCCTGATGCTCATCACTCGCGGCTGGCCGCCCCGACGACCTCGTCGACCCGCTGCGCACGCAGACCCCACACCGTCGTCGTGACCGCGGCGATCGTCGCCGCGGTCGCCGCCGTGGCCGCGAGCGCCACGATCGTGTCCACCGCGCCCACGATCACCGCGATCTCGGCGGCGACCACCACCCACGTGACCGCGGACACCCCGGTCGCCGAGCGGGCGATCGCCGACAGCAACGCCACCTGCAGTACGGCCAGCATCGCGCCGGTGTAGGCGAACAGCCACAGGATGGGCACCAGCGGCTGGTAGTCGGGGCGCACCAGCACCGGTACCAACGGTCCGGCCAACCCGGCACCCACGGTGAGGATCACCCCGATCAGCGCCACCACCCCGACCGCATGCACCAGGGAGCGCCGCGACGTCGCCGGGTCCGCCAGGCGGGGATAGAACACCACCCCCACCGCCTGCGGCAGCCAGAACGCCACCTTGGTCGCGATCGCCCCCAACGCGTAGATCCCCGCGTCGTCGGGCGAGAGCACCGTGCGCGACAGCAGCAGGTCGACCGACGCCGCCACCACCAGCACCAACTGCACGCCGGAAGCCTGCACCACGCCGAGCAGTCCGATACCGCCCGAGCCGAGTGCAGTCCTGGCCGGTGTCGGCGAGCCGATCGGAGCCACCCGGGTCGCATACAGCACCACCACCGCGGCGACCGCGATGCCCGACGCGCTGGCCGCCAGCGCTCCGGCGGGACCGGCACCGACGGCCAGTGCAGCGATCAGCGGCGCCGTGCGCAACACGCCGACCGCCGCGAGTACCCAGCCGAGCAGGCGGAACTGCTTGTGCCCCTGCAGTATTCCCTGACCGGCGCCGATAACGGTGAGCATCGGCGCCGCGACGAGGGCCGCCGAGGTGGTGTCGATGCTCATCGAGGTGACCCACGCAGTCGGGACGATGGCGACCACCACCAGTACGCAGACGGCAATCGTCGTCTGTACCGTCACGCGACGAATCCGGCGCGGATCGGCGTGGTGGACCACGGCGCGCGCGACCACCGCCTGCAAGGCCAGCGCCGCGACGGTCAGCACGAGCATCGCGGTGAGGCCGACGGCGAGTTCGCCGTATTCGGCGGTGTCGAGCCACCACCGGCTCGCGGTGAGGTGGATGAGATAGGCACAGACGTTGGCGACCATCGATCCACCTGCCACCCAGCCCAGCGCCCCGGCCACACCCGAGCGCTCGGCCCTGGCCGTCGTGACGTCAGCCGACCCGAGAGCACGCCGATCGTGTCCAGCGATGCGGTCGTCGTGCCCGGCCATGGCCTCAAGTGTGCACGTCGCGTCCGGCAAGCCGGGGACGGCACGGTGTTTTGCACGCCGCACGCGCGATAGGCAACGATGGTGAGGTCCCATCCGCCGCCGCAGGAGCGCACCGCCTCGATGTACGACCAGAACTTTTCCGACGACGCCGCCAGTACAGATCCCGTCGGTTTCCGTATCGATCCGGTACTCGCGCGCAGTTGGCTGCTGGTCAACGGAGCCCACGCCGGACGATTCGAGGCGGCGCACCGGTCACGCGCCGACGTCGTGGTGCTCGACATCGAGGATGCCGTGGCGCCCAAAGACAAGGTGAGCGCCCGCGACCACGTGGTGCAGTGGCTCGACGCCGGACACTCCGACTGGGTACGGGTCAACGGGTTCGGCACCCCGTGGTGGGCCGACGATCTCGCGGCACTGGCGAGCACATCGGTGGGCGGGGTGATGCTCGCGATGGTCGAGTCGGTCGACCACGTCAGCGAAACGGCCAAGCGGCTGCCGGATGTGCCGATCGTGGCGCTGGTGGAAACCGCACGGGGGCTCGAACGGATCAGCGAGATCGCCTCGGCCAAGGGCACGTTCCGGCTGGCGTTCGGCATCGGCGACTTCCGGCGTGACACCGGCTTCGGCGACGACCCGGCCACCTTGGCTTACGCCCGGTCGCGATTCACCATCGCCGCCAAGGCGGCTCACCTGCCCAGCGCCATCGACGGCCCCACCGTCGGGTCGAGTGCGCTGAAACTGTCCGAGGCCACCGCGGTGAGCGCGGAATTCGGGATGACCGGCAAGATCTGCCTGACACCCGACCAGTGCCACCCGGTCAACGAGGGCCTGTCGCCGTCGCAGGACGAGATCAGCTGGGCGCAGGAGTTCTTCGCCGAGTTCGAACGCGACGGCGGCGAGATCCGCAACGGCTCCGACCTGCCGCGGATCGCCCGCGCCACCAAGATCCTGGATCTGGCCCGCGCGTACGGCATCGAGAACTCCGACTACGACGACGACTCGGTGCACTCGCCCGCCCCGTCGGACACCTATCACTACTGAGCCGGCCATGACCCGGCGCCGCCACCCGGTCGTCCTCCTGTGCGCCGTCAGCGGCGCACTGGCCGCGCTGATCATGGCGCCGCTGCTGCGGTCCGGACACCTGCTCTACCGCGATGCGGTGTCGACCCCACGCTCCTTCGTCACCGACACCACCCTGGGCGTCGGGGATCTGCCGCCGCGCGCGGTCCCGCAGGACTGGGTCGTCGCGATGGCGTCGTCGGTGGTCGACGGCGGTGCGGTGGTCGTCGCGATCACCTTCGCCGCCCTGGTGTGCGCCGGCGTCGGCTACGGCCGCCTGGCGTTGCGCCTGGTGGGCGCAGCCGGGCGCACCGGCGCGGCTGCCGCGGCGATGGTCGCGATCTGGAATCCCTATGTGGCCGAACGCCTCCTGCAGGGACACTGGAGTCTGCTGGTCTCGTATGCAGCACTCGGGTGGGTCGCCACCGCGGCGTGCGACATTCTGCGTGACACCGTCGACGGCCAGTCGGAGGCAACCCCGCGCTGGGTGCCGTGGACTCACCTGGTGGCCGCGCTCTGCGCCGCCGCCTTCACCCCGACTGGGTCGATGTTGTCCGGCGTTCTCCTCCTCGCGCTGACCGGGATCGGTGTGCGCAGAATCCGATACGAGGGATCCGGGGCCGCCCGTCGGGGGCGGACGCTCGGCCTCTGGTGGATCGGGTGGGTCGTCGCCGCCCTACCGTGGTTGACCGCAACACTTGTCGGCCATGCGTCCATCGCCGCCGGCGACAACGGTTTCACCGTCTTCGGCGTGCGTGCCGAACCGGGACTCGGCACCATCGGCACGGTGCTCGGGCTGGGCGGCATCTGGAATGCCGAGGCTGTTCCCGCCAGCCGCACCATCTGGTGGGCGGCCGTGGCGACGGCGGCGCTGCTGCTCGTCATCGCCACCGGCACCGTCTGGTTGTGGCGTCACCGGGGACCCGACACCGGCGTGATCGCGACCCTGGGTGTGGTGGCCGCGGCCACCGCCATCGCCGTGAGTGTGGCAGCCATCGGGCCGGTCGCCGAGACGCTGTCGGCCGCCACCGTGGACGTGCCAGGACTCGGATTGTTCCGCGACACCCAGAAGTACCTCGCGTTGCTCGTGCCGTTCGTCGCCGTTGCGACCGCCGCCGCGGTGGCCGCCGCGCGCCGCTGGGTGCCCGCTGGTTTCGCGCTCGCCGCCACAACACTTCTGATCGTCGCACCGCTACCCGACCTCGCGTGGGGTGTCGGCGGGACGATCTCCCCGGTCACCTACCCGTCGGACTGGGCGGCCGTCTCGGCACAGATCACCGCCGATCACGGCGCGGTGGCGGTGTGGCCGACCGGGTCGGTGCGGCAGTACTCGTTCACCGATGGACCGTCACTGGACCCGCTGCCCCGGATGGTGCGCGCGCCGGTCACCGAATCCGGCCGATTGGTGGTGGATTCGGTGGTCGTCGATCCGCCGTCCGGGCGCGGCGCCGACGTCGACGCGGCATTGTCGGCCGGTGGCTCCACGCGGCCGCTGGCGGAGCTGGGTGTCGGCTGGGTGGTGGTGGAGAACAACGATCCGCCATCGGCCCTCGCCGCCGAGGCGGCGGTCGTGTTCCGCGGCGCCGACCTGACGCTCTATCGCATCCCCGGGCCGATCGCCGATCTCGGGGCGTCCACCGCCGCGCGGACGACAGCCATTGTCGCCCATCTCGTCTGGGCGGTTACCGCGGTGATCGCACTGGTCGCGGCGCTGATTGCAGCAGCCCGTCGAACACGTCGATGAATCCGTCGGCGGTCGCCGACCACGAGTAGCCGGCCGCCTTGCGTTGCGCGTTGCCACCGAGGCGCGCGGCCTCCTCCGGGTTGTCGATCAGTTTCCTTGTCGCGCTGACCAGTTCGTCGACGCCGTCGACGAGCAGGCCGGTCTCGCCGTGCTCGACCGACTCGACCAGTCCGACCGAACTGCGGTAGCCGATGGTGGGCACCCGATGTTGGGCCGCCTCCACCACCGCCAGACCCCAGCCCTCCTTGCGCGATGGCATCAGATGGACGTCGGCGCGGGCGAGCAGCTGATGTTTGCGGGGCTCGTCGACATGGCCGTGGAAAGTGACGAATCGTTGCACACCGAGCCGGGCGGCGGTGTCGCGCAGTTCATCCGACCACCAGCCACCGCCTATCACGTCGAGGTGCACGTCTGCTCGGGCGTGGCGCAATTCGGCGACCACGGCCAGGGCGTCCTCCACCTGCTTGTGTGGGACCAGTCGGGAGAGCACACACAACCGCGGGCCGCCGGCCGGGTCGTCGGACTCGGCGAGGTTCGCCGGCTGGGGCACGATCGCGTCGATCCCGTTGCGGATCACGGTGATCCGTTCACGGTCCACGCCGAGGGCGACGAGTTCGTCTGCCGACGGACCCGACACCGTCACATACCTACTGCGTCGGTGCACCCGCGGCGACACCCGCGATTCCAGCCACCAGCCGAACCGCCCGAGCAGCCGTCCGGCGACCGGCCACTGCTCGCGATGGCAGTGATGAACCAGCACCACCGTGGGCGCCGGCGACACCGTGCCGGCGAAGAACGGGATGCCGTTCTGGGTGTCGATGACGATGTCGGGCGCACCGGGCAGCCTGCCGCGGCCCCACCGCGCGGCCACGATCGTCAGCAGAGCGCGCGGGTACACCGAGAGTCGACCACCGGCCCGCAGGATGCGCACGCCGGCCCGGTGCTCGATCGCCGGCGCGCCATCGTAGGCGGCGGTCAGAAGCGTCACTCGCATGCCGCGCTCGACCAGTTCCGCGCCGACGCGTTCGAGATAGCGTTCACTGCCTCCACCCTGCGGGTGCGTGGTGTCGCGCCAGCAGAGCAGCAGCACATGAATCGGTTCGGACATTGCGACCAGAGTAGGCGATCGCAACAGCAGAACCCCCGAGGCCGTACGTGGTATCCCCTCCATACCGCGTCCGACCCGGGGGTCCCGGTCCGACGACAGACAGCAAGTCTGTTGCGGCTACACTGTAGCCGCTAACCCGCCGGACGTCTACAACGATAGTTGAGACGATCCGTACCGGCGAGGTGAGCGTGACGGGTGAGCCGAGTTGCCTCGGACACGGACGTCGCCCGACCGTCCATCAGCCGAGACGAGGAACCTCGATGCCGGAGCATCCCCGCGGCCGACCGCCGCTGCCCGCCGAGGAGATCTTCGCCGAGGCGCTGTCGCTACTGGCCGACGGCGGGCAGGAGTCGCTCGGCATGCGCGCATTGGCCCGGCGGCTGGGCTCCTCGACCTCCACGCTCTACCGTCAGTTCCCGGGCGGCAAGGATGAACTGTGCACCCGCCTGGCCGAACACATCATGTCGGAGATCGTCGCCGCGCTGGCGCGCTCGGACCTCGGCGACCGGTGGGATCAGGTCGTCGAACGCTCCGCCGTGGTCACCTTCGACGTCCTGCACCGCCATCCTCACTCGGCGAGTCTCTTCGCCGGTCAGGTGCACTTCGGGCC
Organism: Gordonia aquimaris; assembly: GCF_026262595.1. Classification (NCBI taxonomy): domain Bacteria; kingdom Bacillati; phylum Actinomycetota; class Actinomycetes; order Mycobacteriales; family Gordoniaceae; genus Gordonia; species Gordonia aquimaris. The sequence continues at coordinate 232,037 of NZ_JAPKFM010000004.1, read as the reverse complement.
AATGGGGTTGACCCGCTACGAACGGTCGCTGACGCTGCTGATGGCAGCGGGCCTGTCGGCCTCGGATGCGGGCGCCGCCGATCACGCGCTGGCGCGGTTGATCGTCGGATACGCGTTGCAGTCCGCACAGGACACCGAGGACGACCGCGCCGCGGTGTTCGAGTACTACCGCGGCCTCGACGCCGGGCAGTACCCGTCGTTGAGCACGGTCGTACCCGCTCTGCCGAAGGATGTGCGCTCGGAGTTCCGGTTCGCGTTGCACACCTTCATGATCGGGCTGCGCGCCCGCACCGGCGGTTCGCCGGGCACCGGCCAAGCGCGGGTGGACACGTGAGGTGGCGGCTGCCGGGGCGGGGTATCCGGCCGGAGTTCGCCGAGTACGCCACCCTGTCGCGTGCCGCACGCCTGCTCGATGACTTCCGGTTCGAGCAGACCGATCCGGCACGTTTCTACGGCGCCATCGCCGCCGACACGGCCCAGATGGTCGGCGATTGGCACGACCGCCCCCTGCGGGATGCGGTGATCCTCGACGTCGGCGGTGGTCCCGGCTACTTCGCCGACGCCTTCGACCGCCGCGGCGCGCATTACATCTCCGTCGAACCCGATCCGAGCGAGATGCACGCCGGCGGCCTCGAGCACCGCACCTCCGTTCGCGGCTCCGGACAGCAGCTGCCGTTTGCCGACCGCTCGATGGATGTGACGTTCTCCTCCAACGTGGTCGAGCACACCCGCGAACCGTGGCAGATGGCCGACGAGATGCTGCGGGTGACCCGACCGGGCGGCACCGTGATCATCAGCTACACGCTGTGGTGGGGGCCGTTCGGCGGACACGAGATGGGCCTGACGCACTACCTCGGCGGGCATCGCGCCGCGCGGTGGTACACCGGTCGGCACGGTCATCCGCCCAAGAACCTTTACGGCACCTCACTGTTCCCGGTGACCGCAGCGCAGGGGCTGCGGTGGGCCGGCACCGTGGCCGGTGCCGACGTCGTCGGCGCGTTCCCACGCTATCTGCCGTCGTGGCTGTGGTGGGTGATGCGCGTGCCCGGCCTGCGCGAGGTCCTCGGCACCAACCTGGTGCTGGTGCTACGGAAACGCTGAGCGCCGAGGGGCGGGGTCAATTCACCGTCGCCGCGCAGCGCAGCGGCCCGCCTCGACTGGTCGACGACGCCAGCAGATCCTCACCACGCAGGATGTTGCAGGTCACCGGGCCGCGGATCACGATGGCCGTGATCTCCGCCGACGTCCCGCCGACCGTCGCCGCCTGCGACCACGGGGTACCGGCCGCGGCGACCACCGTCGAACTGCCCTGCTCGAGGTAGCGGATGCCCACCACGTCACCGTTGCCGGTGAGCTGATAGACCACCTCGCCCGGGGCCACGGTGGGTGTCGTCGTGGTCGTTGTGTCCTCGGTCGTGGTGGTGGTCGACGTGGTGGTGTCCTCGCGCTCGGTGGTCGACGTCGTCGCCGACGACGAGTCGGCGCCCGCCGATGCGTCCGTGCCGTCGTCGGTGCCGCCGCGCGCGATCAGCACACCGACCAGCGCCAGCACCACCAGGGCGCCGAGCGCGGCCAGCGCCAGACCGACGGTGCGTCCGGTGTTCTTCGGTGGCGGGGGCCCCGGTGGTACCGGACCGCCGTAGCCGGGCCCCCCATAACCCGCGCCGTAGTTGGCCGCGGTGTACGCCTGCGGCGCGTCGTAGGGCCCCGGCTGCGCCGCCGTGGTCGGCGGCTCGCCGGGGCCCGCGCTCTGTGCACGCTGACCCGGGATCTCATCGGTCGGCCCGTAGGCGGCGGTCTCGTCGGAAGGCTCGAAACGTCGCGTCTCCGGGCTCTCGCGATTCGGGTCCCAGGGTTCGTCGGGTGGTCGGGTCATGGACCGATTGTGTCACTGCCCGCCGACGACGCGGGTGTGCGACCCGAGGCCCTCACGCCTCGACGATCGCCTCCAGCGGCCGCGTGCGCGCCGCCCGGACCGCCGGCCACAACGCTGCAAGCACGCCCACCACCGCCGACGCGACCAGCGTGATGACGATCAGAGTCCACGGCACCACAGGCGTACCGAGGCCCCATTTCGCCAACGTGCGCACCAGCGCCACGCCGATGACGGTGCCGAGCAGCACCCCGAGGATGGCACCGAAAATGGCGATCAGCACCGACTCGAGGTAGATGCTGCGACGGACCTGCGCCCGTAGCATGCCGACGGCGCGCAACATTCCGATCTCCCGCTTGCGTTCCACTACCGACAACGCCAGCGTGTTGATGATCCCGAGCACCGCGATCAGCAGGGCCAGGCCGAGCATCGCGTACAGGGTGGCCAGCATCTGATCGATCTGACTCGACACCGAACTCTTGAACTGCGTCCGGTCCTGCACCTGGACGGTCAGGTAGGACGCTGTGGCATCCTCCAGATTCGTGCGCAACGTCTCCGCGGAGACACCCGGTTCCGGTGCCACGAATATCATCGCGCTCACCTGCGCCGACGCCGGCACCAACTGGTCGTACACGTCGGGTCCGACCAACCAGGGCTGCAACGCCTCGTTGTCGGCGTACACCCCGGACACCGTGACCGGTACCTCCTGGCCGGTGGGTCCGGTGAAGGTGACCACATCGCCGCGCTGCCAACCCTTGTCGATGCTGGTGCGTTCGCTGACGAACATGCCGTCGGCAGGCAACTGGTCCGATGCCCCGTCGCGCATGTCGAGCACCGCGACATCGGCGGGCTGACCGCCCACCGCGCCATAGCCGGCCACCTGCTGGCCGTCTGCAGTCGCCTGGATGATGCCGAAACTGACCGACGCCGCCACACCGTCGACCTGCTCCACCTGGTCGGCGACCGCCCCGGGAATCGGCATCTGATTGCTGCCGGCGACGATGAACTCCGCAGTCATCCCGCTGTCCACGGCCTCGTTGACCGTGCCCTTGAACGAGGTTCCCAGGGTGCCGATGACCGCCACCAACATCAGACCCAGAGTCAACGCGAACGCCGTCGCCGCGGTCCGTCGCGGATTGCGCACCGCATTGGTGCGGGCCAGACGGCCGATCCGGCCGAACGGGGCGCCGAGCACCGAACCGAGGGCACCCACCACCGGCCGCGACAACGCCGGACCGGCCAAGACCACCGCCGCGATCGCACCGGCCGCACCGGCACCGACCGCGATCGCCGGTCCGACGCCGACGCCCATCGCACCGGCGACGATGGCCACCAGCGAGATGACACCCACGACCGCACCGACGACGGTGCGTCGCACCAGCGGAGCCGACCCCTCCGCCATTCCGGCGCGCATCGCCTCCACCGGCGGCACCCGTGACGCCCGCACAGCCGGCACCCAGGCGCTGATCATCGTCACCACGATCCCGACGAACAACGCCGCCAGTACCGCCCACACGCCGATCTGCAGCGGCGCGTCGGGTAGCCCCGAGGCCGAGGTGGTGAGCGCCTTGAGCAACGCCGCCAAACCGATACCGACGGCCAGGCCCACCAGCCCGCCGATCACACCGACCACGAACGCCTCGAAGAGCACCGACCTCGACACCTGACGTCGGCTCGCACCGACCGCCCGCAGCAGCGCCAGTTCGCGATTGCGCTGCGCGACGATCATCGAGAAGGTGTTGTAGATGATGAAGGTGCCCACGATCAGGCCGATCGCGGCGAACGCCAACAGGATTGCGGTGAAGATCGTCAGGAACTCGTTGACCTGGTCCTTCTGGTCTTGACGCACCTGATCGCCGGTGCGCACCTCATAGGTGTCGGGCGGCAGTGCCGCCTGCACCCGCTGCTGCAACTCTTCCGGCGTGACACCGTCGACCGCGGACATGTCCACCTGCGCGACATGCTGCCCGTCGGAGAACAAGCTGCGCGCGGTCGCCTCGTCGAACTGCACGTTGACGTAGCCGCCGGTGGAGCCGGGCAGATCGAGCAGCCCGACCACCGTCACCTCACGCGGCTGCGCCGAACCCTGCCCCACCACGAGTTGTGTGGTGGACCCGACCTGCAGGCCTGCTTCGTCTGCGGCCGACGAATTCAAGGCCACCTCACCGGCATTCGTCGGACCACGACCACCGGGCAGGATCTTGCTGCTGTCCGGGGACAACGACTGATCAGGCGGAAGGTAGGCGGTACCGACACTGGGAGCGCCACCGGTCTGCAACGCCTTGCCGTCGGACCCGGCGATCGTCACCGAGCCGGTGTAGTTGGCGACGATCTTGTCGATACCCAGTTCCTGCTTCTGCGCGGTCAGGTCGTCGACGACCGTCAGCGGCACACCCGGCGACTGATTGCTGTCCGGGGTGATCTCCACCGCCACGCCTGGCGCCGCCGAGTCGAAGATGTCGTTGAACGCTTTGGAGATGGTCGACGTGAACACGATCGACCCGGCCACGAACGAGGTGCCGAGGACGATCGAGAACACGGTCAGGAAGAGTCTGAGTTTGTGAGCGCGCAGGTTGCGCAACGACACCCGGCGCATCACCGTCGAGGAGGCCATGTGGTCAGCGCACCTCGGAGGTGTTCTCGTCGGCTGCGTGCTTCGGCCCGCTCGCTTCGCTCCCGGCGCCGTCCACATTCGGCCCGCTCGCTTCGCTCCCGGCGCCGTCCACATTCGGCCCGCTCGCTTCGCTCCCGGCGCCGTCACCACTCGGCCCGCTCGCTTCGCTCCCGGCGCCGTCAAGATTCTTCATCACCTCGAACACGTCATCGGCCGAGGGGCGCGCGAGTTCGCGGACGATCTGCCCGTCGGCGAGGAACACCACCCGATCGGCATAGGAGGCCGCACGCGGATCGTGGGTGACGATCACCACCGTCTGCCCGAACTCGTCTGTCGCCGCACGCAGGATCGACAGCACCTCGCCCGATGACCGCGAGTCGAGATTGCCGGTCGGCTCGTCGCCGAAGATGATCTCCGGCTTACCGACCAGGGCGCGGGCACACGCCACCCGCTGCTGCTGCCCGCCGGACAACTCGCTGGGCAGATGATCGAGACGATCGGCGATCCCGAGACGCCCGATCACCGTGTCGAACCACTCGGTGTCGATATCGCGGCCGGCGATGTCGACCGGCAGGGTGATGTTCTCCCGAGCAGTCAACGTCGGAACGAGATTGAACGACTGGAACACGAATCCGATGCGGTCGCGCCGCAACTCGGTCATCGCCTTGTCGGAGAGGCCGGTGAGATCTGCCTCACCGATGTGCACGCGTCCACCGCTGGCGACGTCGAGCCCGGCGAGGCAATGCATCAGGGTGGACTTGCCGGAACCCGACGGCCCCATGATCGCGGTGAACTCGCCTTCGCCGAATTCGATGGTGACGCCGCGCAGGGCCTCGACGACGGTGTCACCCGTGCCGTAGACCTTGGTCAGATCCGCCGCGCCGGCGGCGACCGCGCGGGTGTCGATGAGTGAACCGTCCGTATGAGCCGATGTCATGGCATCAACGGTGCCAAAACTCCCGACCGTTGGCCATCAGGAATATCCCTGAGACGGACTCGGGGTACGTCCTCGGGTCATTCGGACAGCGGAGCGGCACCCAGTCAGCGCGTGGGCAGATGGACTTCGAGACCGTGCACGCGGGTCGGACCGGCGAACATGTCGTTGGTCACGATGTAGAGGATGCGCGACCGGTAGCCCTTCGACGGAGTCGCCGGAAGCCAGTTACCCCACGCCAATCCCGACATGTTCCCCGCAGCCAGACGCGTCAACGGTGCGGTCGAGAAGATCCGCTTCTTCGGCATCGACTTCTCGCGGCCGGACAGCTCCTTCTTCCCGGTGACCGGGGTGGCCCCACGCGTGGTGGTCCAGTAGATGCGCGCGGCGCGCCCGTTGCCGCGTTCGAGCACCAGGTAGTCGGTGTTGTTCACCGCGAGCACATCGGCGGCCACCTTGTCGCCGTCGGTGCGGTAGACGTACTCCGACGTGCCGCGGCCGGCCCAGGTGATCAGACGCGCCGACGTGCGCGCGTCCTGCTTCAGACCGCCCGCGGTGATCGCGCTGACCCGATCACCGGGCGACACGGCCACTCCGGTGAACCCGCGCTGACCGTTCAGGCCGGACTTGCCGGAGACCCGGTAGGCCGACGGAAGCGGCAGATCCCGCACGTGATTGCCGATCGGACCGGTGACACGGACGAACTGATTCGCCCCGCCGCTGGCCACCACGTAGCCGTCCCCCAACCGGCGGATGCCCTCGAACTGTGCGCCGCCGGGAAGGATCGGCAGGTTGTAGGGAGCGAAAACCGTACCGCCACCGGTCACGCGTCCCCCGCCCGTGAAGCCGAGGTTCGACGTGAACGGGATGGTGGCGTTGTAGGTCCGGGCCGGGCCCTGCCGGCCGACGTCGGTGGAGATCAGCACGTACGTGCCGTTTCCGGTGCGGTCCAGGCCGGAGATCGCGCCGAAGGTGGGGACCGCACCGATGATCGTGGAATCCCTATACAGCGCAATCGGTTCGCTGCTCGACGGTGCCGCCACCGCCGCACCTGCGGTCATCGTCGAAAGCCCTACAGCACAAGCGGACACGAGCGCCGCCCCCCACAAGCGAAGTCTCATGGTAGGGCACCCTACCCCATGGACCCGCCACCGACCGGCCCACCAAGCCCCCGGCCCCCGCCAACCCGGCCCCGCACCCGGCAACCCGACTTCCCCAACTCACCCCACGGAGGCCGAGAGAACCGCAAAAAGCGCCGAGAGAACCCAGCCAATCACGCAGCCAGATTCTCTCGACGAAATTCTGGGTTCTCTCGGCGCTTTTTGGGGTTCTCTCGGCGCGAGGGGGTAGCCGACCGCTGTCGGCGCACCCTCAGACTCAACTCACGAGAGGCGCTGCTTCAGGTGATCGAGCTCGTCGCGCAGTGAGCTGGGGAGCTTGTCGCCGACGAAATCGAACAACTCCTCGATCAGCGGGATCTCCTGGCGCCATTCGTCGGCGTTCACCGCGAGCGCGGCCGCGATGTCCTCGGCCGGCACACCATCGAGGCCGTCGACGTCGATTTCCTCGGGCTTCGCGACGATGCCGACAGGAGTCGAGATGCCCTCGTTCTTGCCCTCGATCCGACCGACGATCCACTCCAGCACGCGGCTGTTCTCACCGAAGCCCGGCCACAGGAAGCGGCCGTCGTCGCCGCGACGGAACCAGTTGACGTAGAAGACCTTCGGCAACTTCTGCGCGTCGGCATTCTTGCCAAGGTCGAGCCAGTGGGCGAAGTAGTCGCCCACGTTGTAGCCGAGGAACGGCAGCATCGCCATCGGGTCGCGGCGCACGGTGCCGACCTTGCCCTCGGCGGCTGCGGTCTGCTCGGAGCCGACGGTGGCGCCCATGAACACGCCGTGCTGCCAGTCGCGGGCCTCGGTCACCAGCGGCACGGTGGTCTTGCGGCGGCCACCGAACAGGATCGCCGAGATCGGCACGCCCTGCGGATCGTCCCACTCCTTGGCCAGCGACGGGCACTGGTCAAGCGGGGTGCAGTAGCGCGAGTTGGGGTGGGCGGCCTTGTGATCGGACTCCGGCGTCCAGTCGTTGCCGAGCCAGTCGGTCAGGTGCGCCGGCTTCTCGCCGCCGATGCCCTCCCACCAGATGTCACCGTCATCGGTCAGTGCGACGTTGGTGTAGAGGGTGTTACCGGCCTCGATGGTCTTCATCGCGTTCGGGTTCGAGTCGTCGCTGGTGCCCGGCGCCACACCGAAGAAGCCGAACTCGGGGTTGATCGCGTAGAGGCGACCGTCGTCGCCGAAGCGCATCCACGCGATGTCGTCGCCGACGGTCTCGGCTTCCCAGCCTTCGATGGTCGGCTGGATCATCGCGAGGTTGGTCTTGCCGCAGGCGCTCGGGAACGCGGCGGCGACGTAGTAGACCTTCTTCTCGGGGCTGGTCAGCTTGAGGATCAGCATGTGCTCGGCCAGCCAGCCCTCGTCGTGGGCGAGGACCGACGCGATGCGCAGCGCGTAGCACTTCTTGCCCAGCAGCGCGTTGCCGCCATAGCCGGAGCCGAAGGACCAGATTTCGCGGTCCTCCGGGAAGTGCGAGATGTACTTCTCCGAGTTGCAGGGCCACGGGACGTCGGCCTGGCCGGGTTCGAGCGGCGCACCGACGGAGTGCAGCGCCTTGACGAAGAAGCCGTCCTCGCCGAGGAGTTCGAGGACCTGGGGACCGACGCGGGTCATGATCTTCATCGACAGCACGACGTACTCGGAGTCGGTGATCTCCACGCCGAGCTTGGGGTCGTCGGAGCCGAGCGGGCCCATGCAGAACGGGATGACGAACATCGTGCGGCCGCGCATGCACCCGCGGTACAGACCGTTCATCGTGGCGCGCATCTCGGCCGGGTCCACCCAGTTGTTGGTGGGACCGGCGTCTTCGGCGGTCTTCGAGCAGATGTAGGTGCGGGACTCCACGCGCGCGACATCGGCGGGGTCGGATTGCGCCAAGAACGAGTTCGGCTTCTTGTCCTCGTTCAGCTTGACCAGGGTGCCCGCCTCGACCAGCTGACCGGTCAGACGCTCCCATTCGGCGTCGCTACCGTCGGACCACACCACCCGTTCCGGCTGCGTCAGCTCCGCGACCTCGGCAACCCACGCCAGCAATCCGGCGTGTTTCGTCGGGGCGGTCTTCGGGTCCAGGCCTGGAATGGTGGCTGAGGTCATGATCGGTTCTCCTCCGAGGTGACGGCGCGATGCACAGCCGTCGCGATGTCGTCGTCACCACAGGATACGTTCACCGAGCGCCCGCTAGGTACCGGGGTGATTCAGATGCGGCAAATCCCACATCACGACATCGGCCAATGGCGTATGCCGACGTTGCGTCGGCCCCGAGTCGGCGCGCGATCGGCCATGCCGGGTAGCTCAGCGGCCTCGGTCTCGTCGGTCAGCCCAACCTACCGGTGTCGGTGGCCACCCAGGTGCCGCTGCCCGGGTCGAGCACCCGCGACGAGAACGTTCCTTCCGCATCGACCTCGGTGATCTTGTCCACCTGCCCGTCGTGGTCGGAGTCGGTGTAGACGGTGAGTCCACCGTCGCCGGTCCGGGTCAATGAGTCGCGGATGCCGTCGTCGTCGGTGTCGACATCGGCCGGGCCGAGATCCCAGATGCGGCCGTCGGAGTGCATCCACAAGTGATCATCCGGTGTCGACGTGGCACCCGCGTGCTCGAACACCGCGCCGGCGTCGTGGCGGCCCACCGCGGCGCCCCCATCCGGATCCACCGACCCCTGGTGGTCGAACGATTCATTGCCGAGTGGATCACCACCCAGAAATGACATGTCCATCCGCACTCCCCTCGTCGATGCCGCATCCGCACACCACCGTGATGATAAGACGCGCCGGCCCGCCATTCGGTTCCATCGCACTTCGGCCCCCCTCCCGGCGGCCGTCGCATCGGTTCTTCCACCTGGTTTCGTCAGATCGGCCAACTGCAGTTGGGGGACGAAGCGATACCCGGCGGAGGAACCGTCACACGCGAGCGAGTTCGGCGCGCAGTGCCCGGACGCGGGCGAGACGGTCGCGTGTGGGTTGGCGAGCCGCGCCGGTGCGCAGGGCGCGCAGCTGCTCGTCGATCGCGGCGATATCGGCGGCCGCCTGGCGGGTACGACGTTCGTGGTAGCGGGTGATCTGACCGATCAGATGGGCTTCGGCCGCGGCCACTCGTGACCCCACCCGGTGTTCGAGTCGCGCCCGGGTCTCGTTGAGCGCCTCGCCGCTCCAGGTGCGCATTTCGGCCCGTACCGCGGCCGATCGCCGCACGCGGATCACCAGTACCGCCACCAGGACGCCGAGCACCAGGGTCAACGGCATACTCACCCACTGGAGCGTGTGCACCGAGGCCATCGGCGCCACGATGAGCCGCCCGAGCCCGAGCCCGCTGGACGCACCGATCAGCACCACCAGCAGATCCTCTCCGCTGCGCCGTGCCGTGGGCACCGGCCTGTCGAAGGGCGGCCCGACGTCGTCGGTTCCCGCGACCGGTGCCGGTCGGGGCGCCGCCGCGTCGATGCCGAGCAGTGCTGCGGCCGACACCTCGTCGAGGCGCTCGTCGGTGGCCGTATCGACCCGCGCTCGCATCGCCGTGGTCTGGTCGGTGAGCCACCGGGCGAACTCGTCGCGACCCCGCGCGGACAGCCCCGCCGTGCGAGCGGTGGCGTCGGCGGCGAGCGCGCGGGTGCCACCGGCGATGTCGGCGATCGTCTCGCTGCGCACCCGGGTCAGTCCGGCCCGCACCACCGCCAGCCGGTCGGCCCGGCCGCGGTCGCGGGATTCGAGCACGCGACGACGGTGAGCGGCCAGGTTCTCGGGATCGTCGTCGCGGGACGCCTCTGCGGCGAGTAGCTCGTCTTCGAGTTGCCCGAGCGCTGCCAGCGCGGCACCGGTCCGGGCGCGTTCGCGCCGCTGCGCGGGTGCAGCGGCCATCTCCTCGGCAGCCCACTGCAGCAGCGCGCCGACGCCCGACTCGGCGTCGGTCCCGGACAGCGCGAGCGTCGACGACACCGCGAAGACGGGGAGTTCCTCGCGCGGATCGAGCGTCGCGCGATGGGCGCGCAGGATGCGCGGCCACTCCCAGTAGGCGTCGATCTTGGTGCACACCAGCGCCACGGTTCCGAAGCGCCGCCGCAGCTCGTCGACGGCGCCGCGCTCCTCGGCACCGACCGACGACGTCGGATCCACCACCAGCAGTGCCGCGCCGACCGCCGCATCGTCGGCGCGGGCGCCCCATCGGCCGGACTCCACGCGCAGCGTGGGGTCGATGTGTCGGCAGGCCTCGAGCAGCGTCGACACCCCGGTCCCGCCGATCCCAAAGACCGCGACATCGGTCCCCCCGCCGACGATGGCGGCCGGTTCGTAGCCGGTCAATCCGGCCACGGCCGCCGACACATCGGCGGCCACCCCGGCGCCGGCCATCACGCCGCCGGCCATCTCGTCGCCTCGGTCTCGGCGAGTTGCGCAAGCAGCGGCTCCACGGCGTCGCGGTCGTGCCCGCGTGCGGCGATCGTCTCGAGCCGGGTGCGCAGCTCCACCAGCCGCCACTGCCGGACCCGCCCGACGCGTTCGGTGATGGGCGCGATCACCTCGTCGATTCCGCTGCGTCGCCACAGTTCGCGGTCGAGCATCGTCGTATCGGTCACGTCGGGGTGTGCGGCGAGCAACTCGAGCGCGATCTCGATTCCGGTCCGGTCCAGCCGCCGCATCAGTGCGGCGCGCATGACGCGTTCGTCGTCGGGGCCGGCGGAGAGGAACGCCCCGGCCATCGCCGGCATCTCTTCTCCGGTGCGCGCCAGTTCGCGGAGGAATCCGAGTTCGTCGTCGGTGACCGTCGCACGTGCCAGCAGCGCCGACACCGGGATCACCGCCTGATCGATCTGCTCGGCGCAACGCGCGGCGACCTCGGCGGCCACGACCGGATCGCGGTGGGTGTCGGATTTGTTGAGCACCACGATGGTCCGGTCGGTGGGTGAACGGGCCAGCATGTCCCGATCGTGCGCCCGCGGCGGGCCGGTGAGCACATGCATCCACAGATCCGCGTCATCACCTCCGGTATCGCTGGTCGCGGCCACCGACAGCCGCTCGTGCAGAGCTCTCGCGAAGGTTGCCCGACCGCTGCCCGCACGACCGGTCACCCGCACCTGCAGGGGCCGCGCGTAGCGGCGCGCGGCGTCGGCGAGTTCGGCGCGCGCGGGTGAATCGGGTGCGACGACGTCGGCGAGGCGCCCGGACTCGGCCAGCCGGGCGGGCGTGTCCGGGGACACAGTGCTGGGGTCGTTCGCCATGCTGGAAATGTAACGTGCACCATCGCAGCGCGGCATGGTGTCCGGCGAGTCGATTGCCCGCTGACCGGGGCCGAAGCGGTGTCGGCTGTTCCGCGACACCACCCATGCGCAACGATGGACGGGTGAGCGAGAGCGTCGATCAGTCACGTCTGTACCCGCGGGTGACCAGTTTTCGATTCCGTCGGGGCACCCTGACGACGGGTCAGCAGCGCAATTGGGAGCAGTTGTGGCCCCGGCTGGGCCGCGACCTCGCGATCGGTACCGACCGGGTCCCCGAGGAACCGATCGACCTCCCGGAGTTCTTCGGCCGCAACGCACCCGTCGTCCTGGAGATCGGGAGCGGCACGGGGATCTCGACGGCGGCGATGGCCACCGAGGAACCCCACGTCGACGTCCTCGCGGTGGAGGTCTACAAGCCGGGCCTCGCACAACTACTGGGTCTGGTGGACCGCGGCGGACTCACGAATGTGCGGATGGTGCGCGGCGACGCCGTGGTGGTGTTGACCGAGCTGCTGACATCGGAGTCGCTGACCGGGATCCGGGTGTTCTTCCCGGACCCGTGGCCGAAATCACGTCACCACAAGCGCAGGCTCATCCAGAGCGGCACGCTGGAACTGATGGCCGACCGATTGGTGCCCGGGGGTGTGCTGCACATCGCGACCGATCACGCCGGGTATGCGGAGTGGATCGCCGAGCATCTCGCCACCCAGCGGCGTGACCGACCGCACGTCGTCCAGGCGACGGCCGGCTCGCCCATCCTGCTCGACCGTCCCACCACCAAATTCGAGGGGCGCGCCGAACGAGAGGGTCGCGAGGTGAACGAATTCGTATATGTTCGGCCCCAACCCCCCACTTCCCGACCCACCGAAAGCGGCGGAGCATGAGCGACGACGTCACTGCGACCCAGCCGGCCCCCACCCAAAGTGCCGGGTCAGCGCCAGGTTCCGGACCGTCGGGCACCGGGCCGAATCGGTTCGCCGACACCATCTCCGGCCAGAGCGGAACACCGCGGGTGCTGTTGGTCTGGGATGCACCCAACATGGACATGGGGCTCGGCGCGATCCTCGGCGGCCGCCCGACCGCGGCGCACCGACCGCGCTTCGACGCGCTGGGCCGCTGGCTGTTGCAGCGCACCGCCGACATCTCCGCCACCGCGGCGACGGGCACGTCGGTGGAGCCGGAGGCCACCGTCTTCACCAACATCGTCCCGGGTAGCGCCGACGTGGTTCGGCCGTGGGTGGATGCGCTGCGCAACGTCGGTTATGCGGTGTTCGCGAAGCCCAAACTCGCCGATGACAGTGATGTGGACAGCGACATGCTCGACCACATCGCACTTCGCAGGCACACTGTTGGACTAGCTGGCCTCATCGTCGCCTCGGCCGACGGCCAGGCGTTCCGGGAGCCGCTGCTCGAGGTGGCCGCCGACGGCGTTCCGGTCACCGTGATCGGTTTCCGCGAGCATGCCAGCTGGGCCTTGACCACCGAGGAGTTGGAGTTCGTCGACCTGGAGGACATCCCGGCGGTGTTCCGTGAGCCGTTGCCGCGGATCGGTCTCGACTCGTTGCCCGACGACGGGGCGTGGCTCACACCGTTCCGACCGTTGCAGGCACTGCTGTACTGATCACGGTTCCATCGATCCCGACCGACTCAGGGATCACTCAGGACCGCTTGCCACAATCCCGCCTGAAGAACTTCCCGCGCGCAGCACTTCATCCGCCAGGTACGACCGAGAAAGGAACGAGGCGTGTTCGGAGCCATCGGCACATTCGTCTTTCGAATGCGCTTCGCCGTGATCGCGGTTCTGATCGCCCTGATGGGCGGTCTGGGCCTCTACGGTCTCGACCTCGGTAAGTACCTCAGCCAGAGCGGCTGGTTCGATCCCACCTCGGAGTCGGTGAAGGGATCGGTGGTCGCCGACACCGCGCTGGGCCGCGATCACCGGTCCGACGTCATCCTGCTGATCACGCCACCAGAGGGCACCTCCGTCGACGACCCTGAGTTCGGCGCAAAGGTGGAGAACTTCGTCGATGACCTCATCGCGCAGCACGGCGACATCGTCAACCGCGAGGATCCGGGCATCATCGACCCGTTCTATCTGCGCGATCAGACGTCCACCTCGCAGGCCGCGCAGGCCACCATCCGGGAACGCACGTTCACCGACGACGGCCGCCACGCGTTCATCAGTATCGGCGTCAAGGGTGACGACGACACCACGGTGCTCAACAACTACACCGTCATCGAACCGTTCTTCGACGACATCGGCGCGAGATTCAACCTCGAGGACACCACGTTCGAACTCGCCGGCCTCCAACCGGTGGCAGGCAGTATGGCCGACGGCATGGACAAGGACATCCACCGTGCCGAGGTGATCGCCCTGCCGTTGGTCGCGATCATGTTGTTCTTCATCTTCGGCGGGGTGATCGCAGCCTGTCTGCCGGTGCTGATCGGCGGTCTGACGATCGCCGGATCGCTGGGCATCATGAAGATCCTCGCCCAGATCACCGAACTGAACATCTTCGCGCAGTCGGTGGTCACGCTGATCGGCCTCGGTATCGCGATCGACTACGGCCTGTTCATCGTCAGCAGATTCCGCGAGGAACTCGCCGAAGGGTATTCGACGAAGGCCGCGGTCCGCCGAACCGTGATGACGTCGGGACAGACCGTGGTGTTCTCGGCGACCATCATCGTCGCGGCGCTGGCGTGTCTACTGATCATGCCGCAGGGCTTCCTCAAGTCGGTCGCCTACGGCGCGATCGCGTCGGTGACGCTCGCGGCGATCTTGTCGATCACCGTGTTGCCGGCCACCCTGGCCATCCTGGGGCCGCGGATCGACGCGCTGGGTCTGCCGTTCCTGCGGCGCACCAAGACCAAGGAAGAGGTCGAGAACGGGTTCTGGGGCCGACTGGCCGGTTGGGTCATGCAGCATCCGGTGGCGACTGCGGTCCCCACGATCCTGCTGTTGCTGGTGCTCACCATTCCGTTCGGCGGAATCAAGTTCGGCGGCATCAGCGAGGCCTACCTGCCGCCCGACAACCCCAACCGGGTGGCGCAGGAGAACTTCGACGAGTATTTCCCCACCGAGCGCACCGAAGAGATCAAGCTGGTCGTCGCCTACGACCCGAACGACGCGGCCAGCGGGCAGAAGATCCAGCAGATCGCCGACGAGGCCAATCAGATTCCCGGCTTCACCAAACAGTTCAGCCCGTCGTCCGACGGCGGGGCGCTGACCGGCCAGTACGGCGACAACGGACCGCAGATC
Source organism: Gordonia aquimaris (assembly GCF_026262595.1). Classification (NCBI taxonomy): domain Bacteria; kingdom Bacillati; phylum Actinomycetota; class Actinomycetes; order Mycobacteriales; family Gordoniaceae; genus Gordonia; species Gordonia aquimaris. The sequence continues at coordinate 217,033 of NZ_JAPKFM010000004.1, read as the reverse complement.
ATCCAGATGTCGGCGGGGTTGGTGGACCGCAACACCGCCGCGCCCGCCATCGACGACCTGCGCGCGATCGACACCCAGGGCCTCACGATGTGGGTGGCCGGCACCCCGACACTGACGCAGGACTCCATCGATGCGCTGATGTCACGGCTGCCGATCATGGCCGTCCTGCTGGTGCTGGTGACCGGCTTCCTGATGTTCCTGGCGTTCGGCTCGCTGGTGCTGCCGATCAAGGCCGCGCTGATGACGGCGCTGGGGCTGGGGGCCACGCTGGGCATCCTGACGTTCATCTTCGTCGACGGTCACGGCGCAGCGCTGGCCAACTTCACGCCCGGGCCGCTGTTCGCCGCGGTGCTGGTGCTGATCATCGCGATCATCTTCGGTCTGTCCACCGACTACGAGATATTCCTGTTGTCTCGCATGGTCGAGGCCAGGCAGAAGGGCGCGACCACCACCGAAGCCGTTCGGGTGGGCACTGCCCACACCGGTCGCATCATCACAGCGGCGGCGGCGATCCTGGTGGTGGTCACCGGCGCGTTCGGCCTGTCCGAGATCGTGATGATGAAGTACATCGCCTACGGCATGATCGCGGCGCTGATCCTCGATGCCACCATCATCCGCATGTTGCTGGTGCCGTCGGTGATGAAGATGCTCGGCGACGACTGCTGGTGGGCGCCGCGCTGGATGCGGGTGATGCAACAGAAGATCGGGCTCGGCGAGACGGTTCTCGACGATGAGCCCGACGAATTGCGCGATCAGGCCGCTGCCTCGCGGATGCGCTCGGCCGGCACCATCGTCGCCGAGGCACCCACCTCCACGATGCGCGCCGCTCCGCGGTCGACGCGCGGCGACGTCGGTGTTCCGGCCGCCGCAGCGACGGGTGCGGCCGCCCGCGGTGCCGCACGCACCGCCCCTCGGCCGACACCGGATCGTCAGTCGCCGAGACGTTCGGCGAACGTCGCGGCGCCACAGGCCGTGCCCGGTGGCCGACTACCGCGTGAGGGGCAGGTCGCCGGGCCGTCGGCCGAACCGGCGCCCGCACGCGTGGGCCCGTCCGCGCCGCCGACGGGCGACCGCTCAGCGAGCCGACCGACTCCTGCGGCACGTCCCGCACCCACATTCAGTCGCGCACGGCGTTCGCGGTCGGACGGCCCGGACACCGGCAGCTGGCGACTGGGAGCGGGTGGCATCCGCCTCGGCGACGATGAGCCGTCGGCCCAGTCTCCGTCGGCCCAGTCTCCTAACCCCCAATCTCGTAACCCCCAATCTCGTAACCCCCAGTCGGCTCCGACCCAGGCCCCGACGGCCCACCCCGGTGCGGCACCGACCCGGTCACAGCAGCCCCGCCCCGCGTCGCCGCCGGCCGCCTCGGCACCACCACCACCGACGGCCCCGCGGCCGCAGCGCCCGACCCCTGCCCCGCCGGCGGATTCGGCTCTCGGTCGCCGCCCGGCGCTGGACAACACGGGTAAGCGTCCGCTGGCGGCGTCGTTGAGCCCCGAAGGCGAACGACGCACCTCGCGGCCGCAGCGACCAGGGGGGTCACCGATGGATCGTGGTCTCAGCAACGAGACCCCGCCGTTGACCGGCCGGCAGCCGGATGGGGATCGACCCGGTACGGCGGAACCCACCGACGGTGGCGAGGGGCGCCGACGGGCCACCGACCGGCACGCCCGCTCCGACAACGACGGCGACGGCGCGCAGATCAGTGTGCAGGAACTGCTTCGCCGCAGCCGCTCAGGCAACGGCCGCTCGGAAAGCTGACCTCGGCGGCGTCGGATGCGCTCGGTTGTCAATCACGTGATCTGAGCCATCAAAGGTCACCTTGGTCAGGACTGGCCAAACACCTGATGTGATCGGCCGCACATCAACGCAGGATTGTCTCCCAGCACACCCACCTTGGAGGCAGCCCATGAACGCACCCACCACCTGGACGAGCCCAGAGCACCGAAAAAGCGTGCTTTGGGTGGTGACCCTCGCCGCGATCGCCATCGTCTTCGACGGCTATGACCTCGTCGTGTACGGCACCGTCCTACCCACCCTGCTCGACGACCCATCGCAGCTGGGCGAACTGAGCCCGGGCACTGCCGGCGCGCTCGGCTCCTACGCGCTGATCGGCATGATGATCGGCGCGTTCATCGCGGGCACCTTCGGCGATCGGGTCGGCCGCCGCCGGATGATGCTGATGAACATTGCGTGGTTCTCCATCGGAATGGGAGCCACCGCACTGGCTCCCAACGTGGCCACCTTCGGTGTTCTCCGGTGTCTGACCGGAATCGGCATCGGTGGCCTGGTCGCCACCGTCGGCGCCCTGGTCGCGGAGTTCGCGCCCACATCCAAGCGCAACCTGTTCAACGCCATCGTCTACAGCGGCGTCCCGTTCGGCGGCGTGCTGGCAGCGGTTCTGGCGCTGCTGTTGGCCGATCACATCGGCTGGCGTGGACTGTTCTGGGTCGGCGCGTTGCCGCTGGTGACGCTGCTGCCGTTGGCGTGGCTCAAGATGCCCGAGTCGCCGCAGTGGCTGGTGTCGCGCGGCCGGCTCGACGAGGCGAGCGCCATCGGCACCCGCACCGGTATCCCCGTCGACCTCTACCCGCAGCCCGCCGGACAGGCCACCGCGCAGCCGGACAAGGTCGGCTTCGCCGCCCTGGCCTCACGCCGGTTCGCGCTGCCCACCCTGCTGCTGGGCACGATGAGCTTCGCCGGACTGCTGCTGACCTACGGCCTCAACACCTGGCTGCCGCAGATCATGGAATCGGCCGGTTTCAACGCCAAGGGATCGTTGTCGTTCCTGCTGGTCCTCAATGGCGGCGCCATCGTCGGCGGCCTCATCGCCGCCCGCCTCGCCGATGGTCGCGGCCCGCAGCGCATCGTCGCCACCTCGTTCTGCCTGGCCACATTCGCCCTGATCTGCCTGACCCTCGGGTTCCCGCTGCCGGTGTTGCTGGCTGCGGTCGCCGTTGCCGGTACCGGCACCATCGGTACCCAGGTGCTGATCTACGGCTACGTGTCGAACTTCTACCCCACCTCGGCCCGTGCCGCCGGTGTCGCGTGGTGCGCCGGATTCGGCCGGCTCGGCGGCATCGTCGGTCCGGTGATCGGTGGACTGCTGATCGGCGCAGGCATCTCGTCGAGTGCGGCGTTCTACATCTTCGCCGCAATCGCCTTGGCCGGGGCGGCCGCGACGATGCTGGTGCCGCAGGACAAGCCGAAGGCCGAGGTCACCGCCAACCCGGTCACCGAAGCGCCGTTGGCTGCCGCCGAATAGCCTTCCGGAACAACGACTCTGGCCCCTGAGGAGCCCGCGAACGGAGTGAGCGTGCGGGCCCCTCGGGCATCGTGTGGGTCACCGAAGGACGCCCCGCCCGTCGCACTCATTCATCCAACCCCTGTTCGATCGCATACCGCGTCAGCTCCACTCGGTTTCCGAGCTGGAGCTTTCGCAGTGTCGCCTGGACGTGGTTCTCGACGGTTCGGTGACTCAGCGACAGTCGGGTACCAATCTGTTTGGCACTGAACCCTTTCGCCACCAGTCGCAGGACCTCGGTCTCCCGGTCTGTGAGGGTGGGGCGGCTGTCGTCCCGATCGGGTGTCGCCGAGATCCGCCGGTACTCACCGAGGATCAATCCGGCCAGCCCCGGCGTGAACACGGCTTGCCCGTCGGCGGTCGCCCGGACCGCTTCCAGCAGCTCTGCCTGCGACGCACTTTTCACCAGATAACCACTGGCACCGGCCTTCACCGCCTGCAGAACGTCGTCACGCTCCTCCGACGCGGAGAGCACCAGGACCCTACTGCCCGGCGACACCTCGAGCACACCTGCGGTCGCCTCGGCACCGGTGCCGTCGGGCAGCTGCATGTCCATCAGCACCACGTCGGGCGCGACCGCGCCGGCCCGGCGCACGGCAGTGCCGACACCGTCGGCGGTCGCCACCACATCGAAGCCGTCCTCGGCCAAGTCACGGGCCACGCCCTCCCGCCAGATCGGGTGATCGTCGACCACCATCACCCGCAGTGCGGTCGCGGCGCCGTCCACCGACTCACCCGACCCGGTCGGCATCTGTTGCGCCATTACCCCTCCCGTCCACCGGAATCGTCAGTTCCCATTCTGTGCCGCCCTCGGGTGCGCATTCGAGGTGTGCGGTCCCACCCAGCGACTCGATGCGCCCGACGATCGACGTGGAGATCCCCATCCGCCCCTGCTGTTGCGCTTCCCCGAGGCGTCCCGGCGCGATACCCACCCCGTCGTCGCGGATACTGACCACGAGCTGATCGCCGAGATCCTCGAGCAACACGAATGCACGCGCCCCTGACCCGGCGTGCCGGACGACGTTGTCGAGGGCGTTGATCACGGCGGCGCGGATTTCGGTGGCCACGAATGCCTCCACGTCGACCGCGGTTCCCGGAGCACTGACCGAGACACCGTCCGCGGCCAGGGCACGCAAACGGGCTGCGAGATCGACGGTGGTTCCGTCGATCTCGATCTCCTCGGCGGCCCCCGAGACCAGCCGTCGCAGCGCGTACTCCTGTTCGCCGGCAAGTTCGGCGAGCGCGGCGGTCTCACCGCCGATCTCACGGCCCCGTCGGGCGATGAGCGCGAGGACCTGCAATACCCCGTCGTGCACCTCGCGTGAGAGCCGCTCGCGTTCCTCGGTCGCCGCGGCGATCCCCGCCGCCTGCGCCAGCACCGCCTGGGCGCGGCGCGCGATCACCGCGGCCAGTCCGACGGCCATCCCGGTGGCCACAATGATGATGATCGTGGCGTTGCGACCGAAGTTGAGGTCGAAAGCGCCCTTGACGAATGCACTGGTGCCGCCGACGAGCAGCCCCGACACGATGCCCCAGACCGGCCCGGCCAGCAACGCCACCGAGATCACGGCATTGACGGCCCACAGCGTGGTCGGCCAACTCTGGTTGTTCAGGGCCCAGGATTCGGTGGCCACATATGAGGTGGACAGCATCATCGCGCAGGCCACCGCCACGTCGGCACTCACCCAGTAGCGGTTGCGACCGAAACCGACGTAGTAGGCGATGCCGCTGGTTGCCGTCCACGCCGTCAAGACCGCGAACAGCACCCACGCGGTCGCGCGGTGGGCCAGATCGTCGTTGATCGCGATCTGAAAACCCAGGGCGTACATATACGAGAGCAGCCGGAACAACTGCGCGGCCCGCCACAGCGGCCCCACCGGATCGGTGTCGACGGCCATCGCCAACTGAGTGGCGCGGCTCGGTCGGTGGAGCGGTTCAGGTGTCGTCGTCACGGCGTCGCGGGTCATCGGCGTCGGCGTCGGAGCGGGCGTACTCGTCGTCGGTCAACCTGCCGGAGTCCTCGTGCTCGGCCGGCAGGGTGGTCGTCGGGCGCAACTCATCGACGGTCTGGGTGTGGACGGTGTCCTCGGCGTCACGATGGTCTACGCGATCCCACCTCGGTTCGTCGGGTGAGGCGGAGTACATCGGCTCATCGGCCCGCTCCTCGCGGCGTTGCGCCGACGGCGCGCTGCCCGACAGGTGACGGACCGCGGTGTTGGCGAACGCGATCAACGGCACGGCCAGCAGGCCGCCGATGATGCCGGCGGAGACGATGCCCGCCGCGATCGCCAACACCACCGCGACCGGGTGCAGTCGCACCGACCGGCCCAGCAGGAACGGCTGTAGCACATGACTTTCCAGCTGCATGACACCGACGACGATCGCGAGCGCGATGATCGCGGCGATCCAGCCCTGCGTCACCAACGCCACCAGTACCGCCAACGTCCCGGTCGCCAACGCGCCGACGATCGGGATGAAGGCTCCCAAAAAGATCAGCGAAGCCAGTGGCAGCGCCAGCGGAACGTGCAGGATGGCCAACCCCACGCCGATACCCAGCGCATCGACGAAGGCGACCGCGACCGTGGCCCGCACGTAGCCGACCAACGTCGCGAAACCTGCGACGCCCGCCGCCCGCACCCGACCTCGCGTATCGACGGGGATCACCTTGGTGACGAACGTCCAGATGTGGCCGCCACCGTAGAGGAAGAAGATCAGCAGGAAGAAGGCGAGCAGCGCGCCGGTGACGATCTCGGTCGCGGTGGTCGCCGTCGCGAGTGCGCCGCTGGTGACCTGGGCCTGGTTGTGCTGCAGGAAGCCGGTGAGGTCGTTGCCGATGTTCTGGACCTGGTCGCGGTCCACGCCGAACGGGCCGTCGACGAGCCAGTCACGGCTGCGGTCGATGGTCGTGGTGATCTCGGAGGTGAGCTGCGGGAACCCTCGGATGAACTCCTGCACCACGAAGGTCAGGACCGCCGTCAACAGGCCGAGCACCACGACGATGGCGAAGAGCACCGCCAGCGACCTGGGCATGCCCGCCCGGTCGAGCGCATCGACGACGGGCACCAGCATCGCCGCACCGAGAATGGCCAACGCCACCGGCACCAGCACTTCCTCGAACTGGTTGAAGGTCAACACCAGGACGTAGGCGGCACCGGCGATGACCAGCAACCGCCATGCCCATTCAGCGGTGGCACGGACCAGCGGGTGCACCTTCTCACGATCGACCGTGACGATGTCGGCGGGCCGCTGCGCACGGGGTGATCGATCTACGGTGTCGGCATCGCTCACAGACACCAGCGTAGCTGTGGATATGGTGTGGGCTATGTCGTCGGAGGGGCCCGCCACGGGAAGCGTGTCCATGCGGTCACGCTTCTGGTGGCTGCGGTGGGTGCTGCTGGCGATCGTCGTGGTCATCCTGGCCGTCGAGGTCGTGTTGATCTCGCCCAGCCTCGAGGAGGCCTGGCGCCGCATCGGCGACCTCGACTGGGTCTGGATCGTCGCCAGCATCGTCGCCGCCCTGCTGTCCATGGACAGCTACGCGCAGGTCCAACGTGCACTGTTGCGATCGGGCGGCGTCAAGGTCGGCCAATGGCAGTCGTTGTCGGTGATCCTCGCGTCCAATGCGGTGAGCCAGACGATGCCGGGTGGCCCGGTGTTGTCGCCGGCCTTCGTCTACCGCGAGACCCGCAAGTGGGGCGCCACACCGGTCGTCGCATCGTGGCAGGTGGTGATGTCCGGTCTGCTCGCCGGCGTCGGCCTGGCGGTGCTCGGGTTCGGCGGCGCATTGCTGGCGGGCGCCAAGACCAGCCCGTTCTCGGTGTTCTTCTCGGTGGTCGGCTTCATCGCGGTCGCGGTGGTCTTCCAGTATCTGGCCAGCCATCCCGAATCGCTGCAGAGCACCCTGCTGCGGGTGATGGACTGGATCAACCAGGTCCGCAGCAAACCCGCGGGCAACGGGCACGACCGCATCATGGAGACACTCGAACAGCTGCGTGCGGTGCAGCTGTCCAAACGTGACCTCGGGGTGTCGTTCGGTTGGAGCATGTTCAACTGGGTCGCCGACGTCGCGTGCCTCGCGTTCGCGTGCTGGGCAGTCGGCGCGCATCCCAGCATCGCCGGACTGATGGTGGCCTACGCGGCCGGGAAGGCGGTCGGCACCGCGGTTCCGCTGCTGCCCGGTGGCATCGGTGTCGTCGACGCCGTGCTGGTTCCCGCCCTGACCTCGGCGGGAATGCCGGCCGCCGACGCCATCACCGCCGTGCTGGTCTATCGCGTCATCAGCTACATCCTGATCGCGGCCATCGGCTGGGTGGTGGTGCTGTTCATGTTCCGCGGCACCTTCCGCACCGGCGAGACCCTGGAGGAGGAGCTCGATCGCGACCTGGACTCGGAGCCGGGGGCCGGACGGGTCGACGAGCGTGATGCCGATCCGGGTGATGGTCGACGGCCCGGCGACCCGCTACCGTAGGGGACCATGTCGAGTTCTCCCGTTGTCGCAGGTACCGACGCCCGGGCAGCTCGGGCCCGAGCGCTGCCGATGCCGGTGACCGCACTCATCGATCTCGTCGCGATCACGGTGTTCGTGATGATCGGCCGATCCAGCCACGACGAGGGACTCACCGTCATCGGCGTGCTGCAGACGCTGTGGCCGTTCGCGGTGGGCGCGGCCGCGGGATGGTCGATCGCGTATGTGTTCTCCCACGTGCGGTCCAGCGAGTGGTTCGGCCACGACTTCCACCCCGAGCGGCTCGTGCCCGCCGGCGTGATGATCTGGTTCTGCGCCGTCGCGGTCGCGATGATCTTGCGCTACCTGCTGCACCAGGGCGTCGCCCCGAGTTTCGTCGTTGTCGCCACCATCACCCTCGGCGTGTTCCTCCTGGGATGGCGCGCAGCCTACGGGGTGGTGCGTCGTCGCTCGGCCTCGTCGCGCGCCAATTGATCTTCCGCGCGCGCAGCCTCACGCGCGAATGATCGATGCGCGCGCGAAACCCACCGATCCCTGAGGAGCCCGGAGCTTGCGGAGGGCGTCACGAAGGGCTACTTGATCCGGAAATACTTCTGCGCCACCTGCAGCGCCGCCGTCCCCGATGTGTTGCCCTCGGTGTAGATGACGATGACCTTGCCGCCCTGCAACCCGAGGAACCAGCCGGGACCCTGCGGCCCGTTGGTACCCACCAGCGCCTTCAGGCCGGGCGCTCCGGTGAGATCACTCGCATCGCCGGTCTTGGCTACCGTCGTCATCGCCCGCAGGATGGGCGCGGTGGTAGCCGCGTCGAGCTCGCCGAGCTGACCACCGGCCACCGTCGTCGGCACTCCCTTGATCACGTACGGAGCCACCGAGGTCATCGTGCCCTTCGAACTCCGCGCCAGCGCCACCCCGAGTGCACCCATGTTCATCATCGACATGCTCGGCCCGTCCGGCCGGAAGTCGACGGTGGCCACTCCGGGCTGGTCGTTGGTCGGCGTACTGGCACCGGGAACGGTGAACTGCACACCCAGTCCCAGCCGGTCCATGATGGCGTCGCTGGATTCCTGGTTGGCATTGGCGGTGCGATCCACTTCGGTGAGCACCGGGTTCAGGGTGGTGCCCACGGGATAGACGGTGTCAGCGTTGATGCCCCGGTCGACGGCGTAGCTGTTGCGGGCCATGCCGAGGACTGCGCCGGTGGCCGCGTCGAGCGCCAGGATGGTGGCCGGCTGGCCCACCTCGACCGCCGCATCGCCGAGGGTCAGCTGCAGGCTCTGGTCGACGGTGGTCTGCACATCCGGCCCGGGCGGACCCTGCTCGCCGGCCAACTTGCGCGGCTTGATGCCCGGGCCCACCATCTGCACCTCCCAGCCGGCGGTCGCGTCACGGATGGCCTGCCAGTAGTTGGTGAGCCCCGCCTCCAGGGGCGACGACAGTCGCCGGTCGGCCATCACCAGCATGCCCGCCTTGCGCACCACGACACCGGGCACCGCATTCGGGTCCGACTGCAGTACCTGCATGTCCGGTTCACGCAACGTCACCGCGGTGATGGGTTTGCCGGGGGTCTCGGCCAGCTTCTCGGAGATGACCTGAGAGGTGATCAGCGGTGCGATCGGCTTGATCGTGCGGGCCAGTGCCCGTACCGAACTGCGCACATCCCCGGTCTGGTTCGGGTCGAGGATGATGTCGTTGACCGGCTGCAGGTACATGAACGTCTTACCGCTCCGGCTGCGCACCCGCGGTGCCGGGGTGGCGTCGGTGCGGATCTCGCGCAATTGTCCGCCCACGGGGAGCCCGGGGTGGATCACCGACGGCTCCCAGGTGATCTTCCAACCGGTCGACAGGTGTCGGGCGGTTCCCGAACTGGTGGTCTCGTAGCTGCGGTCCTTGTCCCACCGCCAGGTGGTCTTGAGCCCGAACGACGCCGTCCCGTCGCTGTACTCGACGGGGTTCTGCACCACCATGTCGATGTGCTCGGCATCCATGGACTGCAGGGTCTCGGTGAGTGCCGCCCCGGCCTGGCCGGGGGCGGTGGTGAACTCGGCCGCCCCGCCGGCGTCCTGGCGTTCCATAGCCGCGGCAAATTGCGCCACCGCACCTGCGGCGTCGCCGCTCTCCCCACCCGACACTCCGCACGCGCTGAGCGCCACCACGACGCTGCAGGTCGCCGCCGCACAAGCCACCTTCGGCGCGCGCTTGACCCAGATCTTCATAGTCTCAATTTTCACTCTTGTCACACTGGATTTCGATGCCGTCCGCTTCCATTCGGGGATCCGAGGGGTCACGATCGGGTCTCGGGGATCCCGAGGCAGCCCAATTGATGTGGCCGATACCACACGTTCGTTCGCGGCACATAATGGGTCATGGTCTACTCCGTGATTCCGGCCGCCGACCGCGCGGTCACCACCACCGACTGGCTCACGTCCCGACACAGCTTCTCCTTCGGCGATCACTACGATCCATCCAACACAAATCACGGCTCTCTGTTGGTGAATAACGATGATGTGGTCACTCCGTTACAGGGCTTTGACCAACACGCGCACCGCGAGTCTGAAATCGTCACGTGGGTCACGTCCGGCGCACTGGTTCACCAGGATTCGGAGGGCCACTCGGGCATCGTCTATCCCGGTCTGGCACAACGGATGAGCGCCGGAACCGGGGTGCTGCACTCGGAGCGCAACGACACCTGGCCGGATCATCCCGAAGCCGGCACCGTACCCGTCCGGTTCGTACAGATGTGGGTGATGCCCGACGAGTTCGGACTGACCCCCTCCTATGCCGCCGCCGACATCTCCAACGAGCTGACCGCCGGAGGTCTCGTCCCGGTTGCATCCGGGGATCCGAATCGTGATTCGGCGATCCGCATCGCCAATCGCTCGGCCACCTTATTCGCCGCCCGCCTCGACGCCACGAGCTCGGTGGAACTGCCCAGCTGCCGGTTCACCCATGTCTTCGTCACCCAGGGATCACCCACAGTTGGCGAGCACCTGCTTGCCGAAGGCGACGCGGTCCGCGGCGGCGATCTCGGCGGTGTGCGAGTATCGGCGGCCGGTGACGCAGAGATCCTCATCTGGGTGATGGACCGCGATCTGCGCGAACTCATGGGCTGAGTCGGCACCGCATCCCCCGCCGCCCCGCCGACAGAACCCCGTTTCTCGCCGACAGAACCCAGTTTCTCGCCGACGGAATCCAAAATCTCGCCGACAGCATCGTCAGCGCAGCGACTCCAGCAGCCGCAACCAGATCTCGCTGACCGTCGGATACGACGGCACCGCATGCCACAACCGATCGAGGGTGACCTCTCCGACCACCGCGACGGTCGCCGAATGCACGAGCTCGGCGGTGCCTGCACCGACGAAGGTCGCGCCGACGACGACGTCGCGGGTTCGGTCGATCACCAGTTTGGCGTGCCCGGAGTAACCCGGATCGAGCAAGTGCGTACCGGCGACGGCCAGGTCCATGTCGGCGACGGTGACGTCGATGCCGCTGTCACGTGCCTGCTGCTCGGTGAGACCGACCGCGGCAACCTCCGGCCGGGTGAACACCACCTGGGGTACGGCGGAGTGATCGGCGAAGGCCGAGTACCGCGGGCTGTCGAGGTTGCGCCCCTCGGCGCGCGCGGCGATCACATCACCGGCGACTCGGGCCTGGTACTTGCCCATGTGTGTCAGCGCCACCCGTCCGTTGACGTCACCGACGGCATAGAGCCACGGATGACCGGACACGATCAGATGGTCGTCGACCACGATCGGTCCGCTGTCGGGCAGATCGATCGCGTCGAGCCCGAGGCCCTCGGTGGCCGGAGCACGCCCGGCAGCGACCAGGATCTCGTCGACGTCGAGGATGTCGCCGGAGCTCCGCAACATCACCCGCGCCGGACCTCCGTGCAGGCGGCCATATCCCGTATCTGCAACATCGCGCCGTTCGACACGGTCGATCTCGGTCCCGAACCGGATGTCGACACCCCGATCGGTGAGCGCCCCGGCGACCATCTCGCCGACGAACGATTCGCTCTTCGGCAGCAGCCGGTTGCCGCGCACCACCATCGTCAGCTCACGCACGCCCAGGTCCAGCAGCCAGGTGGCCGCCTCGCAGGCCACGACTCCGCCCCCGAGCACCACGATGCGTTCCGGGATGTCGACGAGGTTGGTTGCATCCCGCGACGTCCACGGCAACGACTCGCGCAGCCCGTCGATCGGTGGGATCGACGCAGTGCTGCCGGTCGCGATCACGACGGCTTCGCGGGCATGGATGCGGCGATCCCCCACCGCCACCACCCGCTCGCCGACGATTCGCCCGTGCCCGCGGATCACGTCGATCCCCGCGCCCTGCGCCCACTCCACTTGGGAGCTGTCGTCTCGCCCGCCGGTGATGGCGTCGCGGCGGGCGAGTACCGCCGACGGTTCCGGCGCCACTCCGGACAGACGTTCCCGTGCACCCGGCAGCGCGGCCGCGGCCGCCAATGCCGCACCGGGGCCGAGGAGGCCCTTGCTGGGCATACACGCCCAGTATGAGCACTCACCGCCGACGAGTTCGTGCTCGATGATCACCGCGGTGCGGTCACTGCCGCGGATGGCATAGTCGGCGGCGTTCTCCCCGACCGGTCCGCCACCGATCACGACGACGTCGTAGGTGCTGGTCTCGGTGTTGTTGCCCATACCACCACCGTAGGTGAGCAGGCTGACGAATCGAGGTTGCGATGACAGGATGGACGGGTGACCGCTTCGCAGACTGACACCTCGCAGGTTTCCGGTATTGATCTCAGCTGGGTGGACGACGACGTCCGCGTCCAGGACGACCTGTTCGCCCACGTGAACGGCAAGTGGCTGGAAAGCCACGTGATCCCGGAGGATCGCTCACTCGACGGCGCCTTCCACGTGCTACGCGATCGCGCCGAGGAGAACGTGCGCGACATCATCACCGAATGCGCCGATGCCGACGCGCTGAGTGGTTCGGACGCGCAGAAGATCGGTGACCTCTACGCATCGTTCATGGACACCGACCACATCGACGCCCTGGGCATCGGGCCGATCCGCGGCGAACTCGACAAGATCGCGGCCATCGGCTCGACCGACGACCTCAGCCTGCGCATCGGGCGCCTCCAACGCCACGGCGTCGGCGGCCTGTTCGGCCTCTACGTGGACACCGACGCCAAACAGTCCGACCGCTACCTGGTCCACGTCGTACAGTCCGGGCTAGGCCTGCCCGACGAGTCCTACTACCGCGAGGACAAGCACGCCGAGACCCGCGCGAGCTACCTGGCCCATGTAAGTCGGATGTTCACGCTGGCCGGCGTGGACGGCGCCGACGACGCCGCGCGGCAGGTGCTGGACCTGGAGACCGCGCTGGCCGAACATCACTGGGACGTGGTGCGCCGCCGCGATGCGGAGAAGACCTACAACCTGATGGCCTTCGCCGAATTCGCCGACGCCGCCGGGTCGTTCGACGTTTCCACCTGGCTCGGCGGACTGGGCACCAGCAGCGATTCGACGTTCGCCGAGTTGGTCGTGGGTCAGCCGTCGTTCGTCACCGGCGCAGGCGAATTGATTGCCGCCCGGCCACTCGACGAGTGGAAGACCTGGCTCACCTGGAAACTGTTGCACTCCGCGGCCCCGTACCTGTCCGCCGACTTCGTCGACGAGAACTTCGACTTCTACGGCCGCACGCTGACCGGCGCCGAGACCATCCGCGACCGGTGGAAGCGCGGCGTCGGGTTCGTTGAGGACGCGATGGGCTTCGCGGTCGGAAAGCTCTACGTGGACAAGCATTTCGGTCCCGAGGCGAAAGCCCGGATGGACGAGTTGATCAATAATCTGGTTGCCGCCTATCGTCGCAACATCACCGAGCTCGAGTGGATGACCCCGGCCACCCGCGAGAAGGCGCTGACGAAGCTGGAGAAGTTCACGCCGAAGATCGGCTTCCCCGCGAAGTGGCGTGACTACGACGCACTCACCGTGGACCGCGGTGATCTGATCGGGAATGTCGCTCGCGCATCCTCCTTCGAGCAGGACCGGGAGTTCGCCAAGATCGGGCAGCCGGTGGATCACGACGAGTGGTTCATGACCCCGCAGACGGTGAACGCTTACTACAACCCCGGGATGAACGAGATCGTCTTCCCGGCAGCCATTCTGCAGCCGCCGTTCTTCGATCCGGATGCCGACGACGCGGCCAACTACGGCGGCATCGGCGCGGTGATCGGTCACGAGATCGGCCACGGCTTCGACGACCAGGGCGCAAAGTACGACGGCGATGGCAACCTGGTGGACTGGTGGACCGACCAGGACCGTACCGAGTTCTCGGCCCGCACAGGCAAACTGATCGATCAGTACGGCGCGTTCACCCCGGTCGGCCTAGACGAGCAGTACAAGGTGAACGGCGAGTTCACCATTGGTGAGAACATCGGCGATCTCGGCGGCCTGTCGATCGCATTGGTCGCCTATCGGCTCGCCACCGAGGGGACCACACCGCCGGTCATCGACGGACTCAGTGGCGAGCAGCGGGTGTTCTTCAGCTGGGCGCAGATCTGGCGCACCAAAACCCGTGACGCAGAGGCGATCCGTCGACTGTCCATCGACCCACACTCACCGCCGGAGTTCCGCTGCAACGGAGTGGTCCGCAACATCGACGCGTTCTACAGCGCCTTCGATGTAACGCCCGGCGACGCACTTTATCTCGACGAGTCCGAGCGCGTCCGGATCTGGTAGAGCCGGTGGCGCAGGAATTGGGGGACCTCGCCGACGCACGCAGAAACGTCGGCCGACGTCAGGTCGCGGCGGCGATCATCCGGCCGATCGCCGCCGCGGTACTTCTGTTGATCGGCTACTTCGCATTGCCGATCAACAAGGAGAGCTCGGTCAACTATCTCGGCCTGATCGTCGGCGCACTTCTCCTGATGGCTTTCTGTGCGTGGGAGATCCGGCACTTCATCCGATCGCCGTACCCGGTCGCCACTGCGGTGGAGATGCTGGTGGCCATCGCGGCGTTTTACATCGTCGGCTTCGCCACCGTGTATTTCCTGTTCTCCGAATACGCCCACGGCAGCATGAGCACCCAGCTCACCCGGATCGACGCGCTCTACTTCTGCCTGACGGTGTTCACCACCACCGGCTTCGGCGACATCTCCGCGGTGTCACAGGGGGCGCGAGTGGCCGTGTCGATCCAGATGGTGAGCACCCTCGCCCTCCTCGGCCTGGGCATCCGATTCCTCAACGTGCTGGTCAACGCTCGTGTGAATCGCTGAGCGATTCCGTAGTACGAACACGCGAAACTTCGCGTGTTCGTACTACGGAATCAAAGAACTCAGTAGTCGTCGTCGCCGTAGACGATCATGCCGCGGATGTTGTTGCCCTCCAACATGTCATCGTAGGCCTCGTTGATCTGATCGAGTCGGTAGGTGTTGGTCACCAAATCGCTCAGATTCAGCTTGCCGGCGCGGTACTCGTTGAGCAGTGTCGGCACCTGGGTACGCGGGCTGGCGCCACCGAAGATGGCACCCTGCACCCGCTTCTGCAGCAGCGTGAGCTCGAACAGGTTCATCTGGGCGTCCATGGACGAGAAGTTGCCCATGCCGGTCACGATGACCTGACCACCCTTACCGGTCAGACTCAGTGCGGGCTGGATCATTGATCCGTCGATCTCACCGACCGTGAGGATGGTGGTGTTGGCCATCTTGCCCCAGCTGATCTCGCCGAGGACGGGTAGCGCCTCTTCCATGGACTCGAAGGTGTGGGTGGCCCCCATCTTCTCGGCCATCTGGCGCTTGAAGGGCACGGGGTCCACCGCCGCGACGATCCGGGCACCCGCAGCGGCCGCACCCTGGACGGAGTTGATACCGACGCCGCCGACGCCGACCACCACGACGATATCGCCGGCATGCGTGCCGCCGATCTCCACCGCCGACCCCCATCCGGTGGCCACCCCGCAACCGAGCAGTGCAGCGGTCTGCAGGGGAATGTCCTCTTCGATCTTGACGAGGGACGCCTGGTTGACGGTGATGTAGGGCGCGAAGGTGCCCAACAGGCACATCTGCGTGAGGCCCTGCCCATCGGTGGTGTGCGCCCGATGGGTGTC
This sequence comes from Gordonia aquimaris, assembly GCF_026262595.1. NCBI lineage: Bacteria > Bacillati > Actinomycetota > Actinomycetes > Mycobacteriales > Gordoniaceae > Gordonia > Gordonia aquimaris. The sequence goes on along the minus strand of NZ_JAPKFM010000004.1, from coordinate 201,191 downwards.
ATCGGCGATGGACAACCCCGTCAGCAGGCGAGCTCCCTCGTCGCAGAAGTTCTGATCGCCCCGTGAGCACGGATCACACACACCGCAGGCCGGAATGAAGGCGGTGACCACGTGGTCACCCTCCTTGAGGTTGGTGACACCGGGCCCCACCTTCGTCACCACTCCCGCGCCTTCGTGGCCACCGAGCACCGGCATCGGGGCCGGGCTGTCGCCCGTGCGCAGGTGGTGATCGGAGTGACACAGGCCCGAGCTGACCAGCTTGACCTGCACTTCACCGGCTACCGGATCACCGAGCTCGAACTCCTCGATCTGCCACTTCTCGCCCGGATTCCGGAGAATTGCCCCCTTGGTCTTCATGCGCGCACCCCTTTCGTTGGACAGCGTTGTGCGATCTGGTTCACATCGTTGCCTCATATGCATCACCGCGCATACGAAATCGTTACTCTCGTTGTGGCAGTTCAAGTTTGGGCGTGCGTATCGAGCGTTAGCTCGGTGCCTGTCCGACTGGTCGCCCTCGCGGAGATCGCGAACGTGTAGACATGAAGCCATGGCGACCACGCCCCGGATCCGCTGGCTGATCCCCGCGCTCCTTCTCCTCGGTTGGCTTGTCATCGGAGGTGTCACCGCTCCCTACGCAGGCAAACTCTCCTCGGTCGCCACCAACGACAACAGCGCGTTCCTCCCCGCGTCGGCGGAGTCCACCGAGGTCAACGACATGCTCGCCGGCTTCACCGACTCCGACACCGTGCCGGCGATCGTGATCGCCGAACGGCCGTCCGGTCTGACGCCTGCCGACACCGAGTTCCTCACCACGGCCACCGCGCCCCTGGCCGGCACGGAAGGCTTCGGGCCGGAATTCTCGCCGCCGATCCCGTCGCAGGACGGTCAGGCAGCGCAGATGTTCATCCCCATCGCGGCCGAAGGTGAACCCGCCGACCATGTCGAGGATCTTCGCAACGCCCTCGCGTCACCACCAGAGGGACTGACGGTCCTGGTCACCGGACCGGCCGGCCAGATCGCCGACCTCGGCGAGGCATTCGCCGGGATCGACGGGCTGTTGCTGCTGGTCGCGGGCGTCGTGGTGATGCTCATCCTGTTCGTCGTCTACCGCAGCCCGATCCTGCCGTTCGTGGTGATCATCTCCGCCATCTTCGCGCTCGGCCTCGCATCGGGGCTGGTGTATCTGCTCGCCTCGGGCGACATCCTGGAGCTCAACGGCCAGAGCCAAGGCATCCTGTTCATCCTGGTCTTCGGTGCGGCCACCGACTACGCGCTGCTCCTGGTCTCGCGATTCCGCGAGGAACTCACCCGCAGCGACGACAAGTACGCCTCCATCCGAGCCGCCTGGCGCGGCACGATCGAGCCGATCAGCGCGTCGGCCGGCACCGTCATCCTGGGTGTGCTGTGCCTGCTGTTCTCCGATCTCAACTCCAACAGGAGCCTCGGACCGGTGGCCGCCATAGGCATCGCCGCCTCGTTCATCGCATCGATGACCTTCTTGCCTGCGGCGCTCGTTTTGCTCGGCCGCACCGCGTTCTGGCCGTTGGCGCCGAAACACACCGACTCCTCCGAGCCGAGCAGCACGCACCGTTTCTGGGCAGCGATCGCCGACCGCGTCGCCACACGCCCGCGTGCCATCTGGATCGGCACCCTGGTGGTGCTACTCATCGGTGCCGCATTCGCCCCGACATTCAAGGCCGACGGCGTCGCCCAGACCGATTACTTCCTCGGATCGGTGGATTCGGTGGAGGGCGCCGAAATCCAGGCCCAGCATTTCGACGCCGGCAGCGGTTCGCCCACCTGGATCATCGCCGATGCACCGCAGGGCACCGCGGTGCTCGACGCGGTCCGCGGCGTCGACGGCGTGGCCTCGGCCGAACTCGTGCAGGATGGCGGCAACCCGACCGTCGTCGACGGAAAGGTCGCGGTGCAGGCGACCCTCACCGACACCGCCGACTCGCTGGCCGCACAGGACACCGTGGTTGCGATCCGCGACGCCGTGCATCCGATTCCTGACGCCGACGCCTTGGTGGGTGGCACCACCGCCATCGACCTCGACACCCGGACCACCGCGATCCACGACCGCAACCTGATCATCCCCATCGTGCTGGTGGTGGTCCTGGTGGTGCTCATGCTGCTGCTACGCAGCATCGCCGCTCCGGTCCTGCTGCTGGCCACGACGGTGATCTCGTTCGCGGCGACCCTCGGCGTCGGGGCGCTGGTGTTCAACGGCCTGTTCGACTTCGCCGGCGCCGACCCGGTGGTCCCGTTGTTCGCGTTCGTCTTCTTGGTCGCCCTCGGCATCGACTACAACATCTTCCTGATGACGCGTGTCCGCGAAGAAGCACTGACCCACGGCACCCGCGACGGCATGTTGCGCGGATTGACGGCCACCGGCGGTGTGATCACATCGGCGGGCGTCGTACTGGCCGCGACCTTCGCGGCACTGGCGGTGATCCCGTTGCTGTTCCTGGCCCAGATCGCCTTCCTCGTCGCCTTCGGCGTCCTCGTGGACACGCTCATCGTGCGCACACTGCTCGTGCCGGCCCTGACGCTGGACATCGGCAAGCGGGTGTGGTGGCCGAGTGCGTTGTCGCGCTGACTATTTGGCAACTCTCCGCGTGGCGGTCGACCGGTGGCGACCGCCGCTGGCGATGCGTCGAAACCAAACAGCGACCTGAGAGTTCACAGAAACCAGTACGCCCGTCCGCCACGCCGACTAGCGTCGATTCATCGGATTCGAACGATAGTTAGCTGGTGATCTCCATGACTCTCGCCGACCACACCACGCAGGGACGCACCGACTTCGCGTCCCTGCGCAGCGGAGGCCTCAACTGGGACTCGTTCCCGTTGCGGCTCTTCGTCAAAGGCAATGCCCGGTTCTGGGATCCGGCTGCCATCGACTTCGGTCGCGACGCCCAGGACTGGACCGAGATCACCGACGAGCAACGACGCAGCACAACCTATCTGGTGAGCCAGTTCATCGCCGGCGAGGAAGCCGTCACCCAGGACATCCAGCCGTTCATGAAGGCGATGGCCGACGAAGGCCGCTTCGGCGATGAGATGTACCTGACCCAGTTCTGCTTCGAGGAGGCCAAGCACACCCAGGTCTTCCGGCGGTGGATGGACGCGGTCGGCCTGAACGGGGATCTGCAGTCCTTTGTCGCCGACAACCCGTACTACCGACAACTGTTCTACGACGAACTCCCGGCCTCACTACACGCCTTGGACAACGACCCCTCCCCACGAAACCAGGTTCGCGCGAGCGTCACCTACAACCACGTCATCGAGGGCAGCCTGGCACTCACCGGCTACTACGCGTGGCAGACGGTGTGTGCGCGGCATCAGATCTTTCCGGGCATGCAGACGCTCATCAAGTTCATCGGCAACGACGAACGCAGACACATGGCGTGGGGAACGTTCACCTGCCGACGCCACGTGGCCGCCGACGACTCGCTGTGGGATGTGGTCACCGGCCGCATGGAAGAACTCATGCCGCTGGCCCTGGGCATGATCAACTGGGTCAACGAACAGTTCGACGAACAGCCCTTCGGACTCGACAACAACGAGTTTCTCGTCTACGCGGCCGACCGCGGACAGCGCCGCCTGAGCGCCATCGAATCCGCGCGCGGCCGGCCCGTCGCCGAGATCGACCTCGACTACTCGCCGGAGACCCTCGAGGAACAGTTCGGGGAAGAGGACGCGGCCGCGATGGGGCGGTGAGCCCCGACCCGAATGTCCGCGAGCATCACCACTCGCCGCCGTCGATTGGATAATCCACCCGACCCGGCCCACCGGTGATCCGGACGGACACGCACCCCCGGCTCAAGGAGTACCAGCGCGCGAGCGTGCGAGCCCTACCCCCACCCGCCGGCCGAGGAGCGACGAGCGGGCGTGCGAGCCCGTCGCGTCACGAAGCCCCCGTGACAACAAACTAGAACACGTTCTACCCTGATCTCGTGGATGTCACCTACGACGCGACCAAGCGCGAACTCTCGACCGACCAGGGCACGATCCGCTATCACGAGGCCGGCGATCCTTCCGCCCCACCGCTGGTGTTGCTGCACGGCTCGGGGCCGGGCGTGACCGGCTGGCGCAACTACCGCGGCAACCTCGGCTTCTTCGCACAGACCCATCACTGCTACGTCATCGAGTTCCCCGGCTTCGGCGTCAGCGACCCCGTCGAGGGCCATCCGGTGCTGACCGCCGGGTCGTCGGTGATCCGGTTCATGGACGCCCTCGACGTCGAGTCCGCACCGATGATCGGCAACTCGATGGGAGGTGTCGTCGGCGTCAACCTCGCCATCAAGAAACCCGACCGCGTGGAGAAACTGGTCACCATCGGCGGCGTCGGACCCAACGTGTTCAGCCCGAGCCCCAGCGAAGGGCTCAAGCTCCTACAGGAGTTCACCGACGACCCGGATCGCGACAAGCTGGTTCGCTGGCTCTCGGCGATGGTCTACGACCGCGAGCTCGTCACCGAGGAACTCATCGAAGAACGCTGGCAGGCCGCGATCCATCCAGACGCCCAGAAGACCGCACAGATGATGTACGGGTCGGCGGCGTTCGAGATGCAGCAGCAGTTCATGGCCGCCTCCGACACCCCGCCCTACTGGTCGATGATGCACAAGGTCGCCTGCCCCACCTTGTTGACGTGGGGCCGCGACGATCGGGTCAGCCCACCCGACATGGCGATGGTGCCGATGCGGCTGATCCCCGACGCCGAGTTGCACGTGTTCCCCAAGTGCGGGCACTGGGTGATGATCGAGGCCAAGGAGGCTTTCGAGTCGGCGGTGCGCGCATTCCTGCTGCGCTAGCTCAACTCGCCGGTCAAGTAGCAGCGAGCCGCATCCAATCTGCCGGTCGAGTATCGCCGAGCCGCTACGCAATCCGCTGGTCGAGTAGCGCCGAGCCGCAACTCTTTTCGCCGGTCGAGTATCGCCGAGCCGCTACGCAATCCGCCGGTCGAGTAGCGCCGAGCCGCTAGGCGAGGCGCGTATCGAGACCACGCAAGCAACCTCGATACGCGCCCACCCACCTACTCAGCGGCCGCCGGCACGTCCGCGCCGTCAACCGACAGCACGACCCGCGACCCATACGGAACCGCTTGGATCAGCCGCAACTGAGCCAGCGCCGGGTGCGCGTCGAGCAGACGACCGGCGTTCGCCAGCGAACGCAGCGCCGCCGTCTCCGCACGCGCCGCCTCCAGCTTCGCCAGACCGCGCGACTTCGCGGTGATCACTTCGAGCGCCGCAGCACGGACCTCAGCCGGCACCACGATGTCCTTCACCACCACGTCGCGCACCTGGAGGCCGACCTCGGTTCCCGCCGCCGACGCGGCCGATCGGATGGCCCCGGTGTCCAGCGCATCGCCGCGCCGGATCAGGTCGTCGGCACTCACCGACGCCGTCGCCGCACGAAGCGCAATCTGGGTGGCCAGGTATACCGACGCAATCGGGTCAACGGCACGCTCAGTGAACGCCACCGCGTCGGTGACGACCATTCGTAGCGTCATCGATACACGCACCGACATGGCGTCAGACGTCAACACCTCCTGCAGCGCAACAGGTACGAGCCGCTCACGCAGGTCGACGACCCGGTACTGAGCGTCTGATCGCGGCGAGTAGCTGCCCGTCTGGAGGACTCGCGACAGCGAGCCGCCCCGATACTCGAGGACGACGCAGCCGGGATCGACGGACATACGGTTGAAAATGGACATGGCGAGCCTCCTTTCCATTGCGTTGCAAGACATGTCGCTTCGGTATTCGGTGTTGTTGATCGGCCTGCCTGGCGGGACGCCGCCCGCGGGCGGACCGATCGGTGGGGCCCAGTCGTCGACATGCGACGGTGGCCGCTGGACCGATCACGTCCGTGCTCCCGGGGGCGACGCCGAGTGAGGACTCGAACCTCGAGGACGTCAATCCTTTGCCATGCAGTAGACGTCGGGAATCACACGCGCAGAACATGATCGCGGTACCCCGCTCTCGACTGCTCTCCCGATGCCGACGCAGAACTCTGCCACGGTGGCCGTGATCGCGCAACGCATTTGTCGCCGCACCCAGATGCATCGTGGCAGCCAGCACAGCGAAAGGGCCCCGACCGGATCGAATCCGCTCGGGGCCCCTTTCGTCAGCTGAGGTCAGCTCAGAGCTTCTCGCCCCTAAAACTTCTCACCACGAGCTGCCTTGTCCACCAGGCTCTGCGGTGGCTCGAAGTTGCTGCCGTACTTGGACGCGAGATCCTTGGCACGGTCGACGAAGCCCTGCAGCCCGCCCTCGTACTGGTTGATGTACTGGATGACACCACCGGTCCACGCCGGGAAGCCGATGCCGAAGATCGAGCCGATGTTGGCGTCCGGCACCGAGGTCAGGACACCCTCGTCGAAGCACTTGACGGTCTCGAGAGCCTCGGCGAAGAGCATGCGCTCCTGCATGTCCTCGAACGGGATCTGCTTGCTGCCCGAGTTGAACTGCTCACGCAGTCCCTGCCACAGGCCGGTGCGCTTGCCCTTCTCGTCGTAATCGTAGAAGCCCTTGCCGTCCTTGCGGGCGGTGCGGCCGTTCTCGACCATCCAGTCGACGACGGCGTTGCTGCCGTGCTGCGGGATCTCTTTGCCCTCGGCCTTGAGCGCCGCCTCGGTCTCCTTGCGGATCTTCTGCGGCAGAGTCAGGGTCAGCTCGTCCATCAGCTGCAGCGGCGGCGCCGGGTAGCCGGCCTGCGAACCTGCATGCTCGATGAAGACCGGGTCCACACCCTCGCCGACGGCCGCGATGGCCTCGTTGACGAAGGTGCCGATCACGCGGCTGGTGAAGAAGCCGCGGCTGTCGTTGACCACGATCGGGGTCTTGCGGATCTGCAGCGTGTAGTCGATGACCTTGGCCAGCACCTCATCCGAGGTCTTCTCACCGCGGATGATCTCCACCAGCGGCATCTTGTCGACCGGCGAGAAGAAGTGGATGCCGATGAAGTCCTCTTGCCGCTTCACGCCTTGCGCGAGGCTGGTGATCGGCAGGGTCGAGGTGTTGGAACCCAGGATCGCGTCGGGCTCGACGATGTCCTCGATCTCCTGGAACACCTTGTGCTTCACGTCAACCGACTCGAAGGCGGCCTCGATGACCAGGTCGACGCCCTTGAAGTCGGCGGCGTCGGCGGTCGGATGAATCCGGCCGAGGAGCGCGTCACTCTTCTCCTGGGTGGTCTTGCCCTTGGCGAGTGCCTTCTCCTCGAGCTTCTCGGAGTAGCCCTTGCCCTTCTTGGCGGCGTCGAGGTCGATGTCCTTGAGCACGACCTCCATGCCGGCCTTGGCCGATACGTAGGCGATCGCGGCACCCATCATGCCTGCGCCGATCACACCGACCTTCTTGGCGGTGTACTTCTCGATTCCCTCGGGGCGCGAGCCGCCACCGTTGATGTGCTGCAGGTCGAAGAAGAACGCCTTGATCATGTTCTGCGCGACCTGACCGGTCACCAGCGAGACGAAGTAGCGGGTCTCGATGATGTCGGCGGTGTCGACGTCGACGTAGGCACCTTCGACGGCGGCGGCCAGGATGGCGCGCGGAGCCGGCATGTTGGCGCCCTTGATCTGCTTGCGCAGCAACGCCGGCAGTGCCGGCAGGTTCTGGGCGAACGCCGGGTTGGTGGGAGCACCACCCGGGATCTTGTAGCCCTTCTTGTCCCACGGCTGCGCGGCTTCCGGATTCTCCTTGATCCATGCCTTGGCGGCCGGGATCAGTTCCTCGATGGAGCCGACGACCTCGTCGACCAGTCCGGTCTCCTTGGCCTTGGTCGGGTTGAACCGCTGCCCCTGCAGCAGCACACCCATCAGCGCATTCTGGATACCGAGCAGACGCACGGTACGGACCACGCCACCGCCACCGGGCAACAGGCCGAGAGTTGCCTCGGGCAGACCGATCTGGACACCCTTGACATCGGCTGCGATGCGGTAGTGGGTGTGCAGCGCGATCTCCAGGCCACCGCCGAGCGCGGCACCGTTGATCGCGGAGACGACCGGCTTGCCGAGGGTCTCGAGGCGCCGCATGACCTTCTTCATGGCGTTGGTGCGCTCGGTGATCGCGGTGGCGATCTCTTCCTTCGACTGCGAGCCGCGGTCGCTGCTCATGTCTTTCAGGTCGCCGCCGGCGAAGAAGGTCTTCTTGGCCGAGGTGAGCACGACACCGGTGATGTCGTCCTTCTCGGCCTCGAGGCGCTCGACGATGGTCGGCAGCGAGGTCATGAACAGGTCGTTCATGGTGTTGGCGCCCTGGTTCGGGTCGTCCATGGTCAGGACAACGACCCCGTCGGCGTCCTTCTCCCAATTGAACATGTTGTCACTCATGGTGTTTGAAGAGTTCTTTCTGTGAAGTGGAAGGTCAGAGACGCTCGATGATGGTCGCGACACCCATGCCGCCGCCGATGCACAGGGTGACCAGGCCGTAGCGGCCACCGGTGCGCTCGAGCTCGTCGAGGCAGGTGCCGAAGATCATCGCGCCGGTCGCGCCGAGCGGGTGACCCATGGCGATGGCGCCACCGTTGACGTTGACCTTCTCGTGCGGGATCTTCAGATCCTTCATCCACTTCATGACGACCGACGCGAATGCCTCGTTGAGCTCGAAGACGTCGATGTCGTCGACGGTCAGACCGGCCTTCTTCAGCGCCAGCTCGGTGGCCGGGGTCGGGCCGGTGAGCATGATGGTCGGCTCGGAGCCGATCTCGGCGAAGGTGACGATGCGGCCGCGCGGGGTGAGCCCGTTGCGCTTGCCGGCCTCTTCGCTACCGAGCAGCACCAGGCCGGAGCCGTCGACGATACCGGAGCTGTTGCCGCCGGTGTGGACGTGGTTGATCTTCTCGACGTTGTGGTACTTCTGCAGCGCCACATCGTCGAAGCCGGCCATGTCGGCCAGCGCCTGGAAGGCGGCCTTGAGCTTGCCCAGCGACTCGACGGTCGAGCCCGGACGACGGTGCTCGTCGTGATCGAGCACGATGACGCCGTTGATGTCGCGGACCGGTACCACCGACTTGGCGAAGTAGCCACTGGTCCAAGCCTTCTCGGCGCGGGCCTGCGACTCGGCCGCGTAGGCGTCGACGTCTTCGCGGCTGAAGCCCTCGAGGGTGGCGATCAGGTCGGCGCCGATGCCCTGCGGGACGATGTAGTTGTCGTACGCGGTGGTCGGGTCGGTGAACAGCGCTCCGCCGTCGCTACCCATCGGCACGCGCGACATCGCCTCGACACCACCGGCCAGAACGAGATCGTCGAAGCCCGACGCGACCTTGGCGGCGGCGAGGTTCGTGGCTTCCAGGCCGGAGGCGCAGAAGCGGTTGATCTGGGTGCCGGGGACGCTCTCGGGCAGGCCGCTGTTGAGGGCCGCGGTGCGGGAGATGACCGCACCCTGCTCACCCACCGGCGACACCACGCCGAGGACGACGTCGTTGATGTCGGCCGGATCGAGGGAACCGTGCCGGGCGAGAACCTCGTCGATCAGCCCGGACACCAGGTCGACCGGCTTGACGCTGTGCAGCGAACCGCCGCGCTGCTTGCCACGGGGCGTACGGATCGCCTCGTAGATGAATGCTTGATCAGCCACGATTGAGTGTTCCTTTCGCATGAACCATGGTGGTTACCTTCCCAGGCTAACGTGGAATAACTTGTTTGGCTATAGCGGGTGGTCAGGGACTCACTTGCATCGCTAGATATGCGCTATGGTCGATTCACCATGCCTACCGAGAAGCCCACCCGGCGCACCCGTCCGGCCGACCGCAAGAGCCAGCTCATCGAGCAGGCCGCCGTGCTGTTCGCCGACCGCGGGTACACCCAGGTGTCGCTGGCCGACATCGCGCGGGCCGCAGGGGTCACGGCGCCGTCGGTGTACCGGCATTTCGACGACAAGCAGGCCCTGTTGGCGGCCGCGGTACTCGCCGGCGTCGACGACCTCGAGGCCTGCACCGGTCGCGCGATGGCCGACCCCGATGCCCGGGTCGACGACCTGATCGCAGCGGTCTGCATGCTCGGGGTACGACGCCCGCAGTCGACATCGTTGTGGCGTTGGGCAAGCCAACATCTCACCGACGAACAGAACCGCGAGGTGGTCCTGCGCACCCGCGCGATCCTGCACCGCTGGGGCGCGGCGCTGGCCGAGGGAACCGACCTCGCCGAACGGGAGGCGGTCACCCTGGCGTGGGCGGTGCTGAGTGTGGCGGGCAGCCTGTCGGTGCACAACACCCGACTCTCGACAACGCGATCGCTCGAGGAGGTCGATCTGTTGGTGCGGCGGGTGATCGTCCTGCGACCGGCCACGGCGCCACCCCTGCCCCCGCTGCCACCTCCGGGCGCCGGCATACCCACCCGACGCGATGAGATCCTGGATGCCGCCGCGGCGCTGTTCGCCGAGCGCGGGTACAGCGGCGTCGGCGTCGACGACATCGGCGCCGCCGTGGGTATCACCGGGCCCAGCGTGTACAAGCACTTCAGTTCCAAGATGGCGATCCTCGCCGGCATCGGTCAGCGCAGCGCCACCCGCCTCGAAGCCGGCGTGATGGCCGCCTATGCGTCCACCTCCGACCCGGCCAAACTGCTTGCGCTGCTGGTCGACTCGTATGTGAACGTGATCACCTCCACCCCGGATCTGTCCGTGTCGTTCAACAACTCCTATGCACTGGCCGGCCAGCCGACGGCGCATGACCTGATCGACATCCAGCGCCGCTATGTGGCTCGCTGGGTGGACCTGCTCACCCAGGCGCAACCTGAGCTGACGCGCGAACGCGCGGCCATCGACGTGCACGCGTCCCTTTCGGTCGTGAACGACGCGATCCGCATGCGGCGCGGCGTCCATCGACCCGAGTTCGGGGCTCAGATGGCGTATCTGATGAAGGGTGTGTTGGGGGTCTGAGCGGCGTACACCTACTCGCGCACCTATCGATCATTCGCGCGTGAAATTTCACGCGCGAATGATCACCGGGCGCGCGGGAACCATGTTCCCGGACCGCGCACCAGCCGGCCTCACCTAAGCTGACCCCATGACGACACCGGGCACCGGCGAACCGCGCTACACCCGCGACGAACTCGTCGCCGAGCTGGGGTTGAGCGCTGAGTATGCCGAGAAGATCTGGAATGCCTTTGGTTTCGCCCGCACCTCGACGCCGGACAAGATCTTCACCGAGGCCGATCTCGACGCGTTGCGATTGTTCGCCGACTCCGAGGACACCATGCCGCAGACCGCGCAGGTGGCCACCGCGCGGGCCATCGGCCAGACGATGGCCCGCTTGGCGGATTGGCAGGCCGATCAGCTCCGCGAGTTCGACCGCGATCCCGACGTCCCGTTCACGATCGACCAGATGTCGGCAGCGCTGGGGCAGGTGCAACAGCTGATCTGGCGCCGGCACCTGGCCCTGGCCCTCGACCATGGCGTGGAGCTCGAGTCCGACGAGAGCCACGATCTGGTGGTGGGGTTCGCCGACATCGTCGGCTACACCAGTTTGTCTCGCCGGATCGCCCTCGACGAACTGGAGCAACTGCTGGAATCGTTCGAGGAGAACGCCTTCGAGATCGTCGTCGCCAACGGCGGCCACGTCATCAAGACGCTCGGCGATGCGGTCATGTTCACTGCGCACCACCCATCGGAGGCCGCCGTGATCGCGATCGCCATCCATCGACTCTCCGAGTCCGACGAGATCCCGCCACTGCGCGTCGGGCTCGCCCGCGGACGGGTGCTGAGTCGGCTCGGCGACGTCTTCGGTGAACCGGTGAACATCGCCGCACGACTGGCCGGATCGGCCCGCCCCGGAACGATTCTGGTCGACGACGCAGTCGCCACCGGCCTGGCCGAAGACGAACGGTTCTATCTCCGGTCCATCCCGTCACTCAACGTCCGCGGATATCGTCGTCTCAAAGCGAGAACCCTGGAGGTCAACAAGTACTACGACGGACCGGTCGACGACGGCACCCGATAGATCCGCACCTCACTGGCCTTGACCACCATCGTCACCTCCAGCCCGGGCGCCATCGCGAGGTCGGTCACCGCCGACCAGGTGACCTCGGCGTCCACAACTTGATCACCACACAGAGCCCGCACCACAGCATGATCGCCCCTCGGCAGCACATCGGTGACCTGCGCACGCAGCTCGGTGCGCGGGCTCCCGTGGGGTGCCTGCAGATAGACGGCCACCGCCCGCGGCGAGAACGCGGCAGCACACGCGTCGCCGGCACCGAGATCGTCGGCGGCGACACCGACCACCTGCCGGCCGCCGCCGTCGTCGACGGCATCTGCGTGAAACCGTCCGACGAAGAGATTCAGCCCGGACAACGAGGCCGTGAACGGATGCCCAGGCCGCGTGAGAACGTCGGCGGTCGGCCCCTCGTCGACAATCCGCCCCTGGTCGAGAACGATGACGTCACGGGCCAGCGCGACCGCGTCAATCAGATCGTGGGTCACCAGCACCGTGGTGCCGCGTCGTTCCGCGAGAAGTTCCCGTAGCAGCGATCGGATCTGCTGCGCCACGGAGACATCCAGCGCCGCGAACGGTTCGTCCAGCAGCAGGACGTCGGGCTGCACCGCGAGCGCCCGGGCCAGCGCCACCCGCTGCGCTTGACCACCGGACAACTGGCCGGGCATGCGGTCGGCCAGGTCGGCGACGCCCACCGCGTCGAGCCAATGGTCGGTCCGGGCGGCGATCTCGGTGCGTCCCAGTCGCGCTGCGGCGGGCCCGAATGCCACGTTGCGGCGCACGCTCAGATGCGGGAACAACCGCGCCCGTTGTGCGAGCAACGCCACCGACCGCCGATGCGGGGCCACGAACTGCCGCGCATCCTGCAACACCCGGTCCCCCACCAGCACGCTCGACCCGGCACTTCGCCGCAACCCCGCCAGCACCGACAGCGCGGTGCTCTTGCCGGCTCCGTTGGGTCCCATCACCGCCAGGGTGCAACCCGCCTCCACCTCGAAATCGACAGCCACCGAGGGGTTCTCCACCCGAATCCGTGCGGACAGCGCACTCATGTCGCCGCCGTCCCACTCGGCCGCAGGTGCACCGCCACCACCACGACAAGAGCGACCACCATCAGCACCAATGCCAGTGGCAATGCTTGTGCGGGATCGTTGATCGCATCGAGATAGATCCGCAGGGGCGCCGTCTGAGTGGTCCCCGGCAGATTGCCGGCGAAGGTGATGGTGGCCCCGAACTCGCCGAGCGCCCGCGCGAACGCCAACACCGTTCCGGCCAACAGCGACGGAATCACCAGCGGCAAAGTCACTTTCCACAAAGTCCGGGTTGGACCCGCGCCGAGGGTGGCGGCCACCTGCTCGAACTCGCCGTCTGTCGAGCGCAAGGCACCTTCGACACTGATCACCAGAAACGGCAACGCGACAAAGGTCTGCGCCAGGATCACCGCCGTCGTCGTGAAGGCGATGGTGATGCCGGCGTCGTCGAGATACTGCCCGACCACCCCGTTGCGCCCGAGCGCATAGATCAGCGCCAGGCCCCCGACGACGGGCGGTAACACCAACGGCAACAACACGAGTGCCCGAATCACCCGCACCACGATCCCGTCGGATCGCGCGAACACCACCGCCATCGGCACCCCGAACAACAGACACAGAGACGTACTCGTCAGCGCGGTGACCACCGCCAAGCGCAGCGCATCCAGCGATTCCTGCGACGTCACGGAGGCGACGAAATCCTGCCACGGCATCCGGACCACCAAGGCGACCGGACCGATCAGGATGAATGCCACCCCCACAGCGGCGGGGGCATACAGCCAGACGGGTATCCGACGCATCAGGCCGGGGCGGGAGTGAACCCGGCCGCACCCAACACCTCGGCGCCGGTTTCGCCGAGAACCATGTCGACGAACATCTGCGCGTCGGCCGCGTGCGGGGTGCCTTGCAGTGTCGCGATCAGGTACGAGTTGACCACGGAGGCGAACGCCGGGTCACCCACCGCCGACACCGTGTTGCCCGCCCCTTTCGCGTCGGTGACATAGACGAGTCCGGCATCGGCCTGCCCCGAGGTCACCTTGGCCAGCACTGCACTGACCGAAGTCTCTTCACTGACCGGCGACAACTCGATACCCGTGTTGCGTTCCACCTGGGCGGTCGCCGCGCCACACGGCACCTCGACCGCACACACCACCGTCGAGATGTCCGGATTGGTGAGGCTCTCGAACCCGTCGATGTTCTTCGGGTTGCCTGACGCGGTCACGATGACCAGCGTGTTGGTGGCGAAGATCTTCGGATCGACTGCAGCATCGCCAAGTCGTTGCATGGTCGCCTCATCCGCGGTGGCGATCACGTCGGCGTCGGCGCCCTGCTGGATCTGGTTCACCAACGCCGACGAACCGGCGAAGTTGAGCCGCACGTCCACACCCTCGTGAGCCTTCTCGTACATGTCGGCGATCTCGGTGAAGGTCTGCGTCAACGACGCCGCGGCATAGACGTCGAGTACCGAGTCCGACCCGGTGTCGTCATTCGAACACCCGACGCTTCCCGTCGCGACGGCCAGCGTCACACCGGCAACCACAAGTGCTCGGCGGAACAACCCAGAAATCTTCACGCAGTCTCCTCAACTCATCTCTACCGATCCACTCAATCCGGTCGTCGCTCCACGATCACGGTGGTCGCCTTGACCACGGCCGTGGCCACCACACCCGGTTCGAGCTGCAGCTCCCGCGCCGCCTCTGAACTCATCAGCGAGGTGACCTCGAACGGCCCACATTGCATGCTGACCTGCGCCATCACGCCGTCGGCGATCACTTCGGTGACCAGTCCGGTGAAACGGTTACGTGCCGACCGGAGCACCGGGTTGCCGTCGTCGGGTGGGCGTCGCGCGCGGTCACGCGCGAGGGCGGCGAGTTCCGCTCCGTCGACGGTCGCCACACCCTGCTCGCCACCCGCGTCGCTCAGCTGGCCGGTGCCCACCCACCGGCGCACGGTGTCATCGCTGACGCCCAGCAACTCGGCTGCATCTCGGATACGAATCGCGGCCACGACCCAACAATATCCGCAGAATCGGGTATTTCAGTGCAGAATACCCGTATACGCGGAACGCCAGGTTTGGGTTGACTTCGAGTGAAGTTGAAGTTCTCCCGTGATCTGACATATCGGACTTCGCCGTAGCGCCGCGGCGATGATTTTCGGGACGCGCGCGGGTCTGTGTACCTGACGGGGCAGCGCCGTCCCGACACCGAAAATTGGCTCGCCATCTGTCAGACCCCATCGATATCGTGGAGAATCATGAGCTCACCCACTGCTCCGGCGGTAACGCCGGCCACCCCGTCGACGCGCGACGTCGCCATCGAGGCCGTTGATCTCGTGAAGCGCTTCGGCGATTTCACCGCGGTCGACGGCGTCAGTTTCACCGTCCCCCAGGGATCGGTCCTCGGCCTGCTCGGGCCGAATGGCGCAGGAAAAACCACCACGGTGCGGATGATGACGACGCTGTCCCCACCCACCAGCGGCACCGCGCGGGTCGCCGGGTACGACGTCATCGAACAACCCGACATGGTCCGCCGCAGCATGGGTCTCACCGGTCAGGCCGCGACGGTCGATGAGATCCTCACCGGCCGGGAGAACATCCGCATGATCGGCGGTCTCTATGGCATCGGACGCAAAGAACTCGCACGACGCTCCGAGCAACTGCTCGAACAGTTCTCGCTGACCGAGGCCGGCGACAAACAGGTCAAGTCGTATTCCGGCGGCATGCGTCGCCGGCTCGACCTGGCGGTGAGCCTCCTGGCCGCGCCACCGGTGTTGTTCCTCGACGAACCCACCACCGGCCTCGATCCGCGCAGCCGCACCGAACTCTGGGATGTGCTGCGCGACCTGGTCAAAGGCGGCACTACCCTGCTCTTGACCACCCAGTATCTGGAAGAGGCCGATCATCTCGCGGACAACATCGTGGTGATCGACAAGGGCACCGTCATCGCGCAGGGCACTTCGCTGCAACTCAAGGAACAGGCCGGCGCGGCCAGCCTCGTGCTGACCGTGTCCGACGCCGCCGACATCCCGGCCGCCGAGGCACTGCTGCGCAAGACCGGCGGTGAAGTCTTCATCGACGAGGGTGCCCGCAAACTCACCACCTCCGCCGACGGCCTGGCCGACCTCACCCGGGTCGTCGGCTGGTTCGACGAGAGCGGCATCGCCGTCGACGATCTCGGCCTCGCCCGGCCCAGCCTCGACGACGTGTTCCTGTCGCTCACCGGCCACCGCGCCGAAGACGCAACCTCCACCGAAGAGGAGCAGAACGCATGACCACCACCGCGTTCACCGGCAGCGCCATCTCCCAGCGCCCGGAGATCCATCAGACCACCATCTGGCAACAGTCCTGGATCATGGTCAAGCGCAACATGATCCACACCCGGCGGATGCCGGAGATGCTCTCCGACGTCACCATCCAGCCAATCATGTTCGTGCTGCTGTTCGCCTACGTGTTCGGCGCCTCGATCACCAACACCGGCGGACCGTCATACAAAGAGTTCCTGCTGCCCGGCATCATGGGTCAGACGATCGTGTTCACCGCCTTCATCGTCTCCACCGGCATCACCGCCGACCTGGAGAAGGGCATCATCGACCGGTTCCGATCGCTACCCATCCGCCGCTCCGCGGTGATCATCGGGCGCAGCATCGCCAGTCTGCTGCACTCATCGATCGGCATCGTGGTGATGGCAATCACCGGCCTGGCCATCGGCTGGCGTATCCGCAACGGTTTCGTCGACGCGGTGCTGGCCTTCGCCCTGCTGCTGCTGTTCGGGTTCGCGATGATCTGGTTCGGCATCCTCGTCGGGTCGTGGCTCAAGACCGTCGAGGCGGTGAACGGTTTCATGTTCACCACCTTGTTCCCGATCACCTTCCTGTCCAACGCGTTCGTGCCCACCGACCCGATGCCGACCTGGCTGCAGACCATCGCCGAGTGGAACCCCATATCGTCGCTCGTGCAGGCGCTTCGCGTGCTGTGGGGCAACGGGCCGGCCGCGGGCCCCGGCGAGCCGTGGCCGCTGCAGAACCCGGAGTTGGCGACACTGATCTGGTCGGTCGCGTTGACGATCGTCTTCGCACCGTTCGCGCTGCGCGCCTACAACAAGCGCACCATCGACTGAGCCAGCTGTTGAGTGAGTCAGACGTTGTGGTTTCCGCAACGTCTGACTCACTCACGCCGTCACGGCCAACGCCTCCAGCGGGTCTGCGTAGATGGCATCCAGCGACACCGCACCGGCGGCCTGCTGCTGCACCGTCGACCCCGAATGCGACACGCGCACATCCCGGTTGGCGACCACCGAGGTGGCCTTGAGTGCTTTGGCCACGGTGGGCAGTGTCGCGGGAAAGTCGGTGAACGCCTGCCCGCCGAGCACGATGTGGTCGGGATTGAAGATGTCGGCGATCAACGCGACCGTGCGGCCCAGCACCTCGGCTCGTTCCTCCAGCAACGCCCGCGCGGTCGCATCACCGTTGCGGGCGCTGTCGTGCACGCCCTCGATGTCGACGACGCGCAACCCCAGCGCCTGCGCCGCGGTCACCACGCCGGTGTCGCTGGCGGCCGCCTCCAGTTGCCCTGTCTTCGCCGGGTCGAGCAGGGTGGTCGGCCCGGTCGGGAAATGCCCGATCACCGGCGGCCCCGCGGCCGGCGTGTGGACCGTTCCGTCGACGCAGAACGCGGTACCCACCATCTCGCGGGCATAGAAGTACAGGAAGCTCGACTTCTTCTGTTCTGGATTGACCACCAGTTCCGCCGAGGCCATCGCCTCCACATGCGATGCCACCGACACCGGCAGACCAACCGTCTCGGCGATCACCCGCCCCACCGGGGCGGCAGTCCAGCCCAGTCGTGGATGGTCGACGAGTCCACCGGTAGCAACCCGGCCGCCGAGGGCGACACCCGCCCACAGCACGCGACGACCCGTCCAGCGGGTCAGGAAGCGGCGAGCGCTCTGGCCGATGGCGATGAGGACGTCAGCGGGGGTGTCGGCGACCGGAGTTTCGATCTGGATCGCCCCGACGACCCGGTGATAAAGGTCGTGGGTGGTGATCGAGGTGACCTTGTAGCCGATGTGGATGCCGAGGGTCAGGAAGTCGGCGACGTTGAGTTCGAACGGTAAACGCGGGCGGCCGATGGCCCCGGCCGGTGCGAGATCGGCCCGTTCGCGCAGCAGCCCGGCCTTGAGCAGGGCACCGACCTGCCGGTTCACCGTCGATACGCTCAGGGCGGTCTGCTCGGCGGCCTCATCACGGAAGACGGGGCCGGCCAGGCGCGCCGTGCGCAGGACGAGGGCGGCGGGTTTCGACGACAGCTGCAACTGAGGCGTGGCGACGTGAATGTCGGGGGCCCCCTTCCGAACCCGCTCTCGGCGAGACGGCGACGTCCGGGCCGGTCCCGATCTGGCGCCGACCGGCACGGGGGAAGCCGCGCGGGCGGGTGCAGTGGTGATCGCGGTGGATCGGTGGTCGAGCGTTGCGGTCATCTGTGTGTCCTCATCGAATGTGCCACATCCGGCCCGGCCGCGCGTCTGTGCGCGCCGGAGTCGAGGTGACGAAGAGAGTGGGCGTTCGAGGCCCGAGGGCGAATGTGCGGGTCAGCGCATTCGTCGACAACACAGGACACGCGCCAACGGCAGCCGGCAGCCCAGTGCGGTGGTCACATAGGTGACCTCTGGGAGTCGGGTGGTGGCGTGCGTCATGTCGATCAAGCTAGCAACGGCGCAGGTCGACCGGCAACCGCCGCATCCGGGGATCACCGCCTTGCGTGACCGGCCGGCAGGGGCGTTCACCGGCGAATATATGCCTGCGCGTTGCGGCGCCGACCACTTGCGCGCAGCGTGATTCCAAATCGGATTCCGCAACGGCCGCGCGGGTCGGCGGTCCCCCTCACAACCGCCGACCCGACGGATTCCCCGCCGCGGCGCGTCCCCGGCCGCTGGGGCCGGAACGCGCAGCCACGGTTTGGACGCATCAGCCTCGCCCCCGGTTCCATCGGATGTGTCATCCATTCACAGGCTGACCTTGTCAGAGGTGTCCCGTAATCTTGATCACATGTCCACCGCGACCACCCAGACCGCGCCCGACGACGACTTCGTCGGGGTCTTCGAGCCGTACCGGCGCGAGATCCTCGCGCACTGCTACCGCATGATGGGCTCGCACCACGACGCCGAAGATCTACTGCAGGAGACCTACATCAGGGCGTGGCGCGGCTACGGCAAGTTCGATCGCCGGGCCTCGGTGCGCACCTGGCTGCACAAGATCGCGACGAATACCTGCCTGACGGCACTGCAGAGCAAGCAGCGGCGCCCGATGCCGTCGGGGCTCGGCGGGGACGCCTTCGACCCGACCGACACCCTGCTACAAGACCACGAGGTCCCCTGGCTCGAGCCGTTCGCCGGCACGGTCGACGAGATCGCACCGGGCGACGATGCCGATCCGGCGTATGTGATCGGTGCACGCGAGTCGATCCGACTCGCCTTCATCGCCGCGCTGCAACATCTCCCCGAGCGACAGCGGGCGGTGCTGATCCTGCGCGATGTGCTGCAGTGGAAGGCGGCCGAGGTCGCCGACACCATCGGCGTCACCACCGCGACCGTGAACAGCTTGCTGCAGCGTGCCCGGGAACAGCTCAAGAACACCCCCGGGCCCGACCAGTCACCGAGCGTGCTCGACGACTCGACCAAACGCGAGTTGCTCGCGAAGTACGTCTCGGCGTTCGAGCGCTACGACATAGACGCGATCGTCGACCTGTTCACCGAAAAATCCATCTGGGAGATGCCCCCGTTCACCGGTTGGTATCAGGGGGCCGAGGCGATCGGCGAACTCATCGCCCGCAACTGTCCCGCCGAGGGGCCCGGCGATCAGATCCTGTTGCCGACGGTGGCCAACGGACAGCCCGCATTCGGGCTCTACATGCGCGAGCCCGATGGCGTGCATCGTCCGTTCCAGTTGCAGGTCCTCGACCTCGGCGCGGACGGCACGGTCGCATACGCGGTGGCGTTCTTCAGCTCGACGATGGAGGAGGATTTCGCCAGGTTCGGTCTGCCGCCGACACCGTACGACGCGCCGGCGCGCACGTCTCCGAGCCCATTCCACTGACTCCCCCGCACCGACCGTATTGCTCAGCAGACCTCCGCGGCCTCATCCGGACCCGCGGCGATCTGCGCCGGGTCCATCCACAGCACCTCCCAGGCGTGCCCGTCGGGATCGCAGAAGCTCCGGCAGTACAGGAACCCGAGGTCCTCGGCGGCACGGAGGTGGGTGCCGCCGTGGGCCAACGCCGCGTCCGCGTACCGATCGACCTCGGCGCGCGATGTCGCCGACACCGCTACCACCGTCTCCCGTCCGTACCGCGGATCGGCGAGGGCACCCGCGGCGTAGCCGGCAAAGCGTTGTGCCCGATGCAGCACCACCCGACAACCGTCGTTGACCGCGAAACACACCGTCCCCTCGTCACAGAACAGCGCGTCGAACCGGAAGCCCAGACGGGTGAAAAAGGCGCGTGACCGTGCCACGTCGGCTACGGGCAGATTGACGAACACCATCGTCGACACAGCGGACACTCCTCGATCGCGGACAGACCTGCAGGTGCAGACCGCGGCACCAGCCCGAACTCATCGGCGTCGGCCGCTACGCCATAGGGTGTGACCCATGGGCGTGATCTATCTGGTGCGGCATGGGCAGGCCGATCCGAATGCGTACGGTGTGTACGGCTCCGACGAGCCGCCGGTCAACGGACCGGGCGGTCTCACCGACGCCGGACAGCTGCAGGCGCGCCTCACCGGTACCCTGCTGTCCGGTCTCACCGATACGATCACCGCGGCGCTCAGCGGCGATCTGCCGCGACAGTCACAGACCCTGGCGGGTGTTCTCGCGCAAGTCCCCGGTGCGCCGACCCCGGAGGTCGACCCTGATTGGAACGAGTACGCCCTGCCCGCCCTGGTGGGATCGACCAGCGCCGAAGAGTATCGCGACGGCCGCAGCTATCAACAGCGCCTCGACGCGGGGCTGGCCGACTGGATCAGCGGAACCGGTGAGCACGGGACCGGCGAGACCTTCACCGATTTCGCCAAGCGGGTGCGCGCCGCCGCCGAACGCGCCACCGCGCTGGCTGGCTCAGGACAGACGGTGCTGGTGGTGTCGTCGGCCGGCACCATCACGCAGTGGCTGGCACAACTGTGGGAGATTCCGCCGAGCGCGTGGCCCGCATTGTCTCGCACCATGGTCAATGCATCGGTATCGAAACTGATCGTCGGACGCAGCGGCGTCTCGGTGGTGTCGTTCAACGAACACGCCCACCTCGCCGACCGGGAGGGTGGGCTCGCCACGTTCCGGTGATCTCGATACGGCTCCTCGCTGCGCTCGTCACCTACTCGATCAGCGAGGGGAAGCTCGTCCACTCGAACAGCGAGGAAAAACCCGCCCACTCGAACAGCGGGGGAACGGCCGACTCGAACAGCGGGGGAAGCTCGTCCACTCGAACAGCGAGGAAAAACCCGCCCACTCGAACAGCGGGGGAGCGTCCACGGATGAGGCGCTCCACTCGCCGGTCGAGTAGCAGGACCGGCGACGAAGGAGACGGCCCTGCGTATCGAGACCCCCGTCACGCCCGGTGCAGGTTCTCCCCCGGCCGCGTCAAAACGACGTTGGGCAGCACAGCATTTCGCGACAACTGGGTCACCGAGTGGGCGATGGTGGCGACGTCGCCGACGGTGATCATCTCCTCGCCCGGGATCGTGTCTTTGAGCCAGTCGGACATGTCGGTGTCCACGTAACCCGGGGCGATGGTGGTGGCGCTGACCCCGTTGACCGACTCCTCGAGATTGAAGGTCTCACACAGCGAGATCAGGGCCGCCTTCGTCGCCCCGTAGGCGGACAACTCCGGCTCCGGGTAGACACCCGTGATCGACGCGACCGCGATGACCTTTGCCGCACCGGCGATCTCGGCGGTCGACCGCAGCACGGGCACCAGCGACTGCAACAGGATGTACGGCGCACGCACATTGACCTGATAGAGCCGGTCGAACCTGCGCACCGGAAGGTCGGCGACCTTCCCCTTCTGTCCCATACCGGCGTTGACGACCAGCGCGTCGCAACGCCCGAATGCCTCACGGTGCGCCGCGGCCAGACCTTCTACCGCGTCTGCGTCGGTCATGTCCGCCGGGATCACCTCGACCCGACCGGCCCCCAGATCGCCGAGTTCACCCGCGCGCAGCTCGAGCGCATCACGTCCGCGCGAACTGATGGTGAGATCCCATCCGTCGGCGGCGAACCGCTCCGCGATCGCCGCGCCGATACCACGCGACGCGCCGGTTACCAGCGCAACCTTGTTGTCAGACACGATTTTTCCCCCTCAATGTGCTCAGACCCGCCGAAATGAAATCGCCGGTCGCCTCGGCCGCGCGGTCCGCACCGTCGGATGCCGCACCGGCTCGTGCCCGATAGGTGATGCCTTCGGCGATCACGCCGAGCTTCAGATTCGCCAGCGCGAGATAGAAGTCCCAGTCACCCAGGTCGCCACCGGTACGGGTGGCGTAGCGCTGCGCCATGTCGTCGGCGGAGGGATACCGGTCGCTGGTCCAGGCTGCGTCGAACCCGACGACGCGGTCAAACCCCTTGCGGCGGTACACACACATCAGTGCGATGTCGGTCAGCGGGTCACCCAGCGTCGACATCTCCCAGTCCACCACTGCCCGAACAGTTCCCGGGTCGTCGGCGGACAGGATGGTGTTGTCGACGCGGTAGTCTCCATGCACGATCGTGGTGTCGGCCTCGGCCGGGATCCGCTCGCTCAACTCCGCGACCAGCCGGTCCACATCGTCGAGGTCGCGTGTCTTGACGTGCCCCCATTGCCGCGCCCAGAGCTTCACCTGCCGGGCCGCGAACCCGTCGGGTCGACCGAAATCGCCGAGACCGACGGCCCGGAAGTCGACGGCGTGCAGCCGCACCAGGGTGTCGACCAAACCGTCGACGTTGCGGTCGATCTCATCGTCGGACAGCGCCGTCAGATCGTCGTCGGTACGGATGATCCGGCCGTCGACGAACTCCACCACTGTGAACGGCGCTCCCAGCACCTCGCCGTCGGAGTCGATGGCCACGGCGGGCGCCACCGGCACGTCGGTGGATTGCAGCGCGCTCGTAACCGCCCATTCCCGGTTCATGTCATGCGCCGAGGGGGTGAGCCCACTCGTCGGCGGACGCCGCACCACCCAATGCGATTCGTCGTCGCGCACACTGAAGGTGAGGTTGGACTTGCCGCCGCTTATCAGGTCCACCCGAAGGTCGCCGACGACCCCGACGCCTTCGCGGACCAGGAAGTCGCGCAGCAGCGTGGAATCCAGCGCAGGATGCTCGCTCATCGGCCGGCCACCGCCTGGGCGGCCTTCTTCGCCCGGCCGATGGCGCGCCGTGCGATCGCCCAGCGATGTACCTCCGAGGGTCCGTCGTAGATGCGGAACGGCCGCAACTCCTGCTGCAGTCGGGCGATCGGCAGGTCCTCGGACACGCCGAGGCCGCCACACATCTGCATGCTGCGGTCGGCGATACGGGTGTATGCTTCGGCGGTAAAGGTTTTCGCGATGGACGTCTCGTTGGAGGCGTGGCTGCCGGCGTCAAGTTCGTGGCATGCCTTGACCAGCAACGCCATGCTGGCGGCGAGGTCGATCTCGTTGTCGGCCACCATCTGTTGGATCATGCCGAGGTCACCGAGCTTGCCGCCGAAGCCTTCACGCTTGGAGACGTAGTCGACGGCGACGTCGTGGCAGCGTTGCGCGGATCCGAACCACCGCATGACGTGGGTCATCCGCGCCGGGCCGAGGCGCACCTGCGCATACCGGTATCCTTCGTCGACCTCGCCGAGGATGTCCTCATCGGGCACGAACACATCGGTGAAGCTGACCTCACAGTGTCCACCGATCATCGACCGGTCGGTCGTGACGATGTGGCGGTCCACGGAGATGCCCGGGGTGTCGGCGGGGGCCAGGAACATGGTGGCGCCGCCCCGATCACCGGGTGCACCGGCGGTGCGGGCCATGATGATGAAGAAGCCGGCCCCCTCTGCACCGGTGATGAACCGCTTCTCGCCGTTGATCTTCCATCCGCCGTCGACCTTCACCGCCGCGGTGCTCAACGCATTGGGGTCCGAACCCGCCCCCGGTGACGGCTCGGTCATGGCGAAGGCCGACCGCACGTCGCCGGCGGCCAGTGGCGCGAGATACTTCTGCTTCTGCTCGTCGCTGGCGATGTGCGCCAGCATGTGCACATTGCCCTCGTCGGGGGCGCCGATGTGCAGGGCGATCGGCCCGAAAGTGGAATAGCCTGCAGCGGCGAACACCGGCGCCCGATCGGACATGTTGAGGCCGAGCCCGCCGAACTGCACCGGTGCGTGCGGCGCAAAGATGCCCTCGGCCTTGGCCTTGGCATTCATCTCCCGTCGGAGATCGTCACCGCCGGCGGCGTTGATGTCCCCGCGGTGCTCGTTCTCCAGGGGCAGGACATAGTCGCGGACGAACCGGGTCGTCTTCTCCACGACTTCGGTCACATCGTCGTCGTAACGCAGGTCAACGGACATCGCATCTCCTCACCGGGTGGCACCGACCGAGCGATCGTTCGGCGATCGACACCTTGCCAGGTGATGGGGCTCAGGTCAACCCGAGGAGATCAGACGGCGCCGTCGGCTCGATAGCCGACCAGCGCGCGGGCCAGTTCCAGGTTGCGCGCGATGAGTTCGTCGGCCCCGAGTTCGCCGTCGAGCTTGAACCAGGTCGAGACTCCGACACACATGGTGGCGACGGCGCGGGCGGCGTCCTTGGGGTAGGGCGTCGCGAAGTCGCCCGCCTCGACGCCGGCGAACACGATCTCGTCGACCATGTGCTGTTGCCGGTCGCGGTGGCCGATGTAGGTGGGTTTGTAGCCGTCGTCGAGGCTGCGAATCTCCGTAGAGCCCACGAACGCCTGCTCGCGGCGGTACATGTGGAACCGCAACAACGATTCGACGACGGCATCGAACTGGTCGACGGGCCGGTCGCCGGCCTCGGCGATGGCCACCTCGGAACGGTGCAGCAGATCGGTCATCGTGCGTTCGAGCAGACCCTGGAGCAGGGATTGTTTGGACGGGTAGTGGTGATAGAGCCCCGGCACCGAGAGGTTGGCACGTGCAGCGATCTCGCGGACCGACGTCCCGTGGTACCCATGCTCGGCGAATGCCGCGAGCGCGGCCGCCAGCGGCACGGGCAGCGTCGACTCGCCGTAGTCGCGCCATTGCCCCAGGGACTCCGGACGCACATCGGTGTCGCCGGTCCCGCTAGTCATGAGGTCCAACATAGTCGTAGCCGGTCCCGCGGCCCGCATCCGGCACTAGTCGAAGCGCGCCACACCGTCGGCCAGCGCCATCATCAACCCCACGCTGACGTCAACAACGCCCTCCCGATCGAGGTCGAGATGCCCTTCCAGCCAGGCCGCGAGGACGCGTCCGAGTCCACCGACCTGGAAGTGCGCCGCGGCGATCCCCCTTGGACGCGACTTGAACTCGACCACGCCCGACGCCGACTGCACAGTGAGCGCGGCGAAGATCTCGGTGGATTCCATCCGCTTGGCCGCGATCGTCGGACTCAGCAGCGCCTGCGAGAACAACAGTCGACCCTTACGCCGGTCCTCGTCGATCACCGCGACAATGGCCCCGACAGCAGCACGGACCTTGCCCTCGACATCGTCGCCGGAATCGAATGCGGCCACTCCCAGCTCGGCGATCTCCCCGATGACACCGTCGAACGTCGCGGCGACCAGCGCTTCGATCGAATCGAAACTCTCATAGAAGTAGCGGGTGGTGAGGCCGGCCTCCCGGCAGACCCCGCGGACGGTGATGGAGCCGCCGTCCGAGGCACCCAGCAATTCCAGCGCGGCGTCGATCAGTGTCGCCCGCCGTCGGGCCACCCGGATGCCTCCGTCTTCGCCACCGTAAGCGCGCAGGTTCTCACCTGCGGAAGCGTCGGCAGGTTTCGTCTCACCGGATGTACTCGCCACCCATCCATCTTGACACTGTCGTCACCGGCGCCGTCGGCGCTTGACATCGACCAGCTTGACAATGTCCAATGAAAAAGACAACAGCCGTAGTCAGATGGCGGCTCGAACAGGGGGTTTCAATGAGCACCGAACCACTCGTCGATGACATCGACCTGCCACCCGCCTTCGCCGCGGTCGACCCGGATACCGAGTACATCCCGCCGCAGGCGCGGATGACCCGTGGCGAGCTCGACGCGCTGCCGACGCGCCAGAACGAGATGAAGGGCATCTCGGCCCTCGCCGGACCTGCCAACGTCATCATGCAGCTCGCGATGCCCGCA
Source organism: Gordonia aquimaris (assembly GCF_026262595.1). Classification (NCBI taxonomy): domain Bacteria; kingdom Bacillati; phylum Actinomycetota; class Actinomycetes; order Mycobacteriales; family Gordoniaceae; genus Gordonia; species Gordonia aquimaris. Next base: position 174,892 of record NZ_JAPKFM010000004.1, on the reverse strand, counting down.
GTGGGATACGGCGTCTACGAGAGCCGCGTGGACAGCGGCAACCTCTTCAAGCATCCCATCAAGCGCACCCGCACCACCCTGAGCTACCTTGCCGTCGCCGTGATGGGCACGCCGAAGGATCGGCGCCTGTACCGCAAGGCCGTGGGCAAGGCGCACGCACAGGTCCGCTCCACCGAAGACAGCCCGGTCAAGTACAACGCGTTCGATCCCAAGCTGCAGCTCTGGGTGGCCGCCTGCCTCTACAAGGGGTGGGAGGACATGCAGTACTTCTACGGCGATCCCGCCGACATCACCGAGGAGGCCTACCAGAACGGCGCCGTGCTGGGCACCACGCTGCAGGTCCCGCGTGAGATGTGGCCGGCCACCCGCGCGGATTTCCAGACCTACTGGGACGAGACCGTGGAAACCTTCGAGATCGATCCCGTCATCCGCGACATGCTCATCTCCATCGTGCGGGCCGAGTTCATGCCGCGCTGGTTCAGCTTCCTGTTCGGCTGGTGGTTCGAGTTGCTGACCATCGGTTTCCTGCCGGAGAACTTCCGCGACAAGATGGGACTCGAGTTCACGCCGTGGAAGCGTCGGGTCTTCAACGCGCACAACAAGGCCGCCAAGGCCATCAGTGATCACCTGCCGAAGGTGTTGCGCGAGTTCCCCTTCAACTTCTTCCTGTGGGATGTCCGCTGGCGCATCCGCACCGGACGCCCGCTGGTCTGACCTCCCGGCGATTTCGTAGTACGAACATGCGAATTTCGCGTGTTCGTACTACGAAATCTGCTGTAGCGCTTCGCGAGTGACGTCGGCGACCGATGTGTGGCCCGACAGGCCGAGGGTGAGGTCGAGTTCGGCGATGATGTTGGCGACCACATCCCGCGCACCGTCGGCGCCGGCGAGCGCCAGCCCGTACATGTGCGGGCGGCCGATGCACGCGGCGTCCGCGCCGAGCGCGAGCGCCTTGAACACGTCGGCGCCGGTGTGAATTCCGGAGTCCACCAGCACCCTCATCCGGCCGTCGACCACCGGCGCGATGGCGGCCAGGGCGTCGATCGACCCGATCGCACCATCCACCTGACGGCCACCATGGTTCGAGACGATGATCCCGTCGACCCCGACATCGATCGCCCGGCGCGCATCGTCGGGGTGCAGCACCCCCTTGAGAACGATGGGTAGCGACGTCCGATCCCGGAGCCCGGCGATGTCATCCCAATTCAGCGACGGCCGCGAATAGATGTCGAGGAAGGTCTGCACCGCGGTCCGCGGCTCAGGCGCCGTCAGATTCTTCAGCAGGCGTCCCGGCGAGTTCCGCGCGATGGATAACAAGGTCTTGATCGCGCCGAGCGAGATCTCCGGACGCTCCCCCACCGCGGCCCTGACCCGATCGGCGACGATTTCGGTGAACCTCGGGTCCGACGTGTACTGGTCGATCCCCTCACCGCGCGCAAACGGCAACGACCCGATATTCAGGTCCTGCGGCCGCCACCCCAGCATGGTGGTGTCGAGGGTGACCGCCACGGCGTCGGCCCCCATCTTCTCCGCGCGCGCCAGCAGACTGTCCACGAGGTCGTCGTCGGTAGACCAATACAGCTGAAACCAACGCGGCGCGCCCGGCCGCACCCGGTCCATCTCCGCGGCCACCCGCTCCATCGGCGCGCTGCCCTGGTTGGAGAAGATGTAGGGCACCCCGAGTTCCGCGGCCGCATGGCCGATGTGCACGTCGGCCTCGCGGGCCGCGAGTGCACCCGCGCCGACCGGGGAGAACAGCACCGGAGCCGGTAGCGTCCGTCCGAACAGTTCCGTCTGCAACGAGCGCGACGACACGTCGCGAAGCACCCGCGGCACGATCGCCCACCGATCGAGGGCCGCCCGGTTGCTCGTCATCGTCGAGCCCTCGCCCGCGCCCCCGGCGATGTAGGCCCACGCGCGCTTCGACATCACCGACCGCGCCCGGCGCTCGAGCTCGGCGTGATCGGTCGGCACACGAGGCCGACGACCGTGGACGCCCTGGGTGTAGATCTCGTTCTGCCGGGCCCGGCCGACGCCCGTCGGCGCAGTGGTCTCATCGGTCACGGTGGCACTCCTGACGAAGGACGACGATCATGGGCTCATCATAGGAATCGGGCAGCGCCCTGGTGTGCCCGTGGTCACATCGCCGTGTCCGCTCCGCCGACTACCCTGACCCTCACATCCAAGGGGAGGTTCTGACCGTGGCGTTGTGGTTGTACCGGCTCGGCCGTTTCACATTTCGACACAAGTGGTCGGTGATCGGCGCATGGCTCGCCGTGCTGATCGCATTCGGCGCGATCGTCGGTGCGGTGCAGCCGAAGTTCGCCACCGACTTCGAACTGCCCGGCACCGACTCCGATCGGGCGATGACGGTGATGAAGGAGGACTTCCCCGCCATCAACGAGCGGCAGATGGAAGCCTCGACCAGCATCCTCATCGCCGCCGACGACGGCTTGGCCAATCACATGCAGCAGATCGACGCGTTGGTGGCCGATGCGCGTGAGCTGCCCGAGGTGATCGACCCGCAAACCGTCGCCAACCCGGTCACCGTCGCCGAACAGGACCCCGCCATGGCGGCTGCGGTGCTCGGCGACGACGGCAGGGTCGGTCTGATCCAGATCAGCCAGAACATCCCCATGCAGGACCTGACGCCGGCCGAGATGGAGCAGTTCAAGGAGCTGCTGGCCGAACACCGCGGCGATGGCCTGCAGGTGGAGGGCACCGGATCGCTGATGCAGGTCTTCGAGGCCGGCGGCACCTCGGAACTGCTCGGTTTCGCCGTCGCCTTCATCATCATGATCGTCGCGTTCGGCGCATTGATCGCCGCGTTCATCCCGATCGTCACCGGCATTCTCGGTGTCGGCATCACCATGCTGCTGGTCACCTTGAGCGCCGAGCTCATCAACGTGCAGCAGAGCGCGACGACGATCATCACGATGCTGGGCATCGCGGTGTCCATCGACTACGCGCTGTTCATCGTGTCGCGCTACCGCTCGGAGCTCAATCTCGACGGCAATCGGGAGGCGTCCGCCGGGCGGGCCGTGGGCACTGCGGGGTCGGCGGTGGTGTTCGCCGGTCTGACGGTGATGGTGGCCGTCGCTGCGCTCGGCGTGGTCGGCATCCCGTTCATCACCCAGATGGGTGTGGCGGCCGCGGTGGCGGTGTTCATCGCCGTGCTCGGGGCGATCACGCTCATCCCGGCATTGCTCGGTGCATTCGGCCGGTTCGCGTTCACACCCCGGATTCCCGGTGTCCGGCACGGCGACGAGCCCGACTCGCAGCCGTCCAACGGTCTGCGGTTCGCCCGGTTCATCACTCGCTATCCGCTGCCGGTGGCCATCATCGGGCTGGTCTTGTTGGCCATCGCCGCGATCCCGATGACGAAGATGGAACTGGGCATGGAGTCCACCACCGACAGCGAGTACGAAGCCACCCAGTTGCTGCAGCGGGGATTCGGTGAGGGGATCAACGGGCCCCTGTTGGTGACCGTGAGCGACGCCCAGGGTGGCGACGTCGCCCCGGCCGCCGCCGAGGTGGTGGCGCACGTCAAGACCCTCGACAATGTCGCCAACCCGGCGCAGATCACGTGGGTCGGCAACGGCCAGAATCCGGCCGACACCCAGTCGGGTGCGACTGCCGCGTTGATCTCGGTGACGCCGGAGCAGTCACCGAGCGGTCCGGCCACTCACGAGCTGATGGAGCAGATCCGCGATTTCGCCGCGACAGATCCGGGCGGTGCGACGGTCAACGTCGGCGGTCAGACCGCGATCATGTCCGACATCTCCGACAAGCTCAGCTCGGCGCTGATCCCCTTCCTGATCGTGGTGGTGGGCCTGGCGTTCATCATCCTGACGGTCGTGTTCCGCTCGCTACTGGTGCCGCTGATCGCGACCGTCGGCTTCCTGTTCTCGGTGTGCGCCACCTTCGGTGCGACGGTCGCGATCTTCCAGGAGGGCGACTTCGGGATCATCGACCACACCAAACCGATCATCTCGTTCCTGCCGATCTTCCTCGTCGGTGTGGTGTTCGGTCTCGCGATGGACTACCAGGTGTTCCTGGTGACCCGCATGCGCGAGGAATACGTGCACGGGGTGTCGGCGAAGGACTCGGTGATCATCGGCTACCAGCACGGTGCCCGCGTCGTGGCCTCGGCAGCGGTCATCATGATCTCGGTGTTCGCGGCGTTCATGCTCGCCCCCGACACCATCGCCAAGATGATGGGTTTCGCGCTGGCCGCAGCGGTGTTCTTCGACGCGTTCATCATCCGGATGATCGTCGTACCGGCAGTGATAACCCTGCTCGGCGACACCGCCTGGAAGCTACCGAAGTGGCTGGACAAGATCCTGCCCAACGTCGACGTCGAGGGCACCGCCATCCGAGAGATCCCGCTGGAGAACAAGGTCGACCCCGACCTGTGGGAGCCGCAGCCGGCGAAAGTGTGAGCCCCGACCTCCTCCGATGGAAGCCAAACGGTCCGCGAGTAGATTTCGGCGCCCGCGAGCGGATGAGAACTCGCAGGAGCAGAAGTGGGCTCGCGAGACGAGGCGCATGCTCGCCCCAGACCGGGGGCCGCTGCCGTCCGGTGCGGCTCCTCGGTCGGACGAGGTTCCGCCGGCTCGGGGCCGGCGCCCAGACGGTCGATCGGCGCCGACGAACGTCTGTTTTGTGCCAGATATCGGCTACCGGGCGGAAATGTGTCGTCGGATGCTGAGATCTCTGCATCGATCGCGTACACCGATGGTGTGACGACACTAATCCTGCACAACGCCCGGCTCATCGACGGCACCGGAGCCGATCCCGTCTCCGACGCTGTTGTTGTCATCGACGACGGGAAGATCACCTACGCCGGAAGCAATTCGAGCGCCCCACAGGTCGACGAGTCGACCACACCCGTCCGCATCGACGTCGGCGGGAACACCGTCACCCCCGGCTTCTTCGACTGCCACGTCCACCTGTCGCTGCCCGGCACCAAGGGCTCGCCGATCATGGCCGCGATGGTCCCCCAGTCCTACCGCTACTTCGAGATCCTGGACCGCCTCACCGCCACCATCGGTGCCGGCGTCACCACGGTCCGCGACCTGATGGGTGTCGACGTCGGGGTCCGCGACGCGGTCGCCCACGGGATCATCGAAGGACCGCGGCTGCTGGTCGCGGACAAAATGTTCAGTCAGACCGGCGGCCACGCCGACTTCCACATCCCGTCCGGACTCGATGGCACCGGGCTGATCGGCGGACTCATCGTCGACTCGGTCGACGAAGCACGCCGTCACGCCCGCGCACTCCTGCGCGACGGCGTCGACCTGCTGAAGGTCGCCTCCAGTGGCGGCGTCACCTCCCCCAGTGATGACCCGGACTGGCTTGGTGCCCGCACCGAGATCGTCGCGGCGCTCGTCGAGGAGGCCGCCAACTACGGAGGCCGTAAGGTGGCCGCCCACGCCATCGGCCTCGCCGGCATCCAAGCCGCTGTGCAGGGCGGCGCACACAGCATCGAGCACGGTTACGCATTGACCGACGAATTGCGCACCGAGATGGTCCAGCGCGGACAGTTCCTGGTTCCGACGCTGATCGAGACGCTCAAGCCCGACACTGCGACCCCGCAGGCCGTCGCCAAAAGCACCAAGTGGCACGCGCTCGCCCACGAGTCGATCCAGGCGTCGGTGGAAGCCGGGATCAAGGTCGCCGTCGGCACCGACGCCGGGCTGGTCCCCGATCATGGCGACAACCTCGGCGAACTCGGTTGCCTGGTGAAATTCGGCGGCATGAGCCCGATGCAGGCGCTCGTCGCGGCCACCAAGACCTCCGCCGAGCTGTGCGGCGTCGACGACACGTTGGGCACCCTGGAAGCGGGCAAACTCGCCGACATCGTCGTCGTGAAGGGTGACCCGCTCGCCGACATCGATTCCCTCACCGACCACGCCAACATCCTGCTGGTCCTCAAGGAGGGCAAGTCGGCGATCAACCGCGGCGGTTTCTCGATCTGACCCGATGACGTCAGACCACACTGCCGAGCACGGAGACAGCCCAGACACCGCGGAGATGCTGACCCTCATCGTCGAGGTCGGCAACGCTCTCAACAGATCGTCGTATCCGGTCCCGCGGATCACCCAGGTGATTCACGACATCTGTACGGCCTACGGTCACGACATCGCGACCCAGGTGTTCGCCAACTACATCATCGCGCTCGACGAGTCGGCCGGCCGGGTGCGGATGGCCAACACGGGTTCGATGTACCGCTTCGACCAGATCGCCGAAGCCGAGGCACTGGTGCACCGCCTGCGGGAGGCCGGTGTGCCGATCAGCCAGGCCATCGATGAGTTCGGTGCGATCGCCGATTCGCGGCCGCCGGTGAATCCGCTCGTCCGCGGCGTCGGGTACGCGCTGATGGCGCTGGGCTTCGCCTTCTGCTTCCGGATGAGTGCCGCGGCTACCGTTGCCGCGGTACTGGTGTCGATACCGGCGGCGACGATCCTGCTGTGGTCCAACGTCAAAGGCGCGCTGGCGGCATTGATGCCGGTGCTGTTGACCTTTCTGTCTGCGCTTGTGATCACGTTGTGGGCGGTCCATGGTGGATTGCCGGATCCGGTTCGACTGGCGGTGATACCGGTCGTGACATTGATCCCCGGGGCAGCACTGGCCACCGCTCTGATCGAGATCACCGCGGGTGACATGATCGCGGGCACAACACGTCTGGCCTATTCGCTCGTCGTTCTGCTGTCCATGGCATTCGGATTGGCGTTGGCGATCGACATCGTCGGACTCACGTCAGCAGACCTACAGGACCTGACGAGTTCGCAGGCACCATCGTGGGTGCTATGGCCGGCAGCACCGATCTTCGGTCTCGGCACGATGCTGTACTTCTGCACGCCACGGCGGTTGTGGCTGTGGGTGCTCGCTCTGACTGTCGGCACCTTCTGGCTCAATCACTTTCTGGTGAATGCGATCTCGTCGGCGTTCGCCGGTGGCGTGGCCATCGGGACCGCGCTGCTCGTGGCGTGGACGATCAACGCGTATGCGAAGGGCCGACCGAGCGTGCTTGCGGTGTTCTTGCCTTCCTTCTGGCTCATCGTTCCCGGATCGATGGGATTCGTGGCGGTCAGCGGCGCCATCACCGCCGATCACCAACTCGACAGTCTGGGCACAAACGCCGCGCTCTCCGTGCTGAGCATCGCGATCTCCATGATGATCGCCAGCGTGATCGCCCCTTTCATCACCCGCCAACACTGGCCGACGACATGGAAGCTGCTGCTGAACACCCGATAAACACCTGGTATCGCCGAGCACACCGCTGATCGAACTCGCCGACCCCACCGGCGGCCGACAATTCCCTGCCCATTCCTGCCGCAGCCGGCTGCCCCGCACAGCGACTCTTACCCCACTTCCTCGCTCGCGCCCTACCGCTGCGCCAACAAAGTGCAGAAAAGTGCCATCCATATGAAAATTCTGTGCCCACAATCAGGGACGGCCAGGGCCTTTCGCGCCACCCGAAAGTGCGGAAAGGCACGCACTTTTCCACATATACGCAACGACCGACCGAAAACCTGGACACAAACAACGCCGCTGCGGTATTCTACTGCGCCGACCGTCCCCGCAGCGAGCTTTCCGGCAGCTATATCGCGTTCTCCTGCAGTCACTTCGACCGGCCGGCCGCAGTGTCACCACGGTTCGGCCGCGGTCGACAACTTTCGTTTGCTCGCGCTAGATTCTCCACCATGAGTTTCACGCCTGATCCCCGCAGGACCGCATTCCGCAAGGCCGCATGCCTTGATGGCATGTTCGACAGGTCATCCACTGCGACATCTGACGCGTTCGTCGCCTGTCCGTCTGCACGGTGCACCTGAACATCGGCACCGACAATGCGCTGAAGTGGGAGCGGCCCAGTCTCGGCGTCGCATAGTTTCTTTTGTTCGCCGATACCAACCTGACGCAGGTCCGAGTAAGACGAGATCCTTCCCTGCACCCGTAACCAATCATCACAGAGTCGCAGTCGGTAGGTTCAGCCCACTGAACCCGCCGAGTCGATAACGCCATTCATTCGATTTGCCGTGCGGCGCGGACCGCCAGGCACCGACGACGGGAACAGACGATGCCCGACGACAATTCGTTCAGCAATGAGATCACCACGGAGATCGCACCGATCGCCGACGAAGGTGATGTGCTGCTGCACGCCGAAGAGATCGGGGTGCGGGCGTCATGGGGTCGCATATTCGGCCCCACGAGTCTTTCTGTCCGCGCCGGCGGAGTCACAGTGCTTGCGGGGTCGGGTGGGCGAGGTCGTACCGCGCTGCTCCTCACGTTGGCCGGACGCATGCGGCCGTCCACCGGCACCCTGACGGCGTTTGGCCGCGCCAACGATGCCCACCATCTGTTCTCGCAGGCCGCGATCGCCGACATCGACGAGGTCGATGGTATCGATCAGACGATTCGAGTCAGTGATGTTGTGACCGAACAGATCCGGTGGGCCGCGCCCTGGTACCGGTGGGTTCGTCCGTCACGGCAGGAGGACCTCGAGCGACTGTGTGGGCCGGTCTTCGGCAACTTCGCGTTGCCCGCGATGAAGGACTACGTCGAAGAACTCCCCGAGCTCACCGCAGCGCTGTTCCGAATCGCGATGGCGAACATTCGTCGGCCGCCGCTGTTGGTGGTCGGTGGTGTCGATCGGCTGACTCGCATCGAGAGCGCCGACAAACTTCTCTCCCGCCTGGTCGACCTGGGACGTGACCAGACGGTGATCACCGCAGATGTCAACGGGGCCCGGCTCAACGGTGTCCGGGACGTTGTCGACGTTCACAACCTGACAGACGACGAGTTCGTCCAGCTCGAACAACACGATCGGATCTGACATGCTTGCCGCATTCTCGCCGGGCAGCGATTTCAAACGCTACTACCGGGGCCGCATGCCCCGACTCGCTTTGGCCGTCATCATCCTCATGCCGCTGCTCTACGGTGCTCTCTATCTGTGGGCATTCTGGAATCCCTTCGACGCGGTGAACAAGATCCCGGTGGCCCTGGTCAACTCTGATCGCGGCACCACAGTTGAGGGCGAACCGCTCAAGGCAGGCGATCAGGTTGCGCAGGGCCTGATCGATTCGAAGCAACTGGACCTGCATCCCGTCTCGGCCGATGACGCCAGAGATGGTGTGGAGCATGGGAAGTACTACTTCTCCATCACTCTTCCCGAAGACTTCAGCGAGGCCGTCGCGTCACCCACCGGGTCCGATCCCCGTTCGGCTGAACTGATCTTCACCTACAACGACGCCAACAACTATCTCTCGACCGTCATGGGGCAGGATGCGGCCGAGCAGGTGGTCAACCAGGTCGGCGCTCAGGTCGGCGCGCAAACGTTTGACATCGTGCTCAACGATGTGAGCGGCCTCATGCCGAAACTGAAGCAGGCGCAGGACGGCGTGAATGAACTCAATGCCGGAATGGAGACAGCCAACAACGGTGCCCAGGAGCTGGCAACCAATCTGGTGACGGCCCGCAACGGGGCCGGTGAACTGGCGGGTGGACTCACCCAACTCGACAACGCGGTCACCTCGGCGACCGACCCCATTCTCAACATCCTCGATCGATCCGGCGGCGCCGGCCTCGACGCCAACCAGCTCAACAGCGTGGTTCAGCGCCTAGGTTCCGACGCCTCCACACTCGACGCCCAGCTCTCGGCCGCCGCGTCTACTCAGTCACAGGCCAGCCGTTTGGTCTCCGGAGTGGTCGAACAACTACGGGCGAACTCTGATCCCAACGTCCGCCGGCTGGCCGACACCTTGACACCTGCGGTGCAGTTCCTGGCCACCGAGGGCTTGGGACCGAACGCGGACAATACGATCAGCCGGGTACGCGAGGACTCGAAGACGCTGTCACAACAACTCGGCAACCCGCAGAGTCCTGCCCGTACGGCCATGGCCTTGCTGGAGAACGGTGGACTGCGCTCGGACATCCTCGCCGCGCGCGGCGCCGCCGACGAACTGAGCTCGGGTGCAGATCAACTCAGCTCAGGACTCGTCGAGCTCAGTGATGGCGCCGATCAGTTGGCGGCGGGCACCACACAGCTGGCTTCGGGTACCGAGGAACTCGCAACTCAGGTCGACGAGGGAGTCAAGGCGGTCCCGCAATGGTCAGGTGAGCAACGCAACGCTCTGGCCGACGCCCTCTCCAAACCTGTGGCGCTGACGGAGAACACTCTCAACGAGGCGAAGACCTTCGGCACCGGGTTCACACCGTTCTTCTTCGGATTGGCGTTGTTCGTCGGAAGCATCATCGCCTGGATGCTGTTCACTCCGCTCCAGTCGAGGCCGATTGCGCAGGGGCTCAGCTCACTACGCGTGGTCCTGGCCTCCTATGCGCCAACGTTCTTCGTCGGCGTACTCCAAGCCGCGATACTTTACCTGGTCGTTGTCTTCGCAGTAGGACTGCGCCCGATGTACCCCGTGGCCACCTTCGGCTTCATGTTGTTGATGGTCGCAGTGTTCCTGGCCATGATCCAGATGTTCAATGCCCTTTTCGGGCCGGCAGTGGGTAGGGTCGTCACGTTGGCATTCCTGATGATCATGCTGACGTCTGCGGGAGGGATATATCCGGTCCCGACGACGACAAAACCGTTCCAGTACATCCACTGGGTCGATCCGATGACATACACGGTCACCGGACTCAGACAGCTCACGCTCGGCGGGATCGACCATCGCTTCTGGATCGCGCTCACCGTCCTGGTACTCCTGACCGCCGCCTGTCTCGCAGTCTCGACCTGGGCGGCCCGCCGCAACCGGCAATACAACATGGATCGGCTGTATCCGCCGGTCGAGGTGTAGGAGGCCGCGCGACAGCCATATCCGACACGACGAGTAACGCATACCCGCTGAAGTGACCCCTGATCTTTGACGAGGAGAGTTTCCATGTCCGAGCGCAAGCACACCAATGCACGTCACACGACGAATATCGGCGACAGTCTCACTCTGAACCCGGTTTTCGTCCGTCCAGGTGAAGCCACCGAGCTTCCGAAGTTCACCATCCCGGAGGACATGAGTCTGCCGGAGACCGCCTACCAGATCGTGCACGACGAGGCGATGCTCGACGGAAATGCACGGCTGAACCTCGCGACCTTCGTCTCGACCTGGATGGACGACGAAGCCAGGCAGCTGTACGCAGAGACCTACGACAAGAACATGATCGACAAGGACGAGTACCCGCAGACCGCGGCGATCGAGGATCGGTGCTGGAAGATCCTCGCCGATCTGTGGCATGTTCCGGACGTCGAGAACTCGATCGGGACATCGACCATCGGTTCCTCGGAAGCCGCGATGCTCGGCGGCCTCGCTCTCAAACGCCACTGGCAGGCCCGGCGGAAGGCCGAGGGCAAGCCGATCGACAAGCCGAACCTCGTGCTGTCCACGGCCGTTCAGGTGTGTTGGGAGAAGTTCCTGAACTACTTCGAGGTCGAGCCGCGATGGGTACCGGTCAGCGACGAACACATCGTCCTCGACGGACACGACCTGGACAAGTACGTCGACGAGAACACCATCGGCGTCGTTGCGATCATGGGTGTCACCTACAACGGTCTCTACGAGCCGGTCAAGGAGATCTCCGCGAAGCTCGACGAGATCCAGGACAAGACCGGCCTGGACATCAAGATCCACGTCGACGGCGCATCCGGCGCGATGATCGCCCCGTTCTGCCAGCCGGATCTCGAGTGGGACTTCCGTGTTCCTCGAGTGGTCTCCATCAACACCTCCGGCCACAAGTACGGCCTTGTCTATCCCGGTCTGGGGTGGATCATCTGGCGCGACGTCGAGGCACTGCCCGAGAGCATGGTGTTCCACTGCAGCTATCTCGGTGGCGACATGCCGACCCTCGCGCTCAACTTCTCTCGCCCCGGTGCACAGGTCCTGTTGCAGTACTACAACTTCCTTCGCCTCGGCCGCGAGGGCTACCGGCAGGTGCAGCAGGGCTCTTTGGATGTCGCGCAGCATCTCTCGAGCGCGATCGGAGCAATGGGCCCATTCGATCTCGTGAGCAAGGGGGACACGATCCCCGTCTTCGCCTGGCAACTCAAGTCCGGCTACACCGACAAGTGGACGCTCTACGATCTGTCAGATCGGCTGCGGATGAAGGGGTGGTTGGTTCCGGCGTATCCGATGGCCGACGACCTCGCGGACATGACGCTGCAGCGGATCGTCGTTCGAGCAGGTCTCAGTCATGACCTCGCGAACGCGCTGTTGCGCGACATGGAGAGCGAGATCGCGTTCCTCGACAACCTCTCCGCCCCGATGCCGCGGGAAGGAACCGGCTCGCATTTCCACCACTGAGGTCGCCGCCGGGGCGACGTGTCCGTCGCCCCGGTCAGACAGTTCGAAACGGGAGTTGGGATGAGTATTGCGGATGCCGGCGCCGACCGGATCGGTGCGGCGCTAGCCCCGACCTTGCGGAAGCAGTGCTGGGGCTTCATGATCGGCTCGGCATTGTTCGCACTGGGGTCGGCTCCGGGCTTCGGACAGTGGGCCGGTGCCGCGGCGTCGAACATCTGCTACTTCATCGGCGCATGGTTCTTCACCACCGCCGGCTTGATCCAGTTGTTGCGCAGCGGCGACCGCACCGCGCCGGTGACGTACGGGACGGGCCGGATGGTGCGAGCCGAGTGGTTGACCGCTGCATCCCAATCGCTCGGCACAGTGCTCTTCAATGTGAGCACAACAGCCGCCATAGCCGCCCACTCGATCCCGTCTCAGCGCCATCTCGTATGGAGCCCCGACGCCGGCGGGTCATTGGCCTTCTTGGTCAGCGGCGCAGTCGCGTACATCGCCTACTATCGTGCGACAGGGACGAACTGGGCACCCCGGCGCGCCGACTGGTGGTCGGTGCAGATCAACTGGATCGGGTGCGTGGCATTCGGCGTGTCGGCCGTGGGCGCCTACATCACCCCCGACGGGGTGACGGTCGACGCCACAGTGGCGACGGTGGGGACGTTCATCGGCGCGCTCTGCTTCTTCTTCGCTTCGCTCGTCGTGCTGCCCAGGCGGCGGACGCCCAGTGCGTAGGACGGGCATCATGACGGACAGGCCATCGACGCGACTGACCTGTGACCTGGTTTCGGAGTGGACGACCCGGCTGGAGGCTTACGCCGGAACCAGTCCCCCGACACCACCGATCGGGCGCTTCGGGGCCGACGGCATGACCCAGTACAACGCCCTGGTCGACGTGAGCACACCAGACCCCGACAACTTCGGGGCGATGTTGTACCGGCGCACCCTGTCGAAGCTGACCACATACTGTGCACTCCACACGCCGATGCTGTTGGAGAGAACGCCGCAGTTGGTGCGTGCCAGGCCATATGAGAGTGTCGTCGTCCATGTCAGCTCCATGCCCGGCCACATAACGGTCCGACAAGGAACCCGTGATGTCGCCTATCGGCCAGGCCAACTGGTATTCGTGAACTTGGCCGTCCCGTACAGCCAGTACTGCGAATCCGTCACCGACCCCACCGGCATAATCATCCCGACCGAGATGCTGGGACGTCTGCGGAGGACCGCAGAACTGACCGAACGCAGCGGGGCGTCATCAACTCTCCTGGCGCGCGCAGCGGCGGGATTCGTCACACGGTTTGCTGCCGACACCGCGCTCTCGTCCGGGCCTGTCCCACCTGTCGACACCGAGCTGGCCGCCGTGGACTTGATCGCCGCGGCGCTGGCCGAACTCAATGTCGAGAGATACCGCCTCGAGGACAACACCCTGTTCGTTCACGAGGCCGCGCTCGACCTGATCGAACGTCACCATCGCGACCCCGATTTCTCCCCCGACGTGATCGCAGAAGAACTCCATGTGAGTCGGCGCCAGATCTACCGCCATTTCGAGAACGCAGGGCAATCCGTGGCGGGTCTCATCGCGGCACGACGAGCCCGCAGCGCGCGCGAACTCCTGGAAGCCAACCCTGCACTATCCATCTCGGAAGTCGCGGCTGCATGCGGATTCCCCAGCGTCGCCACGTTCAGAAACCGATTCCGACAGCACTACGGAATCGGACCGCGAGATTACCGAAAGTCTGTCCTGCAACCGCAACGATGACTGTCACGCCGGCGGTCCGCTACACCGACAGCAGCAACCCCGCCCCCACCACAAACATCACCACGGCGACGATGGCATCGAGGATGCGCCACGACCGGGGCGAGCCGAAGAACCGCGACAGCCTGGTGGCGCCACCGCCCAACGTCGCGAACCAGAGCAGGCTGGCCAGGCACGCACCCACCGCGAACGCCCACTTCGCGTGTCCGTGACTGTTCGCGATCGCACCCATGGTGAGCACGGTGTCGAGGTAGACGTGCGGGTTGAGCCAGGTCAAGGCGAGAGTCATGCCGATGGCCGCCCACCGGCTCAGCGTCGCGGCCTCCCCGGCATTGGCGACGATCGCCTCGGAACTGCGTAGGCAACGCCGCGCCGCCATCAGCCCGAGCACGATCACGTAGCCGCCGCCGAAGATCTTGGCGACTTTGACCACCGACGGATGAGCGGCCACCAACGCACCGAGACCGGCCACCCCAGCCACGATCAGCACCACGTCTGAGATGGCACACACCACCACCACGGGCACCACATGCGCTCGCGCAACCCCTTGGCGAAGGATGAACACGTTCTGCGGACCGATCGCGATGATCAGCCCGGCGCCGGTCAACAGGCCGGCTACGGCGGCAAGAACGTAGGTCGTCACGACTACGAAGTTAGGAGGCACCGCATCAACAGTCCAACGAATGTTTTTCACGAATCATGAATCAGACTTATGATTCCGAAATGGAGATCAGCCAAGAGGGTGTGCAGACGCTGGCCGCAGTCTTGCTGGAGGGCACCTTCGACGGTGCGGCCGGCGCGCTGCACATCACCCCGTCCGCGGTCAGTCAGCGGATCAAGGCACTCGAGGCGTCGGTGGGCCGGGTGGTGGTGCGCCGGACGAAACCCGCCACCGCGACACCCGACGGTGAGGTCCTGGTGCGACTGGCCAAACAGTGGGATCTGCTGACGGCCGAGGCGCGCGCGGAGCTGCTCGGTGGCGATCCCGCCGACCCGCGGGGTCCACGCATACATCTTCCGATCGCGGCCAACGCCGACTCGCTGGCGACCTGGTTTCTGCCCGTGATCGCCCGGATGCACGCCCGGCACCCGGTCGCCATCGAGGTGCTCCGCGACGACGAAAGCCAGAACAGCCGGTTCCTGCGGTCGGGAGAAGTATTGGGCGCCATCACCTCCGACCCGCTCGGCATCCGGGGCTGCACCATCCGCCCCCTCGGAGCAATGCGATACCTGCCGGTCGCGACGCCGGACTTCGTCACCCGATGGATGCCTGACGGGCCGACGACGGATGCGCTGGCACAGGCGCCGATGGTGTTGTTCGATCGCAACGACTACATCCAGCGCGACGTCCTGACCCGACTGGCCGACGGGCCTGTCTCGCCACCGATCAATTACGTACCGGCGTCCACCGAGTTCCATCGCGCCGTCGAACTCGGCATGGGGTGGGGCGCGGTCCCCGAGGTGCAGATCGCCGACGCCCTGCGGTCGGGCCGGGTAGTCCGGATCGTCGACGACCACGCGGACGTCCCATTGTTCTGGCAGTACTGGAAGCTGAGCTCCCCGGTGCTGGATTCGTTGACGGCGCTGACGGTGGCGGCGGCAGCCGAGCATCTCGTGCCCACGAGACAACCAAACCACTGAACGCGATCGACCAACTCGCACGACAGGTTAGACAGCGGTTGATGACTCGTTGGTTGACTCGACGCACCACCACCGATCTAATGACCCCTGACCCAGGAGCCGCGAGATCCGATCGAATCCATTGTGTCGCAGCACCGCGAGGTTTTGAACCGATTGCCATTCGGCGACACAACAGATTTCGAGGATGCGCAGCACGGATTCATCGCGTCGGCAGAGTCATGTGTCATCCGCAACGACGACGGCCGCGTGGTGTGGGACAACGACTCGTATGCCTTCGTGACCGGTGAGGCGCCGGATTCTGTCAATCCAAGCCTCTGGCGCCAATCGACGCTGACCTCGATGCAAGGCCTCTATGAGGTCATCCCGGATCTGGTATATCAGGTGCGCGGATTCGACGCCTCCAACCTCACGTTGATCGAGGGCGACGAAGGCGTGATCGCTGTCGACCCGCTGGTCTCCGCCGAGACCGCAGCGGCCGCCCTGGCCCCCTACCGCGAACACCGCGGACAACGTCCCGTCACCGCCGTCATCTACACCCATTGCCACGCCGACCATTACGGCGGCGTCAGAGGCGTCACCACCCAAGAGGACGTCGACGCCGGCCGGTGCGCGGTGATCGCACCCGAGAAATTCGTCGAACACCTCGTTACCGAGTGGGTCTACGCCGGTGGGGCGATGGCACGACGCATCAGCTACATGTACGGCACCGTGGTCGACCGTGACCCTCGAGGACAGGTGGGTGTCGTTCTCGGACAGACGAATTCGACCGGATCGATCACCCTGATCAACCCGACGATCGAGATCACCGACACCGGGCAGGAACACACTGTCGACGGGCTTCGGCTCGTGTTCCAGCTTGCGCCGGGCACCGAGGCCCCGGCGGAGATGCACTTCTATCTGCCCGACCACCAAGCGCTATGCGTCGCAGAGAATGCCACGCACACCCAGCACAACCTACTCACCCTCCGCGGCGCCGAGGTGCGTGACGCGCACGCGTGGGCGCACTACGTCCAAGAGATAATCGACATGTTCGGCCACACCGCCGAAACAATCTTCTCGCCGCACCACTGGCCGATGTGGGGTAATGAGCGGATCGTCGAGTTCCTGTCGCTGCAGCGAGATCTGTACGCCTACATGCATGATCAGACTCTTCGGCTGCTGAACAAGGGCTACACAGGCATCGAAATCGCCGAAATGATGACACTCCCGCCCGCCCTGGAGAAAGGCCTGGCACGCACGCGGCTACTACGGCTCGGTGAGCCACAACGTCAAGGCCATCTACCAGCGCTACATGGGGTGGTTCGACGGGAATCCGGCACACCTGTGGCAGCATCCCCCCCCGAGGAGCAGGGCAGACGGTACGTGGAATACATGGGAGGCGCTGCCGCGGTCCTCGAGCGCGCCCGGAAGTCCTTCGACGACGGCGATCTGCGCTGGGTGGCCGAGGTGGTCAGTCATGTGGTGTTCGCCGAGCCGGACAACACCGAGGCCAAGGAACTACTCGCCGACGCGCTGGAACAACTCGGGTACTGCGCAGAGAACGGGACCTGGCGCAACATCTACCTCGCCGGCGCCTACGAACTGCGCCGCGGCAACTTCGGCACCCCGGTCTCCAGTCGGTCGGCCGACACCCTCGCCCAGCTCACACCACCGCAGATCTTCGACGCATTGGCGGTCCAGATCGACGGACCCCGCTCGTGGGATGACACCATCAATCTCGACGTCGTGCTGCCCGACACCAACACGACCTATCGGGTGCTGCTGCGAAACGGCGTGCTCACCCACACCGCGGCACCGGCCGCGAACCCCGCCGATGTAACCATCACTGTGCCGGCCAACCGCCTGTTCACGGCGCTCACCGCCGCCGATCCCACCGACGCGGGTGCGCAGGTCAGCGGTGACCCCGCAGCCCTCGGTCGGCTGGCCGGCTACATCGATGCGCCCGACCCGGACTTCGACATCGTCATGCCGTGAGGGGCGGTGGGTCCGCCATACCGTCGGACCCACCGCATTCAGTTGATTGCCGTCACGTCCGTCAGCACCACCCGCAACGGATGCTCGATCTCGTCGCGCCACAGTCGGGCGGCGAGGTAGAAGGCGCCGGCCACCGGCACCGGCAACAGTCCGGCCAGCACGAAGGTGGCGGTGAGCCCGATGGCATGGCTGATCGGCGCGGCCACCGCCATCGACACGGGCATCAACGCAACAGACACGAAGAAGTCGAGACTGGCCACCCGACCCAGTAGTTCGGGCGGCACCCGCCGCTGCAACAGCGTGCCCCACAACACCATCGGGCCGTCGAACATCACGCCCATCAGAAGGCCGGCGGCGACGAACATCCACGTGGCGTCGGCGACACCCATGATCACCAGGGGCACACTGGAGAAGCTCCAGATGCCGAACATGACCGACAGGTACCGTCGCGGCATCGGGATCGACGCGAACACCAGCGAGGCCGACGCCGCTCCGATCCCGAACCCAGTCAACACCAGCGCGTGATCGGATGCGCCGGCGCCGAGTTCACGCAACGCGAACGGCACCAACACCTCGATCGGCCCCATCACCGCGAGAACGAGAATGCACGCGAAGAACAGCGTCGCCCACAACCACGGGGTACGCCACATGTACGCGAACCCCTCGAGCAGATCGGTGACAACCGACCGCACCGGATGCGCCGTGGTCGCGGTCAGATCCCGTCGCACCGTCACCGGCGTCATCGCCACATACGCCAACGCCGACGACGCGCTGGCAACGCCGGCGAGTACGATGGCCGCCGCCGGTGAGGCCATCGAGATGGCGCCGCCGGCCACGATGGGCCCGATGGCCTGAAAGATCACCGGCCGCAGAAACCCCTCGATCCCGTTGGCCGCCTGCAACTGTGCGGCTTCCACCACGCTGGGCAGCAGCGCCGAGTAGGCCGGGTAGTACATGCCCATCGTGATGCCGCCGAGCAGCGATGCGCCGATCAACACCGGCAGGGACAACACGCCGAGCAAGCCGGCGACACCGACGATGCCGAAGGCTGCGAGCTTGACCAGTTCCAGCCCGATCATGATGCGCCGCTGCGACACCCGATCGGCGAGGATGCCACCCGCCAGGGTGGACACCACCATCCCCACCGCGGCGACGCCGGTCACCACGGCGAGCTGCCCGGGGCCACCGCCGAGTTCGATGACCTGCCATACCACCCCGACCGTCCACACGCCGTCGGCGAACATCGCCAACATCAACCCGAGAACGAGCAGCCGGTACTGCCGCAGCGCGAAGGGTTTCAACGCCGCGGGCAGTTGGTTTCCGGCCGACACGCTCACCTACCCAGCTTGCCGGATATGCAGGTCAGCAAGCCAACGATTTTCTTTCACCCGCATTTCAGCGCTTCTTCAACCGAAGCTCGCTACTTTCGCTGTGTGGATACTCTCAACGGATTGCCTGCGCACCCGCTCCTCGTGCACATCCCGGTGGTCTTCGTGCCCTTGACGGCTCTCATGGCCATCGTTGTCGTGTTGTGGCCGGCGGCACAGCGCCGGCTGGGAATCTTGGTGCCGCTGTTCGCCCTCGCCACCCTGATCGCGATACCGATCACCACCAGCGCCGGCGAAGCACTCCAGCAGCAGCTGGGCAACCCGCCGTTCATCGAGCACCACGCCGAACTCGGCGAGCAGATGATCTACTGGTCCGGGCCACTGTTCGGCCTCACCGTGCTGTGGTGGGCGTTGCACAACGAGCGGATCGTCGCTGCGGTACAGACCCGAGTGCCGTCGATGACCGGCCTGACCCGGCGTGTGGTGGACATCGTGCTGGCCGTGGCGATTCTCGCCGTCGCCATCGCATCGATCGTGATGGTGTACCGCATCGGTGACAGTGGCGCCCAGGCGGTATGGGGGTAGCCTATGAACCGAACAGCGCCCGAGCCGCACGGACATTGATCTCATGCGCGTGTTGGTGATCGAAGACGACCCGCGAGCGGCCGAGACGTTACGGCGAACGCTCACGGCAGATGGCTGGGCGGTGGATGTCGCCGAGGACGGCGCCGAGGGTGTCGAGACCGCATGTGTGCGTACCTACGACGTCATCGTCTGCGACATCATGATGCCGGTGCTCAACGGCTACGAAGCGGTCCGCGAGCTCCGCCGGCGCGACGTGTGGACTCCGGTCATGATGCTCACCGCCAAGGACGGAGATTACGACCAGGCCGATGCGTTCGACCTGGGCGCCGACGACTACCTCGTCAAACCCTTCTCCTTCGTGGTCCTGTCCGCCCGGCTCCGAGCTCTCGTGCGCCGCGGCGCACCGGAGCGGCCCGCGATCCTCCGCGCCGGTTCGCTCAGTCTCGACCCCGCCCGGCGTGAGGTTCGGCGCGACGACGAGCTCATCGAGTTGACCGCTCGAGAGTTCGCCGTCCTCGAATACTTCATGCGTCACAAGGGATCGGTGGTCTCCAAGGCCGAGATCATCGCGTCGGTATGGGACGCCCACTACCGCGGCGACGACAATATCGTCGAGGTCTACGTCGGTTACCTTCGTCGGCGCATCGACACGCCTTACGGTCGCCGGTCGATCCTCACTGTCCGCGGCGCCGGCTACCGACTTGCCGAGGACGGCGGCGACTCGACTGCCTGATCCGTTTCCGGTAGTGGCAGTGACACAGTGATGGTCGCACCGCCGCCGGGGGTCTCGGTGACTCCGACGGTTCCGTGATGGGCCCGGACGATCTCACCGACGATCGACAGACCCAGTCCCACCCCGCCGACGCTACGCGTGCGGGTCGGGTCGAGCCGCACGAATCGCTCGAAGATGCGTGCGCGATCCGGCTCCGGAATTCCTGGACCGTCATCGGCCACCGACACTTCGGCCGTGGCACCGCAGATCGCCATCGAGACATCGACGGACGTTCGGGCGTGACGGGCAGCGTTGTCGCTCAGATTGCGCAGAACCCGAGAGATCTGGCCCCGATCCCCGCGCAGACGTACCGGGAGGACGGTGGCGGTGACCGTCAGGTCGGTGGTGAGGTCAAGCCGGGTGATCTCGTCGTTGACGAGGTCGTCGAGGTCGATATCGGCCAACTCGGGAGTCATCCCGAACTCATCGGCACGGGCGAGCAGCAGCATGTCGTCGATCAGATCACGCAATCGATGTGCCTCCGGCAGAAGCAGAGTCGACACCGTCGCGTGGTCGATCGGCTCGCCGGTTCGGCGTGCGAGTTCGAGCAGTCCCAGAATCGTAACCAGGGGGCTGCGCAACTCGTGTGACGAGTCGCCCACGAAGCGCACCTGTTGTTCCCGGGCGAAGGCCAGCCGGTCCAACATCTCGTTCATGGTGGTGGCCAGGGTTGCGATCTCGTCCTCGGTGGCCGGCACGGGAATGTGCTGCGCGCGGCCCGAGCGCGAGATCGCCGCCACCTCTGCGCGGATGGACTCCACGGGCCGCAAAGCCCTGCCCACCAGATAATGGGTGGCGACGACGGATGCGGCGACGATGATCGGGAAAACCACGCACAGCACCGCGAACACCGTCCATACCGTGGCATGGATCGGACCTTCCGCGGCGCCGACCACAACGGTCACCGTTTCGTCGTCCGGGGTCGCGACGCCCTGCACCGTCACGCGATATTCGGGCTCATCATCGCCGTACGCGGCGTCGACGACGGTCTGACGCTGATCGGCCGCCACCGGCCCCACGATGCCGCGGCTTTGCTGGTCACCCGAACTGGCGGCAACGACCCTGCCAGCCGGATCCAGAATCTGGACCAGGTCGATCGTGTCGGTGTGGACGAGCAGCGCCGGATCGATCCCACCCACACCGTCCGTGGCGGCCGAGTCGGCGATCTCGGTGGCACGCGAGGACGTCGCCGCATCCGCGGAGGAGGTGAGCGAGTGATACAGCACGAACAGCACCACACCGCCGGCGATGGCCAGAGCCAACGTCAGCATGCCTGCGCCGAACACGGTCAGCCGCGTGCGCACACTGGTGCGCCGCTGCCGCACACCACGACCCGACGGGTGACGTCGGCGCGACCGCTTGGGCATCCCCCGAATGTACGTCGTCGCGACGCCTTCCCGAACGGCCCGCAGAGACCGGCAACGTCCGCGCCGGTGCGCACCCGCGCGGGCACCTGTCACTTTCAGCCGGCATTCAGCGGCGTACAGCAGTCCCACAGGTGCCTAGCCACATGCTGGCCTCATGAAGCGGTTCTCGGCCCTCATGATCGCGACCGTCCTACTGTTGCTCGTGTTGGCGTACGGAGTGGGCGTGATGACCCGACACCAGCCGTTGGAAGCGCTCGACGAGTCCACTCTCCAATTCGTGCTCGATCACCGGGACCCCACGCGCAGCGGCATCGTTGTCCTGGTCACCGCCCTGTTCGGACCCCTGTGGGTCGCGGTGATGACGATGACAGCAGCGGGAGTCGCATTCGTCGCCGACCGCACCGTGGTTCGTGCGCTGACCATCGTCGCCACCGTCAGCGCAGCAGGCGGGATCTGCGAGATCCTCAAAGTTGTCGTACACCGAGCGCGGCCACCGGCAATCGATCAGATCACCACGGTAGAGACCGTCAATTCCTACCCCTCGGGACATGTGACGGGCATAGCCGCCCTGCTCCTGGTGTTGGCCGTGATCATCACCCATACCACGCTCACGCGATCGATCGCGATCATCTCGGCCCTCGCGCTCACCGCGGTGGTTGCGGCGACTCGGCTGTACATGGCAGCGCACTGGCTCACCGACGTCTCCGCGGCGGTGGCGCTCGCCGGCGCAGCAGCGCTCACCGTACCGGTTGCGGTTCGCGGCGTCGTTCTCAGATTCCCCATTGCCGCAACAGGTACTGCGCGACATCGGCATCCAGCGCAAGGGCGGCACGAAAGCCGGTGAGCAGATCCATCGACAGCGTCGGCTCGGCTTCCAGCAGCGGAACGGCCATGTCGTACAAAGCGATCTGCTCGTGCACGGCATCGGCCTCGACGTGTTCGTCGAAGAATGCAGTCGCGGCATCGCCGTAACCCAGTCGTCGAAGACCTTGTGCGTTGCGTTTGTTCGGGATCGACGAGGTGCACTCGAGTGCCAGCAGGTGGCCGACGACCGCCGCCCGCAGTTCACGCCGTGAAGCGAACAATGTCAACGCATTCGACCATGCCAGGGTGATGGCCGGCAGCCCGCTGGCGTAGAGGGCGTAGTCGGTGGTCAACCCGAGTGCCTGCATTGTCCGAGCGAACAGCGTCGAGTGCATCCACTCGTGACGTCCGCCGCCGTACTCGTCGCTTTGGATCTCCACCAGGGCGGCCTTGGCGCGGCCGGTCAACCGCGGGATGGCGGTGGTGTGCGGATCGGCTTCACGCAGGTGGTAGAGCGACCGATGCCGGAGCAGGTCCTGGTAGTGTTCGACGGTCCCGTTCGTCGCAAGGTGCACCGACAGCGGTGGTGAGTCCACGGCGGCGAGCTCGGCGCGCACTCGATCAGGCAGCTCGGCGGCGGTACACGCCACGATCGGACCTGTCCGATCCCGGATCGCGGCCTCGAGTGCACCACCCAACCGCCACCGCAGATCGGCCACCGCGGGATGTTCGTTCCAACGGTCGTCGACACCGGCCAGTCCGCGACCGTCTAGCTCGGCCAGCAAGAACCATGTGCGCTGTGCGTCGAGGTTGTCGAGAAGCGTTGCATCGTGAGGGAGCGTCAACAGCGCCTGATCGCCGACCGCCAGGCCGCGGCGTGGGTCGTGTGGGTTGCCGTCGAGCAGTTCGGCCAGGGCCCGACCGAGGTCACCGCACGGCTCGACCATCGGGCAGCGCCCGGCCCCAACGGTTTCCGTGGTCACGTCGCCATCCACCCACGTTCGGCCACCGGTCGGCGGCTGCGTTCGTCAACTCGCTCGCGTCCGGCCGCCTCGTGGCGCACCATGGTGATATGGATTCCGCTCAGTTCGAGAACCCGCGCAGTGCGCGTCGCGCCCCCGCGCGCATCACGGTCACCCCCGGTGGCCCCCTGGTGGTGCGTGGCGACGTCGAGATCGTCGACACCCTGGGCGATCCGGTGCCGCGGCGCCGCGCCACGGTGGCCCTGTGCCGGTGTGGCCGGTCGGCGATCCAGCCGTACTGCGACGGGAGTCACGCGGTTGGTCGTTCCCCCATCCGCGGCGAGTGAGTGGCGTCGAGGCTGCCGGGTCACATCGACTCCACGCGCTGCACGATGCGTGTCGACACCGCGTCGATCTCGCAGTGGCCGAATGCTTCTGCGCTGCCTGTCATCCGCACGACGAGACCGCCATCACGGGTCGGTGAGCCTTCCACCTGCAGCAGCCACCGTGTGTGCGAAGGCGGGAACACGTGGAGTCGACCGGGGTAGGCGGCAGTATCGATCGCCGGTGTCCACCCGATGAGCAGCGGCACCGCGAACAGGTGGCCGTCCACCGCCGGACGCCCGAGAGCGCACAGCACGTCCTCCATGGGCTGCGTGGTCGCGTCGATACATGCTCGGGCGACCTCGGTGGCACACCGATGATCGGCATCGGCGTCGAGCGGGATCAGCGCGCTGAGGACGAAATCGCCGACGACGTCCTCGGAGCCGGCCGGCCGTCGGGAGATCGGGGTTGCCGACATGATGTGTCGATCGCTGGTGACATCGGCCAGCGCCGCCGCGACGACGCCCCGGAACGCCTCGAACGGTGTCATGCCCCGGGCGGCGGCGTCCTCAAGAAAACGCTCGTAGAATCGCACACCGATCACGGTCCTGGCGCGAACTGCCGCGGCGATCGGCAGGTGGGCGGGCGTGATGCCGGCCAGCGTCCACGCCGCATCCGGTGCGGCAGAGACGATGTCGGCGTGGCGAGGGTCTCCACTCGACTCGGTCGGACAGTGCCACGGCCCGGTCGGCGCCGGCGGCAGGCGCCGACCCTGCATCAGCGCGGTCGCCTCAGCAGCCACGATCGCCAGCGACTGCCCGTCGACAGCGATGTGGTGCGCGACGATGACCACCGCCGTCACGGTGCCGGCGGGGCCGGTGACCATCGCGACAGCGACCGGAGGAGCGGTTCGCACGTCGAGCTTTACCGAGAGTTCCGCAGCGATCAGCTCCAGATCGGTGCGTCCGGGCGTCGCCGGCGACTCGGTCACCGACAGCACCGCGTCCACCGAGATGTGCGATTCGGTGTGCACGACCGGACCGTCGGCGGTGTCGGGAAAGCTGGAGCGCAACAACGGGTGTCGGTCCAGCAGTGTCTGCACCGCAGAACGCACGTCGGCCGGCTCGGCCGCGGCTGCAGACTCGGGTACCCACGCGATGCGGATGAGTTGCGCGGCCCGATCACCGGGTTCGCGGGACACGGTGCGCTCGGCGGCAGACAGAGAACGCTCGCACTGCCGCTCGCTCGGCGAGGGCGACGGTCGCGAGGGCTGCCGGGGTGTGTCCGACATCCGGGCGGCGACCTCGGCCAGAGCGGGTGCGGTGAGCAGGTCGTTGGCGGTGACCTCGGGATATCCGGCGGCGGCGAGTACCCGGGCGGCCCGTATCACCGCCAGCGAGTCGCCACCGTTGTCGAGGAAGCTGCGATCGAGATCGATCGACGTCACGCCGACCGCGTCAACGACGGCCTCGAGCACCAGCTCTTCTCGTACCTCCCGGGGCCGACGAAGCGCCGGCTGTTCGGGCAGGTGGTGCGCATCGAGCGCCCGCCGGTCGAGCTTGCCGTTGCCGGTTCGGGGCAGCTCGTCGAGACTGACGATCCACGACGGGATCATGTAGGTCGGCAGACTCCGCGCGAGATGGCTGCGCAGATCGCCGGCATCCGGTGACGTACCGGGTGATTCGGGTACCACGAAGGAGATCAGCGCCTTTCGGCCGGAGGGCAGTTCACGCAGGACTGTGGCGCTGTGCCGCACTGCGTCGGCCATGCTCAGCGCGGCATCGATCTCGCCGAGTTCGATGCGCAGTCCGCGCAGCTTCACCTGGTGATCTCGGCGCCCCAGGATGTGTACCTCCCCGTCGTCGGTCCACGTGGCGAGATCACCGGTTCGGTACATCACCGGGTCGTCGGCGAACGTGCACGCCTCGAAGACGGCGGCGGTCTGTTCTGGGTCGTCGAGGTACCCGTCAGCCACCTGGGGACCCGAGCAGTGCAGGGTACCGAGCGCGCCCGGTGGTTGGGGCCGTCCTCGGCGGTCGAGAATCGCTTCGGTCACCCCGACCATCGGTGGTCCGACCGTCACCGGTCGGCCCGGAACGAGCTCGCCGGAGAAGTTGATGCTGCACCGGGTTTCGGTGGGCCCGTACGCATTGCGCATCCTCACGCGGTCGCCCCAGGTTGCCACCAGCCGGGCCGGGATGGCTTCGCCACCGAGCACCACGTGCTGAAGTCGGTCGGCGACACCGACGGGCAGGGTGTCGAGTACCGACGGCGTCACGATGATGTGGGTGACGTCGCGCTCGTCGATCACAGCGGCGAGCGCGTCACCGCCGTGCGCCGTCGTCGGTGCGACGACCAGGGCAGCGCCGGTGGCCACCGAAGACAGCATCTCGACGATTCCGGTGTCGAAGGTGGGCGCGGATGCGTGCAGCATCCGGGATTCCGGTGTGAGCGCATATGACCGCCGGATCTCTGCCACCAGCGCAGGAATTCCGCGATGTGGCATGTCCACACCCTTCGGCTGACCCGTCGATCCGGAGGTGAACAGTAGGTATGCGCGGTCGTCGGCACCGCGGTCGATCCCGGGGGGTTGCCATGCGGGTTCGTCGGTGGTGTCCGATGTGGACTCGTCGATGCCGGTGATGTCGAGTTCCACCCAACGCACCGGCGGCGGACCCGGTCGGCCCGGGGCGCACAAACCCACTCGGACATTGGTGCGCGCCAGAATTTCCCGCGTCCGGCTTGCGGGCGCGAATGGATCATTGACGGGCACCCACACTGCGCCGGCCCGGACCACCGACCAGAACGCCACGACCGACGTCGCCGACCGGTCGACGCACACCGCCACCGCGTCCCCCGGTCCCACCCCCTCGCTGATGAGCGCCCGGGCACCACGATCGGCGGCGGCCACGAGGTCGCCTCGAGTGAGTACGACATCACCGTCAAGGATCGCCGGCTCCGCCGGACGGTGCGCGCGAAGGTGCTCGAGCATTCCCGCGGTCGGTACGAACGGTGGCGCCGGCGGCCCACTGCGGCAACGGAAACGGCCCCACTCGCCGGGCAGGAAGATCGACCTGTCCGACACCGGCTCGTGCCCGTCGATCTCGTCCAGCGTCGCAGCCAGGTGTCCGTCGAATCGGGCAGCCAACGTCGCCAACCCATCCGAGTCGACCCGCTCGGACGGCGCCTCCCAGGTGATCGCCCGCAGTCCGTCGTGATCGGCCGGGTGCAGGGTGACCGCCACATCGCCGACCGGTCCGGTCCGCAGCACCTCGATCTGCCAGTGCACCCCGTCCACGGTGGGCCGGCTCACCGCAGGTAGGAGGTTGACCACCGCACCGAAGTCGGTGATGTCCTCGCGCGCACGCATCATCTCTTCACGCCGGAACAGCTGGTGGCGCAGGCTTCCCACCACGGTGGTGGCGACCTGCGTGACGGCACTACGCACTGGCCTATCGCCGATCCCGTTGAGGGACAGTGGAATCACGTTCGACAGGGGTGCGACAGTCCGCTTGCGCACACCTGATGTGCGGGCCGCGACCGGCAGCGACAATCCGACGTCGGTAGTGTCGAGCATCCGCGCGCAGAAGGTCGCGAAGGCGGCCACTGTCTCGGTGGATGTCGGCGACCGTTCGCCCGTCACCTGCCTCGTGACGCGGGTGATGGCGGAGGTCGGGACGGTCGGCGCGCCGGCGAGAAACGATGATTCGTGGCGGGCCAGAGTGTCTGCCCAGTACGACGCGTCGGTATCGTGCCGATCAGACTGTTGGTAGCGCGCGTCAGCGCGGTCGATGTCTGCGTCGCTCGGTACGCGTAGATCGCCGGCACACGCGGTTCCGCCGTACACATCGGCGATGTGTCCCATCACCCGCCAGGCGCCGGCACCGTCGGTCAGCACATGGTGGACGCGTACCACCCAGTGATGCAGTTGCGGGTGCATGGTGTGCAATTCGCTGCGCCACAACGGTGTGGTGAGATCGGCGCCGTCGAGCGCATCGATGAACTCGTCGGCGCGCAGAGCGCCGGCGGTCACCGGGTCGGGCTCGCCAGAGAGATCCACGAGTTCCACCACGGCCCGCCCGGAGCCTGCCGGCCGCAGCGGCTGCGCGCAGTCGGGGTCCGCGGGAGACAGTTCGGGCGGGATGTGCACGTCGTGCCAACCGATGTGGTCGAGCACGTCCCGGGTCGACCGGATGAGGCGACGGGTGTCGAGGGGTCCGACGAGGGTGACGCGGAAGGCGACCACATGCGAGACCTGGGGCCGAAACAGTTGCGCCAACCAGAGCGCTCGTCGGGCGACCGTCACCGGTGCACCGGCCCTGTCGCCGAGATGCACGCTCGATGAGACGTTCCGATGGCCGCGAGGTCATTGCCGATTGTGTGTACCACCTGTCGTCGGGTTACGACCCGACAGGACTTCGGCGACCGTCCGGTCGCCGCGGTTCCCGCCGCCCCAGTGAGTACTCATACCGCCAACCTATGGTGCAGAAGTTGAAAGGGTGCTGAACCCGCGGGTCAGGCCCCGAGCGCCCGCGCGAACATCGGCCAGGACTGGTGCATCTGGTCCTGCCAGTATCCCCAGGAGTGCGTACCGGCGGCCGGGAAACGCACGGTCGCCGGGATGCGTAGTGCCGCCAGCCGACCGGCCAGGGTCTGCGTGCAGTATCGCGACACCGCCTCGGAAACACCGCCGACGGCCACCTGGTCGGCCAGTGCCCCGACGTTCCCACCGATCCTGCGGTCGCTCAGCGTGTCATGCGCGCCGGGTAGACCGGTCGCGGCGCTGATCCAGAGTGCGGGTGTGCGATTGCGCAGCTTGTAGGCGTTCACCACCGGGTCCTGTGCGGTCCATTGCGGGTCTCCCGGCGGACCGTACATGTTGCTCGCGTCGGCACCGCCCGGGAAGAACGCGACGGACCGAAGTGCGAGCTGCCCCTGGGGAGAAGCGGTGTCCGCACACCCGGAGTACGCACCGACAGCGCGGTACATTCCGGGATGGTTCTCGGCGATCCGGATCACCGCGGTCCCCGACATCGAGATCCCTGCAATCCCCCGCGACCGAGCGAGCCCAGTGACGCCGCCGTGTGCGCGTTCGAACGCCCGGGGCAACTCGGAGGTCAGGAAGGTCTCCCACCGCAACGGCCGATTCGTGGTGACCCCGAAGCGGAAGTTCGCAGCCGGATCGACACGCCGCCAGTCCGCGTAGTAACTCGCGGCGCCGCCGATCGGGGTGACGGTCCAGACGTTCTTGCGGGCGTAGAAGGCGTTGGCGTCGGTGGCGTGCGTCCAGTCGTCGTCCTTCTCGCCGCCGGTCGATCCGCTCAGCAGATACATCACAGGCGCACCCGGATTGTTGTTGGCCGGCGACTGCACCAGCACCGGGACCTGGGTGTGCATCGACGGCGACCACACCGAGGCCACAAAGTTGCGTGGCGACGTCCGCGTCTCTCGGTAGGGCGCGGCCGAGGTGGCGTGTGCGTACCGAACACCGTCCAGGGTGTCCCCGCGTGCCGGGGTGTGACCTGCGACGACCGCGGTTCCGATGACAGCGGACAGCGCCAGCAACATGGCCGCGGCACTGCGGGTCACTACTCGAATCGACTGTGGCATGGGGCCCTTTCGGGTCGCGGAGTGCCCGGGATCGGCCGCCGGACAATGCCATAGTAGGCACAGGGCCGGTGTTACCCGGAGCGCATTGGGTCAAACGTCCAGGAGGTGACATGACCGGCCGCGGATCAGCGCAGAACGCCCGGCCCGTGATGTTGGGCGTCACCGTGCTCGCGCTCACCCAGTTCGTGATCATCGTCGATGAGACCGCGGTCTCGATCATCGGCCCGGTGATGGCGCGGGACCTGCATCTCGGAGCCGAAGCCCGACATGTCCTGATCACCCCGTTCGCGGTGGCATTCGTCTGTGCGCTGCCACTCACCGGAGCACTGCTTCGGCGAGCCGACCCGCGGGCCGCCGTGATCCCGGCAGCGATCGCCTTCGCGCTGACCGCGGGCGCAGGCGCTGCGGCACAGAACCTCCCGCAACTCGTCGGGGCACGGGCTGCGCAGGGTGCGGCCGCGGCGGTCAGCGCAACGTGCCTGCTCGCGTCTGTGCATCTGGTCACGTCCGGGCACCCGCTGCGGGTCCGCGCATTCGCCGTGTTCTCGCTGGTATCCGGTGCCGGGGCCGTCTCCGCGCTGGTGCTGATCGCACCCTTGGCGAGCGCGTCGTGGCGCTGGTGTTTCGTCGCGGTCGCCGTAGGGGCCGTGGGGTGCGCCGGCGCATGGATGGCGGTGTCGCGGCGACTCCGGCGATTGTCGCCGGAGTCGCCCGATGCGCCCGACCCCGCACTGTCCGGGGACGTGCCACCGCGGCCAGACCATCTCACCGCGTGGACATTCGCGGCCGTCATCGGAGCAAACGCCGTGCTCGCACTCACCGTGATCAGTGTGAGCTTTGAGCTCCAGCAGGATCACGGGTGGTCGCCCACCCAGATGGGCTGGGGGTTCCTGGTGCTCAACGGTGCCGCCGCGCTCGGTGCCCTCACGGTGGCTCGAGTCGGCGCGGCGAGCTCGGTGCGCCTGCCGTTGATTGTCGGCATGTTCGTCCTCGCCGGTTCCTGCATCTTGTCGGCGACCGTTGCGAGCACGCCGATCACGTTGCTCCTCATCACGATCCCGGTGGGTCTCGGTATCGGGGTGGTGTTCCCCGTCGCCAATCACGGCACCCTGGACACCGCAGGCGCACGTCCGGTCGGGCGGGCCGCGGCGCTCGGGGCCGCGCAGCAGGCAGGACTGGCGGCCGGCGCGATCGTCGCCGCCACACGTTCAAACATCGTGGTGCTGGGGGTGGCGGTCGTCGTCGCCGTCGGGGTACTGACCGCCCTGCTGCTGACCGCGACAACCGCCCGCACCTGATACGCCGATGGCGCGGCCGCTACGCAGACTTCTTGGCAGCGGTCTTCTTTGCCGTGGTCTTCTTGGCGGCCGTCTTCTTCGCCGTCGACTTCTCGGTGGTCTTCTTGGCCGCGGTTTTCTTCGCCGGCGCCTTCTTTGCCGGTGCTTTCTTCGCCGCCGCCTTCTTGGCCGGTGTCCTCTTCGCGGTGGACTCCTCGTCGTCGGATCCACCGCCGGAGTCCTTGTCCTTCACCGATGCTCGCAGCGCGGCGAGCAAATCGGCCACCTCGGAGTCCTCGTCGGCCTCGGGCTCCTCGTCACTTTCCGGGAACGCCTCGGCACCATCGGCCTTGGCTTCCACGAGTTTCGACAGTTCGTTCTGGTAGCGGTCCTCGAACTCCGACGGGTCGAAATCCTTGGCCATGGTCTCGATCAACGACGCCGCCATGTCGAGCTCCTGCGGGCGGATCTCGGTGTCTTCCTCCAGGAACGGGAAGTCCGCGGCACGCACCTCGTCGGGCCACAACAACGTCTGCAGCGTCATCACGCCGTCCACCACCCGCAACGCAGCCAACCGGGTGCGGTTACGCAACGTGAACTGGGCGATGGCGAGTCGTTCGGTCTTCTGCAGCGCCTGCGCGAGCAACGCATACGCCTTCGGCGATTTCGACGATGGCTCGAGGTAATAGGGCTTGTCGAAGTAGATCGGGTCGACCTGTTCGGTCGGCACGAACTCCAGGATCGAGATCTCCGGGCTCTTCTGCACCGGCAGCGTCGCGAGGTCCTCCTTGGTGAGGATCACCGTCTCGCCGGAGTCGGTCTCGTAGGCGTTGGCGATGTCGGAGTAGTCCACCTCGGTGTCGGTGCCCTCCCGCACCCGGCGGTACCGAATTCGCGTGCCGTCCTTGGAATCGACCTGGTACGACCTCCGGTCGTGACTTTCCGTGGCGGAGTACACCTTGACCGGCACGTTGACCAGGCCAAAGCTCAGATCGCCCTTCCAGATCGAGCGCATGCGCCCCATTGTGCCACCCATTCGCGCGATCCTCGGCCCCGACGACAAGTCGGGCGTGGACAATGGACGTCATGGGTGGTGGTGAGAGCCTCGACATCGACGGCCGGCGTATCCCCATCACCAATCTCGACAAGGTGC
Organism: Gordonia aquimaris; assembly: GCF_026262595.1. Taxonomy (NCBI): domain Bacteria; kingdom Bacillati; phylum Actinomycetota; class Actinomycetes; order Mycobacteriales; family Gordoniaceae; genus Gordonia; species Gordonia aquimaris. The sequence continues at coordinate 143,046 of NZ_JAPKFM010000004.1, read as the reverse complement.
TGTTTCCTGCCACGGGGACCCGGAAATTCGAGGTCATCGACTATTACTCGCGGATCGCGGCAGTCATGTTGCCGCACCTGGCGGGCCGTCCGATCACCCGCAAGCGGTGGCCGAACGGGGTCGAGTCGATGCCGTTCTTCGAGAAGGATCTACCGTCATCGGCGCCGGATTGGCTCGCACGGTTCGGCGAACAGCACAGCAAACGCGTCATCACCTACCCGCTCGCGACGTCGCGGGCCGACCTGGTGTGGTTCGGGCAGATGGCCGCGCTGGAACTGCACACCCCGCAGTGGCGCGTGCCGGCCGACGAGGCAGCACCCAAGGCTGATCGCCTGGTCCTCGACCTCGACCCCGGGCCGGGGGTGCCGCTGACGCAGTGCGCTCAGGTCGCGTTGATGATTCGCGACATGCTGGAGGCGGCCGGGCTGACGGCATTCCCGGTGACCAGCGGTGGCAAGGGTATGCACCTGTACGCCCGGTTCGATCGGCCCGTCTCCCCCGATTCCGCCCGCACGGTCGCCAAGCAGATCGCCACCTCCCTGGCGGCCGCACATCCCGACGACATCACCGCGACCATGGCGAAATCCGTCCGTACCAGCAAGGTGTTCATCGACTGGAGCCAGAACAGCGGATCGAAGACCACCCTCGCGCCCTACTCGATGCGTGGCCGCGAGCAACCATGGGTGGCCGCACCGCGCACCTGGACCGAACTCAGCGAGCCCGATCTCGCGCAGTTGCTGTTCAACGAGGTCCTCGAATGGGTCGACTCCGTCGGCGATCTCCTCGCCGACCTCGACGAGCTGCCCGAACTCGATGACGCCTCCCCGCCCCCAGCGGAGACCCGGAGCGCCAACGGAGGGTCGCCACGTTGGGCCCCCGAACCGAATCCCGTCGTCAGCCTCGGCGAGTACCGCCGCAAACGTGACGCCGACAAAACCCCCGAACCCTTCGGCGACGACGCCCATCGCGAACGGACACAGTCCGAAGACACCCCGGGCGACCCGATCTTCGTCATCCAGGAACACCACGCCCGGCGCCTGCACTACGACTTCCGGCTCGAACGCGACGGTGTGCTGGTGTCCTGGGCGGTGCCGAAGAACCTGCCCGACGACCCGGGTCAGAATCGGCTGGCCGTACACACCGAAGACCACCCGATGGACTACGCCGACTTCGAAGGTGACATCCCGGCCGGCGAATACGGTGGCGGCCACGTGGAGATCTGGGATCGCGGCACCTACGAGACGGAGAAGTGGCGCGACAACGAGGTCATCGTGCGGTTGCATGGCAACCGAATCCAGGGCCGCTACGCATTGATCAAGACCGGTGACAAGAACTGGCTCGCACATCTGATGAGCGACGAGCCGCGACCGATCCTGCCCGACAGCCTGCGTGATCCGCGGCCGATGCTGGCCACCGACGAATCGATCGAGAACCTGGACGGGCGAGACTGGGCGTTCGAGGGTAAATGGGATGGCTATCGAATCCTGTTGCGCTACATCGACGGGAACTTCCGACTCACCTCCCGATCGGGCATCGACATGACCGCCGACTTCGCCGAATTGCAGTCCATTGCCGATGATCTGGGGCTCATCGACGTGGTCCTCGATGGCGAGGTGGTGGCCCTCGACGCCAGCGGCCGCACCAATTTCACCCTGCTGTCGGCGCGCAACAACACCGACGAGGAGCTGACGCTGAAGTTCTACATCTTCGACATCCTCTACCTGAACGGGACTTCCCTGCTACGCAGGCCGTGGTCGCAGCGTCGTGAGCTGCTCACCGAACTTGCGCCGGCCTTCGCCCGTTCGGCCTACGCCGAGGTTCCGGCGTTGCTACCAGGGCCAGGCCGCGCGGCAGTCGAGGAGAGCCGCGAACAGGGCTACGAGGGTGTCGTCGCCAAGCGCCGGACGTCGACATATCAGCAGGGTCGTCGCACCACCCAGTGGCTCAAACACAAGAACTGGAGCGACATCGAGGTGGTGGTCGGCGGCTACCGCCCGGGCCGGGGCAATCGGGCGCACACCATCGGCTCATTATTGCTCGGGCTCCCCGAGGACAACGGGCTGCGGTATGTGGGCCGCGTCGGCACCGGCTTCACCGACGCCCAATTGCGGTCCCTGGCCGAGGAACTCGAGCCCCTGCGGATCAACCGCTGCCCGTTCGTCGACAAGCTCGACCGACCGGTGGCCTCCAGCGCCGTCTGGGTGCTACCCAAGATCGTCGGCGAGGTCCGGTTCATGGACTGGACCACCACCGGCCACCTGCGCCATCCCAGTTGGCGCGGCATCCGCCGGGACAAACTGCCCGGCGACCTGTGAGGAGAAGGGAGGACCCACGTCCAACGAACTCATCGCCATCAGCACTCCCGACGGCGTGGCTGATGCCTATGTGACCACTCCCGACGACGTGCCCGGCCCCATGCCCGGTGTGCTGTTCATCGTCGACGCAATCGGCTTACGTCCGCAGACAAAGGCGATGGCCGATCGGATCGCGTCCTGGGGCTATGTCGTACTGGCGCCCAACGTGTTCTACCGCGACGGGACCGCTCCCACTTTGGAACCCGTCGGCGACCTGACCGAGCCGGAGAACCGTGCGACGTTCATGTCCGAGGCAATGTCGCGGGTGAAGGCACTCACCAACGACCTCGCCGAGCGTGACCTGTCGGTCTACATCGACACCCTCCGCGGGCGCGACGACGTCCGCCACAGCGACATCGGTGTCACCGGCTACTGCATGGGCGGCCGACTGGCGTTGCTGGCCGCGGCGACCCGCCCCGACGCGGTCGGTGCGATCGGTATGTTTCACACGGGCGGCCTCGTGACCGACAACCCGGACAGCCCACATCGCCTGCTGCCGAGAATCCGAGCTGATGTTCTGGCGATTCACGCAGACCAGGACCGTTCGCTGCCGCCGGAGGCCGTCGCCGAGTTCGAGCACGCGTTGACCTCATGTGGGGTCAGCCATTCGGCTTGGGTCCACGAGGGTGCCCACCACGGGTTCACCATGGCCGACACGGCCGTGTACCACCCGGCGGCGTCCGAAGAACACTTCGAGCGACTCGACGAGCTGTTCACCCGAACACTTCGTTGACGCGCGGTGGGTGCGGGACCCTAGACCTCGAGGATGACCTTCACGCAGTCGGCGGAACGCTCCGCGACGCGCGCGTAGGCTGCCGCGGCGTGCTCCAACGGCATGCGGTGGGTGAAGATCCCGTCGGTGGACAGTTCGCCGGAACGCACCAGCGGCAGGAGCTCCGGCCAGGCCTGCTGGATGGGTGCGGTGGTGGATCGCAGGGTGACGCTACGGATCAGGGCCATGGTCGCGGGGAACGGGAACGGGTTGAGGTCGTGCACGCCGACGACCGACACCGTGCCGCCAGCCCGAACAAGCGACAACGCGCTGCTCATGGTGGTGTCGCTGCCAACCGCGTCGATCACCGCGTGCGGCCCCCGTCCACCGGTCTGCTCGGTCAGGACCCCCAACTCCGAAGGGTCCAGCCCGACCGCACCACTCGCGGCGGCCGTCGCACGACGACCGGCCACCGGGTCGACGGCGTAGACGGTCTCGGCACCGAGCGCCAGGGCGCTGCGCACCGCGCACAGACCCACCGCCCCCAACCCCATGACGACTGCGCTACCACCGGCCGGGATGTCGGCGCGCCGGGCGCCGGCCCAGCCGGTCACCAGGTTGTCGGTCAGCAGCAGCGCCGCCTCGGCGCCGAGATCGTCGGGCATCGAGAGCAGTTGGAAGTCCGCGGCCGGTACCGCGAGGAGTTCGGATTGGGCACCGCCGAGAACGCCGCATCCGAAGATGACCGGCCCCTGCACACAGGTAACCGGGTCCAGCGTCGAACATCCATCGCATGCACCGCAACCGGCCACCGACGACACCACCACCCGGTCGCCGACGGCATGCTCGCGCACCTGCGACCCCACCTCGACGACGGTGCCGAAGGCTTCGTGCCCCAGGGAGATCGGCGCGATGAGCGGGTAGTCACCTTCATAGAAGTGGAGGTCGGACCCGCAGATCGCGGTCTGCTCCACCTGCACGATCGCGCCGTCGGGGCCGGGCAGGACCGGGTCGTCGACGGTGTCGACCCTGACCTCACCGGGGTTCTCGATCAGTACGCTTCGCATCAGCAGATCCCTCCAGCACCCGCGGTCGACGGCGGCCATCGAAGATGTGGCCATCGTTGAGGTGTGGGGTCCCCCGACCCTGCCGCGTTCATCGGTACACAGTAGGCAGCCGACGCGGCCGCTCGTGGCTTTTTGCGCGGCGACGACGGCCCTCGTCGCGCCGAGGACGGGTTGCTTGACTAGCCTCAGGTTAGTCAGTGAGCAAGGAGCGTGAGTGTTCGTCGTCGCCCACATCAGCGACCTTCATTTCAACGGCACGCGGTACAACCGCCGCCGGATCGAAGCGACGCTCGACTACATCCACGCCCGCGCCGCCGGCATCGACGCTCTGCTGGTCACCGGCGACATCACCGACGAGGGCAGTGAGTCGGAGTACCGGGAGGCCTACGGCACGCTGTACAGCCCGCTGCCGATGCTGATCACCGCCGGCAACCATGATCATCGGGAACGCTTCAACGACGGTCTGCTCGGTCACCGCAGCAGCGCGCCGGTCAACCGTTCCGAACTGATCGACGGGGTGCTGTTCGTCGTCTGCGACAGTTCCATTCCCGGCCGCAACGATGGCCACCTCGACGACGAGACCCTCGGCTGGATGTCGGAGCAGATCAGTGCTGCCGGTCCACGGGTTCCGGTGATCGTGGCGTTCCACCACCCGCCGACCACCCTCGGCATGGATTTCATGGATTCGATCCGGCAAACCGGTGAGGAACGACTGGCGGCACTGGTGACCGAGCATCCGAACATCGTGGGTTTCGTCTGCGGGCATGCGCACACCCCGGCGGTCACCATGTTTGCCGGCCGACCACTGGCGATCGCGCCGGGCGTCGCCTCCACCTTGAACCTCCCGTTCGAGGGCACCGAGATCATCAACCGCGGCCAACCGCCCGGTATCGCCTTCCACATGGTGTCCGGTCTCGACGACGGACCCGACGCCTGGCGGCTGATCACTCACTATCGGTCGGTGATGTTCTAGAACTCGGGCGAGTGCGACGAACGTGCCGAAAACCGCTACGTTCGACTCACTCGGCGGGCAGCGAATCGATCGCCGACGACCCTGCGTCGAGAAGACTTTCGAGCAGCTTCTCACCGAACTCGGGGATCAGGCCCGGCCCGGTGTCGGGCAGATTGTCGGGCAACGGCAGCCCGGCCGTGCGTGTCGCCGGGATCTCGGCCGCGCGGGTGGCCTCGAGCCGGATTCCCTTCTGCCGGTCGCGGGTCAGCGGTTCGCGATATTTGTCGAGTTCGGTCGCGGTGGTCACGGTGGCCACCGACCGCAGTCCCACCGCAGCGAAGTCGGCTGCCGCGCGCCGGATGTGGTTGGGTGAGGTGATCAGGATGATGTCATTGATGCCTTGCCCGCGGAGGATCTCGGCGGTGTTCTGCGCGTTGGCCACCGTTGATCCCGAGCGCCCCTCCTCGGTGATGCGTCCGGCGTCGACGCCGTTGGCCACCAACCATTTCTTCATCGCGGCCGCCTCGGTGATGCCCTTCTTGGGGGCGCCGCCTGCCACCACGATCGGCGCGGATGCCGCGGCCTCGGCCTGCGCCTTGCCGGCGGTGACGCGGCGGATCAGCTCCGGCGCCATCTTGCCATTGCCGTTGAGCCCGTATCCGAGAATGACGATCGCCGTCCGGCCGGTCACGGTTTTCGGGGAGGTGTCCGGCACGATCTGCGCGGCGGCATCCACCCCGGCGATGATGTTGCGCGCGGTCGTGTGCAACGTCCGGTTGATCCCGTTCAGCTTCGCCAGCGCTGCATCACTTCCGGCGGCATCGTCGACCTGCGCCGACCAGATGGCCTGCAGCGCAAGTGCATACGGGTCCACCGGAACCACGCTGAGCATCTGCTGCAACGACTCGAGCCCACCGGTCACGTCACCGGCGGCGAACTTCTGCTGCGCCGAGTTGTAGAACGTGGACGGGTCCATCGCGGTGACCGCCGGGCGGACGCCCGGTTGCGCGGAATGGTCGACCGGCAGCGCGCCGATCACGAGACCACCGACGGCCGCGGTCGCCACCACGCCGACAGCGGCCAGGCGTGCACGTTTCACTCTCGTCACACGAGTCACTTGCGTAACAGTAGGCTGGGAACCTCACGCCGCAGCACCCGTCCGATCCCAACTCGATAACACCCACCGAATCCATCAGCGCCGGATTCCGGCCACCTTCAGCAACTCCGGGCGACGCAGCACGAGTCCGACCCACAGCAAGACACCGAAGTAGACGGCGAACAGGGTGTGGTCCAGCAGCGGCGCCTCGATACGCATGTTGGCGGTGACCGCGCCACCGAGGTAGGCGGTCAAGCCCACCGCGCCGAGCACCGCGGTCCGCGGGATTGCGAACACCACAAGGCAGATGAGCAACACGGTGCCCATGATGTAGGTCTGGTCGATGGGGAAGCCGAGCTCGGCGGTGCTTTCGACGACACTTTCGGGCTGCGTCAGCTTGCCGACGATGTCGAAGACCAGGAAGGCGCCGAGCAGCACGCTGATGACGACTCCTGTTGTGTGCCGCCAATTTCGGCGGGTGGTGGTTCGGTCGGTTTCGGTGGCGACGGTGTGGCTGGTCATGATGTCCTCCGGTGGCGATGGGTGGTTTGTGCGTAAATAGACCACCACTCACCACGAAACTCATCGCCCGCCGCGCCAGACCCCGAAGACGACTCTTCCCCCGGGTGTTGTTTCTTCGGTCGACTGCAGTCAGCCTAAGAAGCGATACCCGGGGGAAGAACCGAGAATTGCTACAGCGCCTTGAGCTCCTCGATCACGCTGTCGACGCTCTTCTTGGCGTCGCCGAACAACATCGATGTGCCGTCGGCGAAGAACAGCGGGTTCTCGATGCCGGCGTAGCCCGAACTCATCGACCGCTTGAGCACGATGGTCGACCGCGCCTCGTCGACGTTGAGGATCGGCATGCCGTGGATCGGGCTGCTCGGGTCGTTGCGCGCAGCCGGGTTGGTGACGTCGTTGGCACCGATGACGATGGCGACGTCGGTGCGGTTGAACTCACCGTTGATGTCGTCCATCTCCTTCATGGCGTCGTACTCGACGTCGGCCTCGGCCAGCAGCACGTTCATGTGTCCGGGCATCCGGCCGGCCACCGGGTGGATGGCGTATTTGACCTCGACGCCCTTGCCCTCGAGCAGGCTGGCCATTTCCTTGACGGCGTGCTGGGCCTGGGCAACGGCCAGACCGTAACCGGGGACGACGATCACCTGATTGGCATACGCCATCTGGATCGCGGCGTCGGCAGCCGAGGTGGCCTTCACCGTGCCGCCGGCCGCGCCGCCCGGACCGGCTGCGGCGTCGCCACCACCACCGAAGGAGCCGAACACGATCGCCGGGATGGAGCGGTTCATCGCCTTGGCCATCAGGTTGGTCAGGATCGAACCCGAGGCGCCGACGATCATGCCGGCCACGATCAGCGCAGTGTTGTCCAGCGCGATACCCGCGGCCGCCGCCGACAACCCGGTCATCGCGTTGAGCAGCGAGATGACCACCGGCATGTCGGCGCCGCCGATCGGGAACACCACGAACAGCCCCATCACGCCGGCCGCGACGAGCAGGCCGAGCATCCACCAGCCGCTGGCGCCCCCGCCATTGGCGGCATTGATACCGAGGTAGATCGCGATGGCCAGCGCCACCACCAGCAGCACGATGTTGGCGAGCTGGAACAGCCGCGCGTTGCCGACGAACAGCTTCTCCAGCCCCTTGGGCAGGATCTCCTGCAACTTGGAGAACGCGACGAGCGAACCCCAGAACGAGATCGAACCGATGATCGCGGCGATCAACGACCCGATCACCAGCGGCGAGGCCGGTTCGGTGTTGTGGAACTCGCCGAAGCCGGAGGTCTCCAGGAACTCCGCCCACGCGATCAGCGCGACGGTACCGCCACCGACACCGTTGAACAGCGCCACCAGCTGCGGCATGGCTGTCATCTTGGTGCGCAGCGCCGGCGGGATGCCCAGCACCACACCGAGAACCAGACCGATGACGATCAGAATCCAGTTGATCGTGGGTACTCCGACGGTGGAATGTCCGTCGTCACCGACGGCACCCTCGTTGTAGACGTAGAGCAGGGTCGCGGCCACCGCCAGCGCCATACCGGTTGCCGCGATCCAGTTACCGCGCACCGCGGTTTTCGGCCCGGTCAGGCCCATCAGGCCGTAGATGAACAACGAGAACGACACGATGTAGAGGGCCATCACCAGATAGGAGATGCCCTGACTCGGGGTGTGGGCGTCTGCCGCCAGCACCAGGTCCGCGGTCACTTGGCCGCCTCCTTCTTACCCTTGAACATGCCCAGCATGCGGTCGGTGACCGCGAAGCCACCGATCACGTTGAGCGTGCCGAACACCAACGCGACGAACGCGATGATCCGAATGCCCCAGTTGGCGTCGGCGGGCAGTTTGCCCAGCACCACCAGCGCGCCCAGCACGACGATGCCGTGGATGGCGTTGGTTCCCGACATCAGCGGGGTGTGCAAGGTGTTGGGCACCTTGGAGATCACGGCGAAGCCCACGAACCCGGCAAGAACCAGGATCGCGATGTTCGCCAGCAGTCCGGTGTACATCAGGCCGACACCTCTTCTCGGGTCACGCAGGCACCAGCCAGCACCTCGTCGTCGAAATCCGGTGTGAACGCACCGTTGTCGTCGAGCATCAACTCGAGCAGGGCGAGCAGGTTCTTCGAGTACAGCTCGCTGGCATGCTCGGGCATCGTCGCCGGCAGATTCAGCGGCGAGGCGATCGTCACGTCATGTTTGACGACGGTCTGCCCCGGCTCGGTCAGTTCGCAGTTGCCGCCGGTCTCCCCCGCCAGATCGATCACCACACTGCCGGCCTTCATCCCCTCGACCGCCGCCGCGGTCACCAACCGTGGCGCGGGACGCCCCGGCACCAACGCAGTGGTGATCACCACGTCGAAACCTTTGATCGCGTCCTCGAGCGCCTGCTGCTGCTTGGCGCGCTCGTCGTCGGTCAGTTCGCGCGCGTATCCGCCCTCACCGGCGGCGTCGATACCCAGATCGAGCCACTGCGCACCAACCGAACGCACCTGCTCGGCCACCTCGGGCCGCACGTCATAGCCGGTGGTCCGGCCGCCGAGGCGTTTGGCGGTGGCCAACGCCTGCAGTCCGGCGACCCCCACCCCGAGCACCAGCACCGTGGCCGGTTTCACCGTGCCCGCGGCGGTGGTCATCATCGGGAAATACCGCGTCGACAGGTCCGCGGCCACCACGACCGCCTTATAACCGGAGACATTGGCCTGCGAACTCAGCGCATCCATCACCTGGGCCCGCGATATACGCGGAATCGCCTCCACCGCATAGGCCTCGACGCCTGCGGACTTCAGCGCGCCGATCTGGTTGTCGGCGTTGCGCGGCGCCAGAAAACCGATCAGCTTCTGGCCGCTGCGCAACTTGCCGATCTCGGCGTCGGTCGGCGGGGCGACCCGGACCACCACATCCGCGGAGTACGGGTCGCCGATCGTCGCACCCGCGTCCACATACTGTTCGTCTGGAATCAACGCTCCCAGACCGGCGCCCGATTCGACGATCACCGGGACACCCTTCCCGACCAGCGAGCCCACCACCTTGGGGACCAGCGCCACTCGGCGCTCGCCCTCGGCGGACTCGCGCACGACACCCACACTCATAGTTCTCACCTTTGGTTTCGGACAGGTCGCACTTGGCTGACCGGACCCCTCGGTCGCCCCACATCGCATTCGGATCGCGGTTGCGATGTGCCGGGTGGCAGTGCATTGTCGCCCGGCTCACAAAAACGTGCGACGAACATAGCACGAGGTCACGCGCAAGGGTTCGGTCAGTCGGATTGGTCACTCAACCCTTGACGGAACATGTTCTATCAATTCTGGACAGTTGTCTATTCAGCTGTCCGAGATGCCTGGCAGTGGCCGTGCTTGCAGGTCGAGTTTCGCCGCACCGGTCGGACCGGAGTCCGCGGCAGAAGTTCGCGGAGGAATGTCCGCCGGCATCACCACACGGAGCCGTGGGCCGGATAATCCATCCGAGAGTCCCCTGCGGTGATCCGCACGGACACTCCGGCTCAGGACACCGAGAACCGACGTGCATCCAGGCCGGTGGCCCCTTCCGGAATCGGCGACGCGTAGGCCTCGACCTGTTGGTTGCCGTCCTTGTCGATAGCGCGGCATTCCACGGTGTGCTCACCCGGGGTCGCATCCCACGCGAAGCGCCACTGCCGCCAGGTGTCGATGGAGTATTCGGTGGCCAGCTCGGCGCGCTGCCACCCTCCGTCGTCGACGCGCACGTCGACCGCAGCGATCCCGGTGTGCTGCGCCCAGGCGGTTCCGGCGATGATGACCTCGCCCGCCTCGATCCGTGAATCCGTGGGGCGATCGATGCGCGAGGACAGCTTGATGGGCCCGAGTGCCGACCATCCGCGGGTGGTCCAGTACGCCTTGGCGTCGGCGAAGGTGGTGAGTTCCCAGTCGGTGACCCACTTAGTGGCCGACACATAGCCGTACAGGCCCGGCACCACCTGTCGCACCGGGTAGCCATGCTCGACCGGCAACGGCTCCCCGTTCATGCCGATCACCAGCAGCGCGTCGCGGCCGTCGGTCACCGCGGACACCGGGGTGCCGCAGTTCCACCCGTCGGCGCTGGTCGACAGCAGCATGTCGGCGCCCGGCCGCACACCCGCCCGATCGAGCAACGTCGCCATCGGCACACCCAGCCAGCGCGCGTTGTCGATGAGGTCGCCCCCGACCTCGTTGGACACGCAGGTCAACGTCACGACGCGTTCGGTCATCGGCATCGCGACGAGCTCATCCCAGCCGATGCGGATCTCGTTGTCGACCATGCCGTGAATACGCAGTGACCATCCCTCGGTGGTCAGGTTGGGGACCTGCAACGCGGTGTCGATCCGGTAGAAGTCGGCGTTGGCGGTGACGAACGGGGTGGCGCCGGGCAGATCCAGGTCGGCGCCCGGGGGGATCGGCGGTGCCGGCGTGCGTGGCGACGGCAGGATGAGCTTGGTGCGGTCGGCCACGGTGCGGGCGGTGTCGGCGAGCATGCGTCGTCCGACGGTGCCGACCACCACCGCCACCGCCGCGATACCGCCGGCGGTCAGCACGAATCGGCGGTCCACGCGGCGCCCGGCCGGGGCCGGATCATCGTCGGGGCCTGCCTGCTCCTCGGGCAGCATCGAGACCAGCAGGCGCAACACCAGCACCGCCACCGCTGCACCGAGAAGCGACGGCAGCACGAACGTCCACCGCGAGTCGGGCCGATCCCACGCCGCCAGCACACCCACCACGCCGAACACCGCGACGACGACCGCGCCGATCGGCGGCCGACGATGCTCGGCGATGCCGCACGCAGCCGCGATCAGGGCGATCAGCACTCCCATGCCAATGTAGAGAGCGGGTTTGTCGGCGGTGCCGAAGGTACCGATGGCGAACTCACGACCGAAGGTCGGCGCATGGTCGACGACGGCTGCGCCGACGGCGAAGAAGGGTGACGACCCGGTGTCGATCCACGCGGCGACGATCTCACCGACCGCGAGTCCGGCGCCGACGGCCACCAGTCCTGCCGCGGCCGCGGCGAACAGATGACTACGGGTACCGACGCGGGAGGTCACATCCCCTTGATACCCCACCACCCCGCTGCGGCGGGGCGCCCGGCGTGCACCGTCACCCTTCGGTCACAACTGACGAGCGCTGTGCCGCATGCCGACCCGCGCGACGCCCGAAATACGAGCCCTCGCCGAGTTGCGTTCCGCTCGCGTAGCCCTTTCCGTCCTGGGCGATGTTGGCGGCACACGCGCCGGCCGCATAAAGCCCGGCGATGGGTGTGCCGTCGTTGTGGAGCACCTCGGCGTCGAGTGAGGTGGCCATGCCTCCCATGGTGAAACAGGAGTACATCGCCTTGCCGAGACTCAGGTCGAAGGCCCCCCAGGGGCCGTGGTCCTGCGGGGCCAGGAACTCCGCGGACTTGTGGAAATCGGGATCTTCTCCGCGAGCGGCGTTTGCGTTGTAGTCGGCGAGGGTCTTCTGCAGGCGCCCCTCCGGGATTCCGAGTGCCGACTCCATCTCCTCGACGGTTTCCCACCCGTCGATCAGGTTGATCAACGGAACCTCCGGACGCTCCATATGCGCCTCGTCGACGATGAGGAAGGCGGTCGAATCCGGTTGGTCCATCACGAAACCCGCGGTTCGCGAGTGGTAGGAGTCCTCGGCGACGAAGCGATCACCGTCCTTGTTCACCACGATGCCGGTGAGCAAAATGCTCGGTGGGTAGATCGGGGCGGTCACGAACGCCTGGTCCATGTGCCGCAGCGCGGCGCCCACGGATTCGCCGAGGCGGATGCCCAACCCGTCGTCGTAGGTACTGCCGAGGGTGAACGGCTTCTCGGCGACATGCGGCACGTACCGCGCGACCATCTCCTCGTTCATCACGAAACCACCGGCCGCGATGATCACCGAAGCCGCGCGGATGACGCCGTGAGCCTCAGGAGTGCGCCAGGACGCCCCGACCACGCCACCCGCGTCGTCGACGACGAGCTGCCGGGCGCCGGTCTCGTATCGGATCTCCGCACCGAGTTCGGTGAGACGCTTGACCAGGAGATCGACCACCATCGACGCACCACCGGTGTCGCCGGGCACCGGCACCTTGTGGCCGCGCGGCGCGGGGACGGCCATGTCCTTGAACGGCCACACCTTCTCGTTGCCGGTGAACATCAGCCCCTGGGTCTGCGGCTGGATCACCGCCTTCTCCGGATAGAAACTGCGCTCGAAACTGAACCCCAGCGACTCGAGCCAGGTGAAGTGCTCGACGCTGTCGACGCAGTAGGCGTGGATCTTGTCCGGCTCCGGGTCCCGGGACACCGCGGTGATGTATTTCTCCATCTCTTCGGCGGAGTCCGCGTGCCCGGTCGCCTCCTGCACCGCGGTACCGCCGCCGAGATAGAAGTGTCCGCCGGCCATGCAACTGGTGCCGCCCGCAGCGGCCGCGCGTTCCAATACCAGTACCTTCGCGCCCGCGGCCGCCGCTTCCACCGCCGCGCTGCCGCCGGCCACCCCGCACCCGATGACCAGCACGTCGACCTCGTCGGAGAACGACTCGACGGAGTCCAGCGCGATGGTGTCGGGGACCTCAGTTCCTGCCATGCCCACAGGGTAGACGATGGACTAGAACATGTTCTAGTTCAGGTGCGATGAGGGTCAGCGAAATGCCAACCGCGCACGCGCCATGCATCCGCGCACGTCGCGACGTGCGCGGATGCGTGACGAGTGCGCGCTTGCGCCAGACCCCTCACGAGCGCGAATGCGCCCGGAACCGCCGCAACCGCAGGCTGTTGGCCACGACGAAGGCCGACGACAACGCCATCGCCGCGCCGGCGAGCATGGGGTTGAGCAGTCCGGCAGCAGCGATCGGAATCGCCGCGACGTTGTAGGCGAACGCCCAGAACAGGTTGCCCTTGATGGTGGCCAGGGTGCGACGGGCCAGGCGGATGGCGTCGACCACCGCCCACAGGTCGCCGCTGACCACGGTCAGGTCACCGGCCTGGATCGCCACGTCGGTACCGGTACCCATCGCGATCCCGAGATCGGCCTGGGCCAGCGCCGCGGCGTCGTTGATCCCGTCGCCCGCCATCGCCACCGAGTGGCCCTGTGCCTGCAACTCCTCGATGGTCGCCAGCTTCTGGGCCGGCGTGACCTCGGCGACGACCCGCTCGATACCGACCGACCGCGCCACGTGTTCGGCGGCACCGGTGTTGTCGCCGGTGAGCAGGATGGGGGTCAGGCCCATCCGGCGCAGTTCGGTGATCGCCGCAGCCGAGGTGTCCTTCACCTGATCGCCCACCACGAGCACGGCGACCGGCCGGTCGTCGAAGGACACGATCACCGCGGTGGCGCCACTCGACTGCGCCTCGGCGACGGCTGCCGACAGGGACTCCGGGAGCGCCACGTCGCTGCTCGGCTTCTCGACGACGACGCGGAGCCCGTCGACGGCTCCCCCGACGCCGGACCCCTCGATCGCCCGGAAATCGGTCACCTGCGGCGTCGGACCCGCATACCGACGTCCGGCGGCCGCCACGATCGCACGCCCGATGGGATGCTCCGATCCCGACTCGACCGCGGCCGCCGAGCGCAATGCCCGCTCCTCACCCGGCCCGTCGGCGACGACGACCATCGACTGCAGGGACATCTCTCCTGTGGTCACGGTGCCGGTCTTGTCGAGCACGATCGTGTCCACCCGCTTGGTGGACTCCAGGACCTCGGGTCCCTTGAGCAGTACCCCGAGCTGGGCACCCCGCCCGGTGCCGACCATCAATGCGGTGGGTGTGGCCAACCCGAGGGCGCACGGGCACGCGATGATCAGCACCGCCACCGCGGCGGTGAAGGCTACCGAGATACCTCCGGAATCACTTGCGATGCTTGCACTTCCGAGCCAGAAGCCGAGCGTCGCGACAGCGATGGTGATCACTGCAGGCACGAAGTAGGCAGAGATCCGGTCGGCGAGGCGTTGCGCGTCGGCCTTACCGGCCTGCGCGTCGGCCACCATCTTCGCCATCTGTGCGAGTGAGGTGTCCGAACCCACCCGGGTGGCGCGGACGACCAGTCGCCCGGCGGCGTTGACGGTTGCACCGATGACCTCGTCACCGGCGGTGACCTCCACCGGCACGGATTCGCCGGTGATCATCGACGCGTCGACGGCCGAGACCCCGTCTAGGACGATCCCGTCAGTGGCGACCTTCTCGCCGGGACGCACCACGAACACATCGTCGACGGCGAGCTCGGCCACCGGGATGCGGCGTTCGTTCCCGTCCACGAGGACCGCGACATCCTTGGCGCCGAGATCCAGCAGCGCACGGAGTGCATCACCGGCACGACGCTTGGCGCGCTTCTCGAAGTAGCGGCCGGCGAGCAAAAACGTGGTGACACCTGCCGCGGCCTCGAGATAGATGTTGGCGGCACCGTCGCCGCGAGACGCGATCAGGTCGAAGCCGTGGTGCATCCCGGGTTCTCCGGCGGTGCCGAAGAACAGCGCGTAAAGCGACCAGGCGAACGCGGCGAGCGTTCCCATCGAGACCAGGGTGTCCATCGTGGTGGCTCCGTGGCGCAGGTTTATCCACGCGGCGCGGTGAAACGGGTAGGCGCCCCAGACGATGACGGGCGCCGCCAGCGTCAACGACAGCCACTGCCAGTAGGTGAACTGCCAGGCGGGCACCATCGCCAGGGCGATCACCGGAACGCTGAGCACCGCGGAGACGACGAGCCGCTGCCGCAGGTCGTCGAGTTCGGCGTCACCGCGCTCGTCCGATGAATCGTGCTCGTCGTCGCCCGGTCCGCCGACTGGCGACGCGTCATACCCGGCGTCTCGCACCACGGTGATCAGCTCGGCGGAATCCAGTGTGCCCGGATACTCGACATGCGCCTGCTCGGTCGCATAGTTCACCGACGCGCGCACACCGTCGAGCTTGTTGAGCTTGCGCTCGATCCGGTTGGCGCACGACGCACAGGTCATGCCGTCGATGTCGAAGTCGACCTGCTCGAGGCCAATGGTCATCTCAAATCACTCCGAATGCTGTTGATGGGTCCCGGATTCATGAGTGCCGGACGCGGGCGGGGAGGCATCCCCGGCCCACGGATCCACCACGCGGCCGACACCGAAGGCGATGCCGAAGACGGCAGCCAGGGCGGCGACGAAGGCGGCGATCCGATAGGCGGGGGTGGTCATGCCAGTTGGTAGCCGGCTTCGGCGACCGCGGCGCCGACCTCGGCGGTGTCGAGTTCGCGGTCACTGGTGACCTCGACGGCGCCGGTGTCGAGGGTGACGTCGACGCTGTGGACGCCGGAGATCTCCTCGATCTCCTCGCGTACCGACGCCACACAGTGCTCGCAGGTCATGCCGGTCACGGTGTAGGTGGCGGTGGTCATGGTTCGTTCCTCCTTCATTGGACGTCGAATCGACGTATGTGCGGTGGTGGTGCATGCCGAGCAGGCCGGATACACCGACGGCCGGTTCGCCGAGGGGCAGGATTGGCCGTGTCAGGACTTGACGAGCCGGGTGATCGCCGCCATGGCCTCGTCGATCTTTTCGTGGCCGGCGGCGTCGCTTTCCTGAGCGGCGTGCATCACGCAGTGGTTCATGTGCTCCTCGAGCAGACCCAGTCCGACGGCCTGTAGCGCCTTGGTCATCGCAGAGACCTGCGTGAGGATGTCGATGCAGTAGGCCTCGTCGTCGACCATGCGCTGCAATCCACGCGCCTGCCCCTCGATCCGCCGAAGCCGTTTGAGGTAGTCGTCTTTGCTGCTGATGTAGCCGTGCGATGCGGTGTCCATGTCTTCCATCCTGCCCTCAGATACCGGTACCCCCCTAGGGTACACATCGCAGGCCATGACCGAAACCCACACTGAACAGCAGTTTTGTCGAGTAGCTCACTCGACAGAATTCACAACGGCCCTACTTGCGGACTGCCGGACCCTCCGTGGGACGCATCGCGGCCGCGAGTTTCTCCAGCGCTGCGGCGACGTCGCGCAACGCCGCGGCGATCTCGGCACCGTGGCCGTCGGCTTCGTGGGCACTTCCGGTCCCCGACGTGCCGAGCGTTTGATTCGGCATGGACGCCTGCGGCGGGCGGGCCGGTGGCGCGGGAGCGACCGGCGCCGAAGCGGGCGCCTCGTCGTCGGGGTCGGGCAGGCGGTGGCGGCTCGACGCCTGCCGCGTCATGTCCGCGGGTGGTTCGGCGTCGGTGGACCGGCGACCGAGCCGGTAACCCTGGTGTCCGGCATGTGCTCGGACCGGTTGGGCGGTGGTCTCACGTCGGCTGGTCGGATCTGCCGGGATCGGGGTGGGCGGGCGCGGTGCGGCTGAACGCATCGGGCCGGATGGTTCGGGCGATGGCCGACCGGGCCGAAGGCGCTGCGCCTCCGCATCGTCGAGCGCCCGCTGAGGTACCGGTCCCGTTGCTGATCGTGGCGCGGGTTGGCGCGCAGCCGACGGGGGTGCGGGCTGCTGCGGGCCGGCCATCCGCGGGGGCGCCGGGGGTGCAGGCGCAGGCGATGGGGGCGCGGGCCGCTGCGGAGCCGGGCCCGCCGGCGGCCCGGCGTGCGGCGTCGACACGGCCGTGGGGGCGTGGCCGTTCGACGGCGCGAAGAAGTGCCCCCCGCCGTGGCCCTCGTAGAACAGGCATCCGGTGCCCTGCGGCGAGCGAGCCGTGCACGGATTGCGCTCGATCAGGGACTGGGCGTGGTCATCGAAGTCGTTCCACTCCAACCACAGTCGACGGTCGACCCGTGGATGCGAGCTGGCATCGGTGGCATGGTTCCCGCGATGACCCGCGGCCAGCCGGCAATGCAGCAGCCACTCCGACTGACCGGTCAGTCCCAACGCGGTGCGTTCCTGCGGTGTGCACACGACCGTCGACCAGCAGCCTTCGCCGTTCATCCGGTCACTCCTTCGGGCATCACGCACATGCAGTGGTCGATCATTTCTGACTCGGGGCGCGCCTGATTGCGCAGCACCCGCCATACGACGCCCCCGACTGCGTCTGATGACCGATCGGTGCCCTCCCCGGCGGCAAGTGTACGAAGGATCCACCCGTCCCCGCCAGGGTCGCGGCCCGGGTGTCGGCCGAAACCCGACAACTCTTGCGTCGCGCTCAGCCTTCGAGGTACTCCAGCACGTGCTGTCCGACGACATCCGGGGCGTCGAGCTGAAGGAAATGTCCGGCGCCGTGGATCTGCGTCACGACACTTCCCGCGGGCAGTACCTCCGCCAATCCCTTGACGAAACCGCTGTGCATGCATCCGTCGGCCGCGCCGTGCAGGTACATCATCGGGCTGATGGGCAGCCGCAGCCATGCCGTGGAATCGTCGGCGTATCGCGGCGCGACCCGGGCGCGCAGCGGCGCGCGGTAATAGCCGAGAGCCGCCGTGCGATGTGCGGTCGACGGCAGGGCGGCCAACGCATTGTCGACGTCCGCCGCGTCGGGGGCCGGGCCCCATCGCCGCCACAGCATCGGGATCATCCGCCCCAGCACCCGCTCGGGCAGCACCGGGATCTGGTTGAACCCGATGTACCAGCTCTTGGCGAGTTGGCCGGGCAGCAGCCGGAGCCGTGCGCCGACGGAGCGTTCCCGAATCGCCGCGATCGGCGGCACCGCCAGCGCGATCAGTCGGCGGAACGGGTGGTCGGCGCGCGCGGCGATCGCATGCACCGTCATCGCACCCCAGTCATGCCCGATCAGCACCGCGCGGTCATCACCGTCGAGCGCTCGGTGCAGTTCGAGTGCATCGTAGGCCAGTGCGGCGACGTGGTAGTCGCCGTCGGCCGGGACCTCCGACGGCGAGTAGCCGCGAGTGAACGGGGCCACCACGCGGTAGCCGACCTCGGCCAGTGCCGGCCCGAGATGTCGCCACGTCCAGGCCGAGTCGGGGAAGCCGTGCAGGCAGATCGCCAACGGGGCCGACGGGTCTCCCCAGGTGAGCGCGTGCAGACGGAGGTGGCCGAGATCCACGTCGAGCCGGTCGGGCGCGGTCATGCTCGCCGACGTTACGCCCCCGACGTGGCGCGGCGGAGCGCAACGGTGCTCCCTGGCGCCGCCCCGGCGGGCGTCGTCAGGACACCAGTGTCGCGACGTCGCTGATCGCGTCGCCGGCCGCGCAGTCGCTGATCTCACCGTCGATGAGGCCGAAGCATCGGGTCCGGCCAACGGGATCGGTGTGCGGGTGGTCGGTGCGGGTGTGACATCCCCGCGACTCGGTGCGCGCAGTCGCCGCCACGACCACCACCCGCGCGGCCAGGGTCAACGCCGCATCCTCGACATCGGCGACGGTGCGCACCGGCCGGGCTGTCGCGCCGGCGAGGTCGGCGGCGACCGCGGCCAGACCGGCAGCGTCGCGGCGCAATGCCACCGACCGTGTCATCCGATCCTGGAGTTCACGCCGCGGCATCGTCGCAGCGAGGGCAGTACACGGAGTCGGGTCGACCTCCACGACCGGTCGATCCCGGCGGGCGACGGCCACGGCGGCGGCGCGCCGCCCCAGCACGAGTCCTTCGAGAAGACTGTTGGAGGCGAGCCGGTTGGCGCCGTGCAGTCCGGTCCGGGCCACCTCACCGGCGGCCAGCAGTCCCGGGACCGCGGTGCGGCCGTCGACATCGGTCAGCACTCCCCCACACAGGTAGTGCGCGCCGGGCACCACCGGGATCCGGCCGCTGGACAAATCGAGCCCGGCGCCGACGACGCCGGCGGTCACGGTCGGGAACCGCCGATCGAAGTCGGACACGTCACGGATGTCCAGGTACACCGACGGCGCACCGGTCGCGGCCATCCGGGTCTCGATGGCGTTGGCGACGACATCGCGGGGCGCCAGATCGCCGCGCGGGTGCACGCCGTCGGTGACCGATCGTCCGTCGGCGTCGACGAGTCGTCCCCCCTCACCCCGCACCGCCTCGCTGATCAGCGTGCGCCGCCCGCGTGCGCCGTCGACGTAGAGCATCGTCGGGTGGAACTGGATGAACTCCATGTCCGCGACCACCGCCCCGGCCCGCAGCGCCAGCGCGATGCCGTCGGCGGTGGCGCCGGCCGGGTTGGTGGTCGCCGCGTACAGGTGGCCGCTGCCGCCGGTGGCAAGCAGCACGGTCGGCGCGTGGACGACCCGGTCGCGGTCGCGCGTGCGGAACGCCACGCCGGATACCTGGCCACCGGCGCGCAGGATGTCGGTGGCGATCGAGTGATCCAGACAGACGATGGGCGAGCTCGACGCAGCGGCGCGCAGCCGATGACTCAGCGTGGACTGCACCGCGGCACCGGTGGCGTCTCCGCCGGAGTGGATGATGCGACGCACCGAGTGCCCACCTTCGCGGGTGCGCGCCAGCTCACCGTCGGCGGAACGGTCGAACTCGGCACCCCAACCGATCAGCCCGGAGACCGCGCCGGGACCGTCGGTGAGGATCGGCCGCGACGTGACCGGGTCGGTGAGGCCGGCACCGGCGGCGATTGTGTCGGCCAGGTGCAGGTCCACGGAATCGTCGGTCGCCTCCGGGTTCACCACGGCGATGCCGCCCTGGGCATAGAACGTCGCCGTCGACTGCTCGGCCTGGCCGGCCGGCCGGGCCGCGCCCTTGGTGAGGACGACGACCCGCAACCCCGCCTCCGCCGCGGTCAGCGCGGCCGTCAGCCCGGCCACCCCGGCCCCGACCACCACGAGGTCGGCGCGCATCTCGTCGCGTTCGGTCGTCTGCATGTCGCACCTCTTCGGCCACGTTTTCGATCCCCAGTCGAAAACTGTACGCCTGTCGATGCGATGAGAACATGGCTCATGGTCCGGTGCCCTCAGCCCGCGAGCAGATTCCACACCGGCCCGGCCGCCACACCGAGCAGCAGCGATGCGGCCGCCGCGACGACCGCCGTCGCGGCCGCCCATGGTTCGGCCCGGGGCACATCGTCGGAGCGACCGGGCACAGTGCGCCCGAAGACCGGCGCCAACCAGCGCAGATAGAAGAACAGACTCAGCACGGTGGCGATCACCAGCGCGACCGCGAGCCACACCCATCCGCCGTCCCAGGCAGCGGTGGCGACGGTCAGTTTGCCGACGAACACCGCGGTCGGCGGGGTGCCGACGAGACCGAGCAAGGCCACCACCAGGCTGCCCGCAAGCATGGGTGAGGTCGCCGCGAGACCACGGTATTCGCCCAGCGTCCGCAGGTCGGGTCGCGCCGCCGACACCGCGAACGCACCGACGTTGGTGACGGTGTAGCCGACGAGATAGAACAGCAGCGCGGGGAGCGCGAACTCGCTGTCGCCGATCACCACGACCGGCACCAGCAGGAACCCCACCTGCGCGACCGTCGACCAGCCGAGCAGTCGTCGCGGGTCGTCCTGCCAGTATGCGGCCAGCGTGGCCAGGACCATGCCGGCGACCGCCAACACGGCGAGCGCTGCAGCCCACGCCACGGTGTCGGGCACGATCTGGGCCAGTCGGTAGAGGGCGACCAGTGCACCCACCTTGGGCACCGTCGTCACGAAGGTGGCAACGAGGGCATGCGATCCCTGCGCGGCGTCGGGGACCCAGAAGTGGGCGGGCACGCCGCCGGCCTTGAACAGCAGCGCCGCGCTGACCCCGAGCAGACCCGCGGCGACCACGGCTGCAGGCGCGTCGGGCAGGCGGCGGGCCAGTTCCGGGTAATCGGTCACCGCGGTGACGCCGTACAGCAGGGTGATGCCGGCGAGCATCACGATCCCGAACAAGGCACCGAGCAGGTAGGTCTTCATCGCCGCCTCCGCGCTCGCCCCATCGCGGCGCAGACCGATCAGCCCGTACAGCGGGATACCGGCGAGCAGGAAACCGGGCGCGAGGACCAGCAGATCCTGCGCCCCGGCGACGACGAGGGTGCCGGCCGTCGCGAACAGGATCAGCGCGTAGGTCTCGCTCTCCCGGTCCGATCCGGCGATCTCACCGCCCGCGATGGCGAGCACGGCGAGGGCCCCGACGCCGGCCGCGATGCGTACCACCCCGGTGGCGGTGTCGACTACGACGGCACCATCGAACGCCGTGGTCGTGGCGCCGGCCGACGCGACCGCGGCTGCGATCACGGCGCCCACCAGCACGACCGCCGCGAGGAGGCGTGTCCACCATTGACGGGCCCGCGGCACGAAGGAGCCGCAGATCAGCACCGCCAGACCGCCGGCGAAGATCAAGATCTCCGGCAGCATGACCATCGGGCGCATCATGTCGTCCACCGACTACCGCCCGACCAGGTCGACGAGGGTGGTGGCGGCCGGTTCGATGACGTCGAGCAGCGGACGTGGCATCACCCCGATGACGATCGACAGTGCGATCAGCACCCCGACTGCCGCAGTTTCGGTGACGCGCAGGTCCGCGAATTCCGGCGACCGGCCTGCGACCGGCCCGGTGAAGATGCGTTGCAACGCCCACAGGAACAGCCCCGCAACGAGCAGGATGCCCACCAGGGCGACGGCGGTCACCGGAACCGCGGCGATGCTGCCAGTGAAGATCTGGAACTCGGCGATGAAACCGGAGAAGGCGGGCAGGCCGAGGGAGGCGAAGGCACCCAGCGCGAACAGCGTCGCCAACCTCGGCGCCGACGACGCCAGCCCACCGTAGCCGTCGAGGTCATAACTGCCGGCGCGGGCGAAGAACACTCCGGCGAGCAGGAACAGCGCACCGGTGATCAGGCCGTGGCTGACCATCTGGGTGACCGCGCCGGTCACCGCCACCGACCGGGCGTCGGCGGTATCGGCCGCGACCACACCCGCGGCGCCGACGGCCACCAGCACGTAGCCCATGTGGTTGACCGACGTGTAGGCGATCATGCGTTTGAGGTCGGTTTGTGCCAGCGCGACGAGCGCACCGTAGATCACCGACACCACGCCGACCGCGATGACGACGGGCGCCCAGTCCTGCCAGGAGCCCGGCAGCATCGGCATCGCCACCCGCACGAAACCGTAGGTACCCATCTTCAGAAGCACCGCGGCCAGCACCGCCGAACCGATGGCCGGGGCGTCGGTGTGGGCGGGCGGCAGCCAGGTGTGGAACGGGACGGCCGGTGTCTTGATGGCCAGCCCCAGTAGGATCGCCGCCAGGATGAGACCACCGGTGACCGTCCCGTCGGCCGACGGCGACTGCGCCGCGAGTTCCACCATGTCGAAGGTGTGCGGGTCGGCGACCACATAGAGCCCGATGAATCCGAGCAGCAGGACCAGCGACCCGACGAAGGTGTACAGGAAGAACTTGAGCGCAGACCGTCGGGCATCGCCGTGCCCCCAACCGGCGATGACGAAATACATTGCGACGATCGACAGATCGAAGAAGACGAAGAACAGGATGAGGTCGGCGGCGACGAACAAGCCCAGACTGACGCTCTGCAGGAACAGGAACAGCGCCACCTGCGCGCGCGGCCGGTCGTCGGTGTCGCGCAGCGCATAGATCGCGCAGGCCAGGAAGATCACCGCCGTCATCGCGATCACCGGCAGCGACAGGCCGTCGACGCCGACGTGATAGCTGCTGTCCACTCCGGGAATCCAGGGAACCTGCGCGTCGAGGGCCAGCTCGCCTCCGGCCGGGCGATCGTAGATCCACCAGGCCCACCCGACCAGCGCGAGGTCGACGGTGGTGACCGCGACCCACAGCCATCGGATCGCTTGGCCGGTCCATCCGGGAACCAGCAGAACCGCCGCGGCCGCCAACGGCACGAAGACGATCAGACTGAGGACTATCTGGCTGGGCACGATCACCTCACGAACACGAGTACGACGACGGCAAGGACCAGGACGATCACGATCTGCAAGTAGTACTGGTG
This sequence comes from Gordonia aquimaris, assembly GCF_026262595.1. Lineage (NCBI taxonomy): Bacteria > Bacillati > Actinomycetota > Actinomycetes > Mycobacteriales > Gordoniaceae > Gordonia > Gordonia aquimaris. The sequence goes on along the minus strand of NZ_JAPKFM010000004.1, from coordinate 119,605 downwards.
GAGTTGGCCGGTCTGGGGGCGGCGGGCGAGCACGCCGAGCCGCCCCGCGAGTCTGGCAGCCCCCTCCACCGCGCCGTCGACGCCGTCGGAGTCGATGCGGGCGGTGCGGCGGGCGAACCGGGTGGTGGCGGCCGCGGTGGATTCGACAGCGGCGTCGAGCCGTTTGTCGGCGCGGGCAAGAGCAGTCGCCAGCCGCAGCGCCGGCCTGACGACAACCGCACGAACACCGCGTTCCAGGACCAACCAGTCTGCAGCCCAGGGAAGTTCACGGGACCACAACGTTTCGGACACCCCACGCCACCACACCAGAGCGACGACGATGGCGGCGAGTACCGCCGACACGGCCAGCTCGATCGCCGTGGACGTGGCGACCGACCCGTCGTCGAGCGCGTCGGCCAGGGCGGTACCCGCCGGCGGCAGCGCGAGCACACCGGCGACGGCCGCTCCGATCGCGAGTACGAACACCGGGGCCACCGCACCGCGGGGCGGTGACACCTCGAACGAGGCCGACACGCGCCGGATACCCGGTCGGGCCACCACCGCAACGATTTTCGCCGCGTAGACGGCCGACAGCACCGACGCCAGGAGGCCGACCCCGTAGAGCCGCGGCGAGTGGTCGAGTGCCGCGGCGAGAACGGTGTCCTTGGTGGCCCACAACGACAGTGGCGCGACGCCCGCCAGTGCGAGTGTCGCGACGACGGCGGCGGCGCCGAGCACGCGCCACCGAAGCGCCACGCCGCCGAGCCTGCCGAGATCCTTGGTACCGAGCGTGGTCAGCCACGCACCAGCGGCGAGAAACAATGCGGCCTTGGTGAACGCGTGCGCGACGAGCTGCGCGGAGCCGCCCGCGACCGCGCCGAGACCACCGGCCGCGACCACGAAACCCAACTGCGCGGAGGTGGACGCCGCCAGCAGCTGCTTGAGATCTCGCTGCGCCACCGCGACCACACCGAGGACCACCGCGGTCGCCATGCCGATCCATGCGGCGGTGGGCCCGGCCCAGCCGGTCACGTCGAGCAGCGGCGCGGTCCGCAGCAGCAGGTACCCACCCATCGCCACCATGGCCGCCGAATGCAGCAGCGCGCTGACCGGGCTGGGGCCTTCCATCGCCCGGGACAGCCAGAACGAGAACGGCAGTTGGGCCGCCTTGCCGAGCGCGGCCACCAGAACCCCGGCTGCGATCACGTGCCGCCATCCGTCGCTCGCCGCGGGCAGGTCTGCCAGCGCCATGCCCGCGCCCCCGGCGAGCGCCGCTCCGGCAGCGAGGTACAGCCCGAGGTCGGCGGTCCGCGTGGTGACGAACGCGACCGATCCGGCCGACATCGCGTCGGGGCGCTGCCAATGAAAGCCGATCAGCGCATACGACATCGCGCCCATCAGTTCCCACGCGAGCAGCAAGGTGGGCACCGTCGCAGCACTCGCGGTGACCATCACCGACGCGACGAACAGCAGCATGAGCCCGTGAAATCGGGCCGGAGTTGTGGTGATGTCGGCGGCAGCGAAGATGACGACCAGCAGCGCGACGATGGCGACCACCGGGATCACCAAGGCGGACAGGTCATCGACCGTCAGCGCGAAGTCGGCGCCGGCGATGAACGGGACTGACACGGTGGGACGTTCGATTGCCACCACCACCGCCAGCGCCGACACCACTGCGGTGACGGACATCCCGGTGGCGGCGGCGAAACGATCGGCACGCGGGGCCAGCGCGAGGATGCCGCCGGCCACCGTGGGCACCAGGAACAGCGACCACATCGCGGTCGCGACAAGGGTGTTCATCGGCGGCTCACTCGGCGAGTTCGTCGGCCATGTCGGTCATGTCGGCTCGTCGCTGTCGGTGCAGGAGGGTGGCCACCGCGAATCCCATGGCCATCTCCACGGTCATCGCGGCGATGATGACAAGTAGCAACACCTGCCCCGACGGGTCCGGGGCGAGGAACCACCACATCGCCCCGGCGGCCAAAATGACGCCGTTGATCATGAGTTCGAGGCCCATCATCACCATCACCACCACCTGTTGGGACAGTGCGCCGTACAGGCCGACGCAGAACAGCGCGGCGGCCACGAGGAGCACGGTCTGCAGGGTCATCGGCCCACTCCTCCCGGCTGCGGATCGCGGCCCGGTCGGGTCTTCAGGTCGTCGCCGAATCGGTCGTAGCGAGTGCGCTGCACCGCGAGCACGATGCCGGCGACCATGGTCGCGACCATCACCGGGCTGATGACGATCATCGCGAGCATCTTCGGTCCCATGAGTTCCTCGCCGAGGGCGCGAGTGACATCGACCGACGGCGTACCGCGCCGGCTCGGCCAGTCGGCCATCAGGATTCCCGCGGCGAGCAACATGAAGGTCCCGATCGACGCCGCGAGCGCCCACCGTTTGTCGTGCACCATGCTCATGGGCATGAGTGCCGGGTTCATCCCCATGAACATCACCATGTAGACAGCCATTACCGCCATCTCCATGACCATCATCAGGATGGTCATGACGCCGACGTAGTTCTGCTGCAACAACAGCAATGCCACTCCGACGGCGACGAACGAGATGGCCAGCGCGTAGGTGGCCCGCGCCATCGAGTCCACCCAGAACACCGCGGCCCCGGCGGCCACCGTGATGACCGCGCACACCCAGAAGATGATCTCTGTCAGCATGTTCAGCCCTTCCCGGCCGCGATGACGGCAACCACTAGGTCTTGGATCAGAACCAGCGGGAGCGCGATCACCCAGCCGATCTCCATGAACTTGTCCGGGCGCAGGATCGGCAGTCGGCGGCGCAGCCACACCAGTGCGGTGAGCACGATCGTCGTCTTCACCAGCACCCACAGCCAGTCGGGCAACAGTGGTCCGGCACCACCACCGAGGAACATGGGGACGGCGAAAGCGGCGCCCGCCGCGAGCAGCGCCAAGCGCCCACCCTGGAAGAGCAGACGGTCCACCCCGGACAGTTCGGCGGTCACTCCGCCGGCGAGGTCGCGGCCGGCGGCCGCGGCGAACGGACCCCACACCGAGAACGCCGTCACGGTAAGGCAGTAGACCAAAAACGCCACCGGCATCCACACGACATACCAAAGTCCCTGTTGTGCCGCCACGACATCGGTGACGCGGAGGCTCTCTGCGGCGATCGCGGGAGCAACCAGCGCGAACATCAGTGGCAGTTCGTAGCCCAGACCGTGTGCGAGGAAACGGTACCCGCCCACCAGTCCGTACGCCGAGTTGGCACCCCAGCCAGTGAGCCACACCAACGCCCAGATCATCACGTCCATTGCGTTGAACCACACGATGCCGACGTCGAGGTCGAACAAGGTCCACGAGCCGAGCGGTACGACGGTGATCATCAACAGAGCGGCGACGAGCATCCCGTATGCACCTGCACGCCAGAGCAATTCGTCAGCCTTCACGGGTACTCGGCGTCGTTGCCGAAGCAGCCGGGCGGTCTCGTGCACAGGACTGGCCGCCGCGCTCAGATGAGCGCCGCGCGGAGCCGCGAGCACTCTATCGACCCCGGCGGCGTACAGCGCGAACACCCCGAGGATCGCCGCGGCGGCCGGCGCCCAGATCGCGGGCACGGTGGCGATGGTCGACTCACCCATGCTGTTCTCCCGGCGCGGGAATGACCATCTGCGCGACATCGATACCCAGACTGGCGATGACCAGCCGCGTGGCCGCGAGATCGAGCCCGACGATCAGTTCCGGTATCAGTAACTCCCCGCAGCGCCAGTGCAGGGGCGTCACGAAGGGTCCCCCCTCCTCACCATCGGCTCCCCCAATCACACTGAGCCGCGCCAGCATTCGGTCGTGCACGTCGCCGGTCAGTGCCGGAAGGTACTCGTCGACACCGAGTTCCTCAGCCCGATCATGATCCAGCACACCGAGACCACGCAGCGACCACCGCAGGGGCGACGACCGCCGAATCCGCCGATACAGCGGCCCAAGTTCTGCCCGCGCCCGCTCCAGCTCATCGTCGACGAGCAGTGCGCGCACCGCACGCGCCTGCGCTGCAACGTTTTCCGCGCCGGCTAGAGCCAACACATCGACGACAACCGAACAGTGGTTCACCGCTTCGACAGTTGAGTCGGCCCCGGACGCAACGAGCGCTTCTGCGTCGAGCACATCCACCTGCGCATCGACCACGACGTCACCCTGCAGCGTGCATTGGACGACGAGCCCGGCCGGCCAGTGAGTCATTATCGGCCCCAGCGGCAGATGCAGGACGTCCATCTCGAGGCCGTCGCGATCGTCGGCACCCTCAGCGAGTGGAATCCCGGCCGGTGCCATCGACCCGTGGTCCATGCCGCCGTGGTCCATGCCGCCGTGGTCCATCTGACCGTGGTCCATCTGACCGTGGCCCATCTGACCGTGGCCCATTCCGCCGTGGTGCATCCGGGCATGCTCTTCGGCGTCGTCGGAGTGGCGCGCGGAACCGTCGTCGCCCTTGTCGTGTCGATGGCGCGCATCGTCGCGCTGCCGATCGATGTCGGACAGCTCCACGACCGCCTGGTCGAAGGCGGGATCCACCTGGCTGCGTTCGTCCACCTGGATGCGCACTCTCGGGCCCGGAAGCTGTTGCCAGACTTGCTCGATCGCCTCGGTGAGCCGTGGACCGGACGTTCCCACGACGGCGAGGACGTCGGCGTCGGCCGGCGACTCCGCAACCACCCATCCACGCTCCCGCACCTTGGCGTCGACCACGACCTCGAGGATGCGATTCCCTGCAGCCGCCACAACGAGCACATGGACGCGGCGTACAGCCAGCCGAGCCAGCAGCGACTTCACGCCCATCGCAGCACGCCTTCTCGCCACGCCCAGGCGACGACCACGAACAGTGCCGCGAGGAAGACAAACATCTCGATGACCGCCGACATCCCGAGATCGGCGACAACCACTGCCCATGGGTACATGAACAACATCTCAACGTCGAAGGCCAAGAACAGCAGCGTCACCGGATACCAGCGTGCGTGATAGCGCGAGAGGGCGTGCTCGGCAGGCGCCCAACCCGACTGGAAGGGCATTACCGTCAGCGATGAGCGCGCCACCGCGGTGAGGCGGTGCAGCGCGAGAACCGCAACTATGACCCCGAGGGCCACCGTGAGCATCGCTCCCACCCCGGCGTAGATGACGCACCTCCTCCGGTCGCCGTACCGCACGATCACTGCCGTCACCGCGTTCCAGGCGAGTTGCCCGATGAGGTCCGCCTCAAACACCGCCCACTCTGTCTATACCCCTATGGGGTATTAGTCAACAGTCGCTGATGCCGCAATCGCTCTGGCCGCCAGAACGGCTGGCGATACCCTGGCGTCGAGCCAGTCAAGTCGTAACGAGGAACCCTGCGACCGCATCGGACCAGGAACGCAGAGCGTCCGGCGTCGACGCCACGCGCAGTTCGGCATTCGGTAGCGCTTCGGCGAGCAGTTCGCCGCTACTGACCGGGTGCGCCGGGTCTCCCGTCCAGGCCAGGATGAGCGTTGGCTGGGTGAGTGCACCGAACTCATCGGCCGGTGGAAGGTCGGTGATGGCCGAACCGCGCAGTACCCAAGGATAGATCGACGAGCGCACCGCAACCCGACCGACGTAGCGCTCGGTTTCGACCAGCGCGGGAGACGCGGGAACATTCGGGGCCGCTCGCAAATACGCAGCCAACCCGCGACGTTCGATCGCATCGGCATCCGACACACGCAGGGGCGTCAAGGCACGCCGGGAATCCCAGATCGTCGGCGCCGTCGTGAGGACGAGCCGGTCGAATCGTTCGGGCGCAGCGAGGGCCGCGCAGAGGATCGTCGCAGTTCCCATGGAGGCGCCGATGGCGTGCACACGTTCGCCGGGCGCGGCGATGTCGAGCAGCGCGAGGAGATCGGCTGCGAGTTCCGGCCAGGTGTACTCGTCCGCGGTCCGCCCACCACTCGAGCGACCGTGCCCCCGAGCGTCATACCGAATCAGCCGATGCGTTGAACTCACTGCACGCCAATCGAATTGACCCGACGACTCCGGGCCGTAGGAGCATGAGCTCATTCCATGCGCCCACACCGCCGCCGGTCCACGACCCGTCTGGTTCCAGGCGAGTCGGGCACCGCGGATGTCGGCGAAGCGGAACGGCGGGGTCACCGCGGAGAAGGCTAGAGCGTCGCCGTGTCGATGACGAACCGGTACCGCACGTCGCTGGCGACGACGCGGTCGTACGCCTCGTTGATCTTGTCGGCGCCGATCACCTCGATCTCGGAGCCGATGCCGTGCTCGGCGCAAAAGTCCAGCATCTCCTGGGTTTCTGCGATGCCACCGATCATCGAGCCGGCAAAGCTGCGGCGATTCGCCGCGACCGCGAACGCGGGTACCTCGATCGGATGCTCGGGCAGCCCGAGTTCGACGAGTGTTCCGTTGAGGGCGAGCATGCCGAGGTACTTCTGCATCGGCAGATTCGCCGACACGGTGTTGACGATCAGGTCGAACTCGTTGCGCAGGTTCGTGAACGTATCCGGGTCGCTGGTGGCGTAGTAGTGATCGGCGCCCAGACGCAGGCCGTCCTCCATCTTCTTGAGCGACTGCGAGAGCACGGTCACCTCGGCGCCCATCGCGTGGGCGATCTTGACACCCATGTGCCCCAGTCCGCCGAGCCCGACGATCGCAACCTTCTTGCCGGGACCGGCGTTCCAATGCCGCAGCGGCGAGTAGAGGGTGATCCCGGCGCAGAGCAGCGGCGCGGCCTCGTCGAGCCCGATGCCCTCCGGGATGCCGCACACGTAATTCTCGTCCACCACGATGGCCTTGCTGTAGCCGCCGTGGGTGGGCTCGCCGTCACGGTCGACGGCGTTGTAGGTGCCGGTCATGCCGCGCTCGCAGTACTGCTCGTCGCCGGCCTGGCACGGCTCGCATTCTCGGCAGGAGTCGACGAAGCAGCCGACTCCCACCCGGTCACCGACCGAGTACCGGGTGACCTCGGAGCCGACCGCCGAGACGATGCCGGCGATCTCATGGCCGGGCACCACCGGGAAGGCGGTACGCCCCCACTCCCCGCGGGCGGTGTGGATGTCGGAGTGACAGATTCCCGCGTACGCGATGTCAATGACCACGTCATGTGGCTTCGGATCGCGACGCTCGATGGTGGCCGGCTCCAGCGGAGCGTCGGCGGCGGTGGCGATGTAGGCGTTGACGGTGGTGGGCATGGATGCTCCCTGTTGTTCGACGTCAGGTTCGCGGGATGCGAGTCGAGCTCGTCGATCCCGCTGCGGACCTCCCCGCGCTCGTTCCAGTGTTCCGCAGAACCGGCGCCGAGTGTGCCGACGAGCGAGTTCGTCACATCACGGAATATTTATGTGCGCATATGCGCACCTATGTCTACTATCGATTCGTGGTCAGCTTGTTCCGCATCCCGGTGTTTCGGCGGTTGTTCGCCGCCCAGGTCGTCTCGCTGCTCGGGACCGGCCTGATGACCGTGGCGCTGGGACTATTGGCGTTCGACCTGGCGGGCACCGACGCGGGAGCCGTACTAGGCACCGCGCTGGCGATCAAGATGATCGCCTACGTCGTGATGGCGCCGATCATGCGCGCCGTGTGCAGTCACTTCTCGGCGCGCTCGGTGCTGGTGGGCGCCGACGTCGTGCGCGTGGTGATGGCGGCCGCGCTGCCCTTCCTCGGCGAGGTGTGGCAGGTGTATCTGCTGGTGTTCGCACTGCAATCGGCGTCGGCGACGTTCACCCCCACGTTCGGCTCGGTGATCCCGACGGTGGTCACCGATCGCGACACCTATACCCGTGCGATATCCGCATCGCGGGTCGCCTACGACCTCGAATCGGTGGTCAGCCCGATGATCGCCGCCGCGCTACTCGGCCTCATGAGCTACTCGTATCTCTTCGTCGGCACCGCAATCGGATTCGTCGGCTCGGCCACGTTCGTGCTGACGTCCGGGCTGCACGGATCGCCCCGCCGGTCCGGCACTGTGCGCTCGGTCGGCGACCTCTGGGACAACACGACCGCAGGCCTGCGCATCATGCTGCAGCGCCCGGTCTTTCGCGGAATCTTGTGGGCCAATGTGGCCGCCGCCGCGGCCACCGCGGTGGTGGTCGTCGGTTCAGTGGTCTATGTCCGCGCAACGCTGGGTCTCGGCGATTCGATGCTCGCGGTCTCGCTCGCGGTCTTCGGCGCCGGGTCGATCGCGGCGGCCGTCGCGTTGCGGCGTCTGCTGCGGGCCCTCGGTGGCGTCCGACGAGTCGTCGGGCATGCCGCGATGCTGTGTGCAGCCGCGCTGGCCGGCGTCGCCGCGATGACCGCGACCCGCCCGACGCCGGCGGCGCTGCTGATTCTGTGGTTCGTCCTCGGCGCAGGGACTTCGCTGATCACCATGGCCACCACCCAGTTGCTGCGCGACCACACCCACGACGACGACCGGGACGTTGTCTTCACCGCGCAGTTCTCCTCGTCGCACGCCGCGTTCCTGGTGACGTATCCGCTCGCCGGTTGGGGTCCCGCCCTGGTCGGCCCCTGGGTGATGCCCCTGGCGATGGCCGCGATGGCGGCGACCGCCGGCCTCCTCGCCCGACGCACCTGGACACGTGCGACATCGGCACGACCGGTGCGCGCGCACCGGTCGCCTACGATGACATCCGAGGCAGTGACCGGCTGAGTCCGTCGAGCAGGCCACGCCGATCCCGCGAGGAGGTCTGGCAGATGACCGACGAGACCGCGTTGCCACGCGACTCCCGCAGCCTGCATCACTTCGTCGATCCCGACCCCGCGCTGCTCGCTGCCGCGACCTCGGTTTTCGCCATGCTCGCCGAACCGACGCGACTGCACATCGTGTCCCTGCTCGCCGACGGCGAAACCGACGTCAGCTCTCTGACCGAGGCCACCGGCGCGTCCCGGACCGCGGTCAGCCAGCACCTCGCGAAACTGCGCTTCACCGGCCTCGTCGACACCCGCAAAGACGGCCGCCGCGTCATCTACCGCATCCGCGACGGCCATCTGCGCCGGCTGGTTGCCGAAGCGCTCAACTTCGCTGACCATCAGGTGACCGGCGAACCCACCCATTCGTGAGCTCGCCGGGCGGCGGCGACCACCACCCGCCCCGGTTCCTTCCCCTGACTTCCGGTCATCCCCCACAAACGCGCGGAAAGTCTGGCACTACCCCGGGGGAGGAACCGCGACGCCACCGAGTCAGGCATGGCTAACTTGCAAGTTCGGTAACCCGAAACTACGGTATGCGCATGTCACAGGTCCGGCGCGGTGCGTTCATCGCGGCCGTCGTGCTGCTCGTCACGGCCCTCGGCGCATGCGGTTCTGCCGGGACGCAGAGTGACCGCCCCAAGGTGCTCACCACGTTCACCGTGCTCGCCGACATCGCGCGCAACGTCGGCGGATCGCACGCCGAGGCCGTGTCGCTGACCAAATTCGGCGCGGAGATCCACGGATACGAGCCCACTCCCGGAGACTTGCACAAGGCAATGGATGCGTCGCTGGTGGTGGTCAACGGGCTGCATCTGGATGACTGGTTCGAGCGGTTCCTCGCCGACATGAATGTTCCGCGAATCGTCGCCAGCGAGGGGATCGAGCCGATGCACATCAGCGAGATTCCAGGCGCGGCCGCCGACGATGCGGACCGACCCAACCCGCATGCCTGGATGTCACCGACCGCGGCGAAGATCTACGCCGCCAACATCGCGACCGGCCTCGCGCGGGTGGACCCCGAGCACGCCGAAGACTACCGGCGCAACGCAGCGAAGTACGAGCGCCAACTCGACGCCGAGCAGCAACGCCTGATCGATGCGGTCGCCACGCTCCCGGATAACGAGCGGGCGTTGGTGTCGTGCGAAGGTGCATTCAGCTACCTGGCCCGCGACACCGGACTCACCGAGCACTACATCTGGCCGGTGAACTCCGAACAAGAGGCCACTCCCCAACAGATGCGCCGGACCGTGGAATTCGTCCGCGCTCGCGACGTGCCGGCGGTGTTCTGCGAATCCACCGTCAACGACGCACCGATGCGGCAGGTGCAGGCCGACACCGGCGCGCGCTACGGCGGAACCCTCTACGTCGATTCGCTGTCCGAGGCCGACGGACCGGTTCCCACCTACCTCGACCTGCTGCGCCACGACATCTCCACCATCGTCGCCGGACTCACCGGAAAGGACCTCGACCGTGCCGAACCCTGATACCGCACAACAGGTTCCAGCTCTCGACATTTCCGGACTCACCGTGCGATACGGCCCGGTGACCGCGCTCGACGATGTGTCCATGACGGTCCTCCCCGGCCGCATCTGCGGCCTGATCGGCATGAACGGATCCGGCAAATCAACGCTGTTCAAGTCGATCATGGGGTTGGTGCGACCCACCTCGGGGCGGGTGACGATAGCCGGGCACGCCACCTCGCGTGCCCGCGCTCGCGGCTTGGTCTCCTACGTCCCCCAGGCCGAGGACGTGGACTGGCAGTTCCCCATCTCGGTCCGCGAAGTGGCGATGACCGGTCGCTACGGACGACAGAACCTCTTCCGGCGCATCACCGCTCGCGACAACGAGGCCGTCGACGCCGCGCTCGCCCAGGTCGGACTCACCGACCTGGCCGACCGACAGATCGGGCGGCTGTCCGGTGGCCAACGCAAACGCGCCTTCGTCGCACGCGGGATCGCGCAGGGGGCCGAGATCCTGCTGCTCGACGAACCGTTCGCCGGCGTCGACAAACGTTCGGAGGCAACGATCATCGACCTGCTGACCGAGCTCGCCGCCACGGGTCGGACCGTGCTGATCTCCACGCATGATCTGTCCACCCTTCCCTCCTTCGCAGACGAAGCGGTCCTGCTGATGCAGCGAGTGCTGATCCATGGCACCCCCGAAGAGGCACTGCGGCCGGAGAACCTGGCGCTGGCCTTCGGCGTCGACGTCACCGAACGCCGCGCGCCGCGCACCGATGCGGAGGTCGGCTGATGATCGAGTTCCTCATCGAGCCCTGGACGCTGTCGTTCATGCGCGACGCCTTCTTCGCCAGCGCCGTCGCGGCGGCCGTGTGCGCCCTGATCAGTTGTTGGATCGTGCTGATCGGCTGGTCGCTGATGGGCGATGCGGTGTCGCATGCAGTGCTGCCCGGGGTGGTGTTGTCCTACATCGTCGGGGTGCCGTTCGCGATCGGTGCGGTGATCTTCGGGTTCCTGGCCGTCGCACTCATCGGCACCATCCGCGACACCAGTCGGGTCAAAGAGGACGCGGCGATCGGCATCGTCTTCACCACCCTGTTCGCCCTCGGCCTCGTGCTGGTCTCGGCCACCCCCAGCCAGACCGACCTCGGACACATCCTGTTCGGCAACGTGCTGGGCGTCAGCGGGTCCGCGCTGTGGCAGCTGGTGATCCTCGGCGCCGTGGTCACCGCGGTGCTGGTGGCCAAACGCCGCGACCTGACCCTGTTCGCCTTCGACCCGGTGCACGCGCATGCCATCGGGTTGTCGCGCCGGTGGCTGGGCGCCCTGCTCCTGGGGCTGCTGGCGTCGACCTGCGTCGTCGCCCTACAGATCGTCGGCGTCATCCTGGTCGTGGCGATGTTGATCATCCCCGGCGCCGCCGCGCATCTGTTGACCGACAAGTTCGGACACATGCTGCTGCTGGCCCCCGCGCTGGCCGTCGGGGCCACCGTGATGGGCATCTACGTCAGCTACGGCGCCGACGTCTCGCCCGGCGGCATGGTGGTGGTCACCCAGGGTGTGATGTTCACCGCGATCTACCTTTTCGCACCCCGCAACGGCCTCGTGACCAGCTGGTACGGCCGACGCCGGACGGCAATCGCGACGGTCTGATCGGCTCGTCACCTGGGATCCACCGGTCGTGATCGTTACACTTGCCGATGGTGACAATGCAGAACTCCGCTGACGACGGCCGCAATGCTCCCGGTCCCGAGCTCCGCGCGCAGCTGCCCACGGTGTCGCCGCTGACCGAGATCACCCGGTTCGGCGCGGCGACGGCACATGCCGCGGCGGGAGTCGGGCGTTTCGTGTTCCACAGTGCACAGGGCCTGCTGCACGGCAGAACACCGACCGCCGCCCTCGTCGCTCATGAGATCCGAACCATCTTCGAACATCTCGGCCCCACCTACGTGAAGCTCGGCCAGCTCATCGCATCCAGCCCGGGTGTGTTCACCGAGACCCTTGCTACCGAGTTCGAGTCACTGCTCGATCGGGTGCCGCCGGCCGATCCGGCTGCCATCCGCGAGCTGTTCATCGCCGAACTCGGCCGACCTCCCGAAGAGGTGTTCGCCGCTTTCGACGTTCACCCGATCGCGTCGGCGTCGATCGCCCAGGTCCATACCGCCACCCTGCACTCCGGTGAGGAAGTGGTGGTCAAGATCCAGCGGCCGGGGATCACCGAACGCCTCGCCCCCGACATTGCACTGCTCGAACGGTTCGCGGGGCTCGCCGAGATCTCCGAATACGGCCGCATGCTCAGCGCCCGACACGTCGTCGAGGACTTCGCCGACGGCCTCGACGACGAACTCGACTTCCGCAACGAGGCGACCACGATGCGCGAATGGTACGAGTGCCTGCGCGAGGGGCCGTTCGGCGCTCGGGTACGGGTGCCGCAGGTGTACGACGAATTCACCACCTCCCGGGTGCTCACGATGGAACGCATCTACGCCATCCGGATCGACGACGCCGACGCCGTGCGCGCCGCCGGCCACGACGGGGTGGCGTTGTGCCGCAACCTGCTGCTCTCGTTGCTGGAGTCGGCCTTTCACGGCGGCCTGTTCCACGGCGATCTGCACGCCGGCAACGTGCTCGTCGACGCCGAAGGCACGTTGGTGTTGTTGGACTTCGGCATCGTCGGGCGCTTCTCCAAGCGCACCCGGCGCATCCTGCGGCAGCTCGTCGTCGACCTGATCGTGCGGGGTGACTACGAGGCCGCAGGTCGCGCCATCTTCCTGCTCGGCGCCGTCCACAAGCCAGGCTCGACTGCGCAGGGGGCCGAGGACATCAAGAAAGTCGCCATGCCGCTGGGCGCCACCGACCTGGCCTCGATGTCCTACACCGACCTGGGCCGGCAGCTGGCCGCTGTCGCCAAGGCCCACGATGCCCGGCTGCCCCGGGAGCTGGTCTTGGTGGGCAAGCAGCTGCTCTACGTCGAGAAGTACATGAAGCTCCTGGCCCCGCGGTGGAAGGCAATGGCCGACAAAGAAATCTACGGATACATGGCGGGGATCATGAAGGAGGCCGAGCGGGACCGGCGCGACGATCGGGCCGCATCCGGCTGACCTCCGACAGTTGTCGACCACGCGCCGATAGGGTGGGACGTTGAGTCCTGCCGTGTGGCGGGCCGTGTGGTTTCTGGGCGTGGAGCCTGTGAGTTCTGGGAGTGGAGAATGAGACGACTTTGGCTGGCGCTGCCGGCGTTCCTCGGCGCCGCCTGTATTGCCGCCGCCATCGCCATACCGTTGTTCCTGGTGCCCCAGCTGCGGGTGGTGCCCCTCGACCTCGACATCACCTCGGAGGCGACCACCGTGTCCGAGGACGGCTCGACGGGTGATCGTTTTCCGGCGCGGGTCTTCGACCGCTGCTCGGTGAACGAACGCCGCGCGCAGGTCGACGACGCTCATCTCAGTCAGCAGCGCCGGTCGGTGATCGTCGACCCGTCCGACCGCCGCCAGGCGACCCTGCAGTCCGCACAGACCGTGCAGATCGACCGCCTTCGCGATGCCGACGGCGAGGAGACCGAACCCACGATGGCGGCGGCGGACGCAGCCCGCGAGTGCAACGACGGGCTGCTCACCGCGAACATCGACCGGGTGTCGGTGAACCGCAAGAGCTCGGTGCCCAACGGGACGGTCAGCTCGCTGCAGCTCGAGGCCGCACCCGAGGGCGTCAACCCGCAGGACGTGTCCGTGGAGCTGCCCGACCGGCAGGGCTTCCAGTACAAGTTCGGGTTCGATGTGCAGAAGCGTTCCTACCTCTACTACGACACCAACACCCGCCAGGACATCCCGGTCGAGTTCGTCGGGGAGAAGACCATCGACGGCGTCACCGTCTACGAGTTCAGCGGCGAGGTCCCCGAAACCGATGTGTCGAGCCTGCCGAACGCCCAGGGACAGGCCGCGTTGGGCACCATCCTGACCATGCCGGCCAGCTGGTGGGGGATCTCCGGCCGGGGCGTCGAACCACGCGACCAGGTCACCATGCACCGGTATGCGACGGCCACCCGCACCGTGTGGGTGGAGCCCGAGACCGGCACCATCGTCGACGGGATGGAAGACCAGCACCAGTACTTCCGCTCACCCGATCAGAGCGACGACACCCCGGCACCGATCCGCGACTTCCAGATGGATGTGTTGAAAGCCCGGTTCAAGTGGACCGATGAGACCGTCTCCAACCAGGCCGCCCGCGCCGACGACTACATGGGCCAGCTGCGGCTCGGCAACTTCTGGCTGCCGCTGATCCTCGCCGTCGTCGGTGTGGTGCTGCTGGGCGTGTGGGCGCTGATGTGGTGGCGGGGACGCCGCCGCGGCGACCACGACACCACCCCGCCCGCCGACGATCCGGCGACGACCTCGTGGCTGGGTGAGTCGCGCGGTGAGCATTCGCCGACGGTGGCGGCCGATGATGCGGCCGGTGGTGGTGTCGCGGGTGCTGCCGGTGCTGCGGGTGCCGGAGCTGCCGATGGGCGCGCCGGCGGGGCACACGCTGCCGACCCGTGGGATCAGCCGACGGAGCAGATCCCGCGCGTCGAGAGCGCGCCCGACAACGACAGCGCCACGCAGGCGTACACGCCGCCGGACGACGACGAGACGCAGCACTTCCGCCGTCCCCCCTCCGAGTAGACCGACGGCAGATACCTCGGAAAGCCAACATCACCTTGCAACCGACTCAAGGTGGTGTTGTGTGTTCGGGGTATCTGCCGTGGCGCGTGATTCGGTGGAGCCATTCGTCGGCCTGCCGCGTCCAATGGGTATGGACGATCTGCACCGCATCGAACACGCGACAACCCGGCACGAACTACACGCGCGTGGCCACACCGACCACGACATTCACTTGGCACAACGGGCGGGCCACCTCGAGTTGCTCACCCGTGGCCTGCTGATCTCCCCGCAGTACCTGGACGGGAGCCGCGAGCAGCGCCACCGCGAAATCGCCGTCGCGCGTCTGCGGACATCGCGCACCTCCGGCCGCGCGTTGGCCTCGGTGTCGGCCGCGTCGGTGCTCGGTCTGCCGATCTGGGGACTCGCCACGCAGCAGGTGGTCATGGTCGACCCCTCCCGGTCGCCGGGTTCACGCTCCACCGGGGGCATCCGCCTCGTGACCGACAAACGCCCGGCGGCAACGACCGTCGTCGACGGTGGCCTCGTTACAGCCCCGGCCCGCACCGTCATCGACATCGCGCGCAGTTCGAGTCGGATACCCGCGATCGCTGTCGGCGACGCCGCGCTACACGACGGTCTCTGCACCATGAGCGATCTCGAGAACGAACTGGACCTCATCGCGAAGATGTCCGGCGCGGCGCGGGCGCGGCTGGTGGTGTCGCAACTGAATGGGCTGGCCGAATCCGTCCTGGAGTCCCGCAGCCGGATCGAGCTGACCGACCGCGGGATTCGGATGCCGGAACTCCAGATCGACCTGTACGACAGCTGGGGACGTTGGATCGCCCGGGTCGATTTCTACTGGCGCGAGCAACGCACCGTCGGCGAAGCGGACGGCGAGTCGAAGTACGCGGGCGAATCTGGCGTCGCGGTGCTCCGCAAGGAGAAGGGCCGCTCGGACGCCATCGTCGAGGCCGACAACCGCGCGATCCACTGGGGATGGTCCGACGTCGACGACGCCGATGGCCTCGCCGAGCGCGTCCGCCGCCTGCTTGCGCGGCCGGCCGCGTAACCCCTCGACACCCGCAAGCGCAGATACCCCGAAACGACGAATCCACCTTGGGATGGTCCCAAGGTGGATTCGTCGAGAAGGGGTGACGGCCGTGGGCCGTACGTCAGCCGATCAGAAGAACGCCGGCGCGAAGGTGGTGTTCCACGACTGCTTGAAGTCGTTCTGCCAGTAGTCCCACCAGTGCACACCGTCCGGGGTGATGTGGGTGGTGAGCTTGACGCCGGGCACCACGGCGAGGCGGCCGATGTAGAGCTGGCTACTGGTGGAGGCAGCGACCTCGAGCGGAACCATCTGCGCGAACTTGACCGGGTCGAAGTTGGCGCTGGACGGGTTCACCGAGGTGTCGTACTTGCTGCCGACGCCGGTGCCCGACGACACGTACACGTGGTGACCGGCGAGGTTGTTGGCCGACAGGAACGGGTCGTTGGCCGCCCACTGACCGGCGGGCCACACGCCCCACATGTTGACCGGGTTGCCGCCCATCTCGATCACCGAGGCCTGGATGCCCTGGTTGAAGCCCGGCATGGTGACCGTCGGGTAGCCGCTGTAGGAGGCGACCGCCTGGTAGAAGCCCGGGTGACGCGACGCGAGGTTCAGCGCCGAGGTACCCGACATCGACAGACCCGCGACACCGTTACGACGGTTGTCGCTGTTGTGCTTGCGCGCCATGTAGGCCGGCAGCTCGCGGGTCAGGAAGGTCTCCCACTTGTTGACGCCCAGCTTGGGGTCGGTTCGCTCCCAGTCGGTGTAGAAGCTGCCACCGCCGCCGAACGGGATGGCGACGTTGGCGCCCTTGCCGTTCATGTAGCGCGCGACGTCGGTCTCGATGAGCCAGCCGCTGTTGTCGTTCGGGGCACGCAGGCCGTCGAGGAGGTACAGCGTGGGCTTCGGTCCGCCGCCGCCGGCCGAGACAATGCACACCGGCACGCTGCGGTGCATCGCGTTGGAGTAGACGGATTCCACGGTGCATCCGTTGGCCGCGTGGGCTGCGGGCGCGGCGACCGCTGCGGCGCCCGTGGCGGCAACAAGTGCCACGAGTCCGGCGACCAGGCGCTTACGGGCGCGAGTCAGCATTCACAAGTCCTTATCGATCTTGACCTCGAGTCGGGCCAGGTCATTCTCAGGGCGTTCTCACGGGATTCTATGGCGCAAGGGGCCGACGCATACCCGTCGGGAGCGAGTGTAACGGCTCGATAACACTCCGGCAAAGCCAGGAACGCGACGCCCCGGACCTGCGGGGATGCCCCGGCCCGATGCCTCACACGGACGACCTGGGCAAACATCGCAGCGCGCTCGAGACCCGCTCCGCCTGTTCACGAAACCGTCGTTGCGCGTCACCGAGCCGTTATCGGTTTGCTCGATGAACGGTGACACTCAGGTATCGATACGTACGCTGAGCACGATGGAGCTCCGCGAGTACCTGCGCCACGACGCCACCGCCCTGGCCGGCTTCGTCGCCGCGGGCGAGGTCACCGCCGCCGAACTGCTGTCCCTGGCACGACGTCGCGCCGACGATGTCAACCCCGCGCTCAACGCGATCGTTGCGCGTATGGACGCCGCCGCCGACGCCCGGGCCGCCGACCCCACGCTGTCCGGGCCGTTCGCCGGGGTGCCCTTCCTCATCAAGGACCTCGCCCAGGACTATCGCGGCTACCCGACGTCGTTCGGGTCGCGGTCACTGTCGCGTCACGTCGCCACCGACCACTCCACGGTCGTTCGCCGGTTCCTCGACGCCGGGCTGGTGATCTTCGGCAAGACCAACACCCCCGAATTCGGCGCCAAGGGCGTCACCGAACCCGAGTTCTGGGGACCGGCACGCAACCCGTGGCACACCGACTACACGCCCGGCGGGTCGTCGGGCGGATCGGGCGCCGCGGTGGCCGCCGGGATCGTGCCGGCCGCCGGCGCCAACGACGGTGGCGGCTCGATCCGGATACCGGCCGCCTGCAACGGCCTGGTCGGGCTCAAGCCGACCCGAGGGCTCGCGCCGTTCGGCCCGGTCACCGGCGAACCCAAGTTCGGGATGGCGGTGCAGGGCGTGGTGTCGCGCACCGTGCGCGACGCCGCCGCACTCTATGACGCGATCGTCGGCGCCACGGACGGTTCGGTGTACCCCACCCCGGTCCCGCCGACCCCGTTCGCCACCGTCATCGGCTCCCCGCCGGCCCCGCTGCGCATCGGCTACTCGACGGTCTCGGCGATCAACCCGCGCCCGCACCCCGAGGCGATCGCCGCGGTCGACCACGCCGCGACGGTCCTCACCGAACTCGGCCACCACGTGGAGGAGGTGACGCCACCGCAGGACGATGCTGCGCTGGCTCGCGACTTCCTGACCATCTGGTTCGCATCCCTGGCCACCGATGTCGAGGCCACGCGCACCCTCACCGGTGCCACCGACCGCGACTTCGAGGCCGACACCCTCGCGCTCGCCGAACTCGGAAGGTCGGCCGGGGTGGTGGCCGCGCTGGCGGCACTCGACGAGGTCAACAAGCACGTGCTGGCGCTGGCGCAGTTCCACCGCACGCACGATCTGTTCCTCACCCCGACGCTGGCCACCCCGCCGCTCCGGGTGGGTGCCACCACCACACCCCCGCTGCTGCAGAGTGCTTCGCGGGTGATCGCCAAGATTCACGCCGGAAAGCTACTGGCTCGCACCGGTATTCTCGATGACCTCATCGAACAGAGCCTCGGCTGGGTGCCCTACACCCAGCTCGCCAACCTCACCGGACGGCCGGCCATCAGTGTGCCGCTGCACTGGACCGGCGACGGACTGCCGCTGGGGGTGCAGTTCGTCGGGCGACTGGGCGCCGACGACACACTGCTTGCGTTGGCCGCGCAACTCGAACAGGCCGCCCCGTGGGCGCATCGGTACGCCGACATCTCGGTCTGAGCCAGGTGACCCCGGCGGTAGCGGGCGAGAGCTAAGGTCGATCCAGGCGAGGGGATGAGGAGGGCGTGTGAGCCAGCAACAGGCCGACGCGGTGGTGGTCGGGTCGGGATTGGCGGGGTTGGTCGCGACCTATGAGCTCACCCGGGCCGGACGCAAGGTCGTCGTCGTGGATCAGGAGAATCGCAACAATCTCGGTGGTCAGGCGTTTTGGTCGTTGGGCGGTTTGTTCCTGGTCGACACCTCGGAGCAGCGACGCCTCGGCATCAAGGACTCCGCCGAGCTGGCACTGCACGATTGGATGGGGTCGGCCGGATTCGACCGCGACGACGAGGATTTCTGGCCCCGCCAGTGGGCCCGCGCCTACGTTGACTTCGCGTCCACCGAGAAGCGGCAGTATCTGCACGACCTCGGATTGCGCATCACCCCGGTCGTCGGATGGGCCGAACGTGGCGGCGGATTCGCCGACGGGCACGGCAACTCGGTCCCCCGCTTCCATCTCACGTGGGGCACCGGGCCCGAAGTGGTACGCGTCTTCGCCGAGCCCGTGCTGGAGGCGGAGAAACGCGGACTGGTGGAATTCCGTTTCCGCCACCGCGTCGACGAGCTCATCGTCGACGATGGGGCCGCCGTCGGTGTGCGCGGTTCGGTGCTGGCGCCCACCGACCTCGATCGTGGGGTGGCCTCGTCGCGCGACGTGACCGGCGACTTCGAGATCCGTGCGGGCGCGGTCATCGTCACGACCGGCGGCATCGGCCACAACCACGACCTGATCCGGCAGAACTGGCCGACCGAACGGCTGGGGTCCGCACCGGAGACGATGATCTCCGGGGTCCCGGCCTACGTGGACGGCCGCATGCTCGGCATCGCCGAGGATGCCGGCGCCAGCCTGGTCAACCGGGATCGTATGTGGCACTACACCGAAGGCATCCACAACTGGGATCCGATATGGCCCGATCATGCGATCCGCATCATCCCGGGCCCGTCTTCGCTATGGCTCGACGCCAACGGGAATCGACTGGCACCACCCAATTTCCCCGGCTTCGACACCAATTCGACGATGAAGGCGATCCTCGACACCGGCTACGACTACTCGTGGTTCATCCTCACTCAGAGCATCATCGAGAAAGAATTCGCGCTGTCGGGCTCGGAGCAGAACCCCGACATCACCAGCAAGGACCTCAAGTTCGCCGCCAAGAGCCGACTGGCGAAGGGTGCGCCGGGCCCGGTGGCCGCCTTCGCCGAGCACGGGGTCGACTTCGTGGTGCGCGACAATCTGCCCGATCTGGTGGCCGGGATGAACGCGATCACCCGGGGACCCGAACTCGACCTGCAGTATCTTGAGCGGGTCATCTCCGCCCGCGACGCGCAGATCGACAACAAGTTCGGCAAGGACGCGCAGTTGATGGCGATCACCAATGCCCGACAGTATCTGGGCGACAAGCTGGTCCGCGTGGCCAAACCCCATCGGCTGCTCGACCCCGCGCATGGCCCACTGATCGCCGTGCGCCTCAACATCCTGACCCGGAAAACCCTGGGCGGGTTGGAGACAAACCTGGATTCGCAGGTCATGCGACCCGATGGCACCGCATTCGACGGGCTGTTCGCCGCCGGTGAGGTCGCCGGATTCGGCGGCGGCGGGGTGCACGGCTACAACGCCCTGGAGGGAACCTTCCTGGGCGGCTGCATCTTCTCCGGACGTACCGCCGGACGGGCGATCGCGCGCGACTGACACTCCGATGCGCCCGGTCGCGGTGGGCTACAGTGTGTCCCGTGCCGATCCCCCAGACGATCCTGACGCGGAAGACCACCTCGGCGCTGTTTTTGGTCCTCACCATCGACGACGGCGGTGAGGGCGCGGTCCGGGACGTGTTGGGCGACCTGCCCACGTTGACCCGGGCGGTCTCGTCCCGCGCGCCTGAAGCCGCGCTGGCCGCAATCGCGTCGATCGGCTCGGCCGCCTGGGACCGCCTGTTCGACGGTCCGCGTCCTCGCTCCCTGCGGCCGTTCGTCGTCTACGAGGGCCAGGTCCACACGGCTCCGGCCACGCCGGCAGACCTGCTGGTGCACATCAAAGCGGATCGGATGGACCTGTGCTTCGAAGTGGGCCGACTGGTGACCGACGCGCTCGGCGACGCGGTCACCGTCGTCGACGAGGTGCACGGTTTCCGCTACTTCGATCTCCGCGACATCATCGGCTTCGTCGACGGCACCGAGAACCCGGTCGGGCAAGCGGCGATCGACGCGATCACGGTCGGCGACGAGGACCCGGCGTTCGCCGGTGGCAGCTACGTGGCCATCCAGCGCTACGTCACCGATCTGGAGGCGTGGAATGCACTGAGTGTCGGTGAGCAGGAGAACGCGATCGGCCGCACCAAGTTCGACAACGTCGAAATGGACGACGACGTGAAGCCCACCAACTCGCACATCGCGCTGAACGTGGTCGAAGACGCCGACGGCGAGGAAATCGACGTCGTTCGCGACAACATGCCCTACGGCGACGCCTCCGGCTCCGGCGAACGCGGCACGTTCTACATCGCCTACTCCGCCGGTCCCGACGTGACCGAAGAGATGCTGCGCAAGATGTTCATCGGCGATCCGCCCGGGAACTACGACCGGCTCCTCGACTTCACCACTGCCGTCACCGGTTCGCAGTTCTTCACTCCGACCATCGATTTCCTCGAGGACCTGCCGGACCCGCCTGCGGCATCCTCCACCGCTGATCTCGCGACCGCCAGCGAGCCCACCGATCCCCAGACCCCCACCGACGGCTCCCTCGGCATCGGCTCTCTGCACTGATTCATCCGATCACCCACCCGGCCACCCACTCTCCCAGGAGGCAGCATGAACAACCTGCACCGCGAACTCGCACCCATCTCCGACGCCGCGTGGGCCGAGATCGAGGAGGAAGCCACCCGCGCGTTCAAACGCAACAGCGCCGCGCGGCGCCTCGTCGACGTCAACGGCCCGCTCGGCCTGGACATCGCCTCGGTCACCCTGGGCCATCGCAGCAAGATCGATCCGCCGGCCGACGGCATCGTCGCCCATCAGCGGCAGGCACAGCCGCTGGTGGAGTTGAAGGTGCCGTTCACCGTGAGCCGCGAGGCCATCGACGACGTCGACCGGGGAGCCCAGGATTCCGATTGGGACCCGGTGCGCGATGCCGCGGCCGAGTTGGCCAGGGCCGAGGACCGGGCGATCTTTGAGGGATACCCGGCCGGCGGGATCACCGGTATCCGGCCCGCTGCGTCGGCGACCCCGATTCCCCTGCCGGCCGACGTGCGCGACTACGCCGAGGCGCTGTCTCAGGCCACGACCGCGCTGCGGCTGGCCTCAGTCGAGGGTCCGTACTCGCTGGCGCTGTCCAAGGACGTGTACACGCTGGTCAACGAGACCTCCAACCACGGTGTCCCCATCCGAGATCATCTGCAGCGCCTGCTCGTGGGTGGCGGTGACATCGTGTGGGCGCCCGCCATTTCCGGCGCGTTCCTGCTCAGCACCCGGGGCGGTGACTTCGAGATGAGCATCGGTCAGGACGTGTCCATCGGCTACGACCATCACGACGCCGACACCGTGACCCTGTACTTCCAAGAGTCCTTCACCTATCTCACCTACACCCCCGAAGCTGTCGTCCCGTTCACCTACGCAGGGTGAGAACCGCTGGTCGATCTCGATACGCGGCCTCGCAAGCTCGGCCCCTACTCGATCCACAGAGCAGTGCCAGACGCCGGCTCCCCGCCGGTCGAGTAGTCCGAGGCGCTAGCCGAGGGCGTATCGAGACCAGATGACCCGCGCTGCGCGCGTAATCACATCGCGCCCTTAATCACATCGCGCACTGTCGGGGTGAATTGCTAGCGTCTACCAAGTGATTGCGCGATGCTGAGCCGCCTCATCCGGACATATCTCACAAACTACCGCGGGTACCTGACAGCTGTGGTCGCCCTTCAGTTCGTCGCCACCGCGGCGATGCTGTATCTGCCCACGCTCAACGCCGACATCATCGACAAGGGCGTGGCCGAGGGCGACACCGACTACATCCTGCGTATCGGCGGGTGGATGCTGGTGGTCAGTGTGGTGCAGGTGATCTGCACGATCGCCGCCCAGTACTTCGGCGCGCGCACCGCGCTCGGCGTCGGTCGCGACATTCGCCACGACCTCCTTCATCGGGTCAACACCTTCTCCGCGCGGGAGGTGGGCCGGTTCGGTGCACCGTCGCTGATCACCCGCACCACAAACGACGTGCAGCAGGTGCAGCTGCTGGTGGTGATGAGCACCGCGATCCTGGTGATGGCACCCATCATGTGCATCGGCGGCATCGCGATGGGCATCCACGTGGCGCCGGGACTCTCGTGGCTGCTCGCGATCGCCGTCCCCATCCTCGGCCTCACCATGGCCTTGATCATCGCGCGGATGATCCCCGGCTTCCGGGCCATGCAGGAACGGATCGACGCCGTCAACCGGGTGCTGCGCGAGCAGATCACCGGTATCCGGGTGGTGCGGGCCTTCGTCCGGGAACGCCACGAGATCGATCGTTTCGGGCGCGCCAACGATCATCTGGCCGACGCCACTTTGCGGGTCGGTCGGCTGATGGCGCTGATGTTCCCGCTGGTCATGCTGATCACCAACGTCACCATCGTCGCGGTCATCTGGTTCGGTGGGCATGCGGTGTCCGACGGGTCGGTGGAGATCGGCGCACTGACGGCGATGATGAGCTACGCCATGCAGATCATGATGTCGGTGATGATGGCGTCGTTCCTGGCGATGATGGCGCCGCGCGCCACCGTCTGCGCCGAGCGGATCTGGGAGGTGCTCGACACCGACACCTCGGTGGTCTCCCCCACCGACCCGGTCGGATTCGCCACCGAGCCGTCCACCGTCGAGTTCCGCGGCGCAGAGTTCCGTTACCCCGGCGCCGACGACCCGGTGCTGCGCGACATCGGCTTCCGAGTCGAGAAGGGCACCACCACCGCGATCGTCGGTTCCACCGGGTCGGGCAAGACCACGGTGCTCGGCCTGATCCCACGACTCATCGACGTCACCGCGGGCGCGGTCCTCGTCGGCGGCACCGACGTGCGACGCCTCGACCCCGATCAGCTGCGCTCGGCCATCGGCCTGGTCCCCCAACGCCCGTACCTGTTCTCCGGCACCATCGCCTCCAACATCCGGCACGGCAAACCCGACGCCACCGATGAGGAGATCTGGGAGGCACTGCGGATCGCGCAGGCCGACGATTTCGTGGCTCGCATGCCCGACGGCCTCGACACCACCGTCGCCCAGGGCGGCACCACCGTCTCCGGCGGCCAGCGCCAACGGCTGGCCATCGCGCGGGCATTGATTCGACGCCCCTCGGTGTACCTGTTCGACGACTCGTTCTCCGCACTCGATCTGTCCACCGATGCCGGGTTGCGTGCCGCACTGCGCCCGGCCACCCGGGACGCCGCGGTGATCGTGGTGGCCCAACGCATCTCGACCATCGTCGACGCCGATCAGATCGTGGTGCTCAACCGCGGTCGGATCGTCGGGCTCGGACGCCACGACGATCTCGTGGAGAGTTGCGAGACCTACGCCGAGATCGTCGAATCCCAGCTCGCCATCCAGGACGCGTCATGACCCGGCCCGGCGGTGCGGGGCGACCGGGCGGCGGCGCGGTCGGTCCTCCGATGATGGCCGGCCCCGCCGAAAAGGCACGCTCGTTCGGTCCCTCCATCAAACGACTCATCCGCCTGCTGCTCGCCTACCGGGCGTTCACGGTGACCGTGTTGGCCTCCATCGTCATCTCGGTGATCCTGTCTGCGGTCGCGCCACGCGTCCTCGGCCACGCCACCGACCTGGTGTTCGACGGTGTCATCGGCACCACCCTGCCCGACGGACTCACCAAAGAGCAGGCCGTCGCCGGTCTGCGCGAACAAGGCCAGAACACCTTCGCCGACATGGTGTCGTCGATGGACGTCACGCCCGGTGTGGGCGTCGACTTCACCGCGGTGGGTCAGGTCCTGCTGATCGTGCTGGTGCTCTACGTGTTGTCGTCGGCGCTGGCGTGGCTGGCAGCCTACCTGCTGAACATCGTCGTGGTGGGCACCATCCGACGCCTGCGCGCCGATGTGGAGCAGAAGGTCCACCGGTTGCCCTTGAGCTACTACGACAAGGCCGCGCGCGGTGATCTGCTCAGCCGTGTCACCAACGACCTCGACAACCTGTCGCAGAGCCTGCAGCAGACCATCGCGCAGTTCCTGAACTCGGTGCTGATGGTGATCGCGCTGTTGGCGATGATGATCTGGATCTCGCCGCTGTTGGCGCTGATCGCGGTGCTCACCGTTCCATTGGCCTTCATCGCGACCGCGCAGATCGCGAAACGATCCAAACCGCATTTCATGGCCCAGTGGTCGTCGACCGGCAAGCTCAACGCCCAGGTCGAGGAGGCGTTCACCGGCCACGAACTGGTCAAGGCCTTTGGACGCCAATCCGAGATCGAGGCAACCTTCGACGAGCGCAACCAGAAGCTCTTCGAGTCGAGTTGGCGCGCCCAGTTCATCTCCGGGATCATCATGCCGACCATCATGTTCCTGGGGAACCTGAACTATGTGGCGGTCGCCGTGGTGGGCGGACTGCGGGTGGCGTCGGGTTCGCTGAGCCTCGGCGAGGTGCAGGCCTTCATCCAGTACTCGCGCCAGTTCACCCAGCCACTCACCCAGATCGGGTCGATGTTCAACCTGATGCAGAGCGGGGTGGCGTCGGCCGAGCGCATTTTCGACGTCCTAGACGCCGACGAGGAGACCCCGGACCCCGTCGATGCCCAGACGCCAGTCGACGGGCACGGTCTGATCGAGTTCGACGACGTCTCGTTCCGGTATGTCGCCGACCGGCCACTCATCGAGAACCTCTCGCTGGTGGCGCAGCCCGGACACATGGTGGCCATCGTGGGGCCCACCGGTGCGGGCAAGACCACGCTGGTCAACCTGATCATGCGCTTCTACGACGTCGACTCCGGCATGATCAAGGTCGACGGCGTCGACTCCCGCCGGATGACCCGCGACGACCTACGGGAACGCACCGGCATGGTGTTGCAGGACTCGTGGCTGTTCGGCGGCACCATCTACGAGAACATCGCCTACGGCGATCCCACCGCGAGCCGTGCGGAGGTCATCGAGGCAGCCGAACTCAGCCACGTCGATCACTTCGTCCGCACCCTGCCCGACGGCTACGAGACCGTGCTCGATGACGAGGGCGGTGGCGTCAGCGCAGGTGAGCGACAGTTGATCACCATCGCCCGCGCCTTCCTGGCCAAGCCGACGATCCTCATCCTCGACGAGGCGACCAGTTCGGTGGACACCCGCACCGAATTGCTGATCCAGCAGGCGATGGCCAACCTACGCACCGATCGCACGAGTTTCGTCATCGCGCACCGACTCTCCACCGTGCGCGACGCCGACGTGATCGTGGTGATGGAAGACGGCCACATCGTGGAGCAGGGCAGCCACGACGAACTGCTCGCCGCTCGTGGCGCCTACTGCCGGCTCTACAACAGTCAGTTCGCCGGTCCGCTCGAGGACGAGGTCCTCGAGGATGACTCCGTTGTCGGATAGGCGGCCCGCCCGACGTCGTCGGGGCCGACGATGCGCCTGCTGACGCCGCAGCATCCGGCGCGCCTGGTCGCCATCGGATTCGCCCTCGCGGTGGCGGTGGGCACCGTGTTGCTGATGTTGCCGATCGCCACCGAGAGCGGCGACTCGGCCCCACCGGTGACCGCGCTGTTCACCGCGACCTCGGCGGTGTGCGTGACCGGGCTTGTCGTGGTCGACACCGGCTCGTACTGGTCGACCTTCGGTGAGCTGGTCATCCTCGCCCTCATCCAGGTCGGCGGTCTGGGCATCATGACCCTCGCGTCACTACTCGGATTGCTCGTCGCCCGCCGGATGGGCTTGCGGATGCAACTCGTCGCGCAGGCCGAGACCAAATCCCTACGCCTCGGCGAGAGCAAACGGGTCGTCGTCGGCGTCATCGCGCTCAGCCTGGCGGTGGAGGCGGTCATCGCCGCAGTGCTCACCGGCCGGTTTCTGACCGGATACGACGAGAGCTTCGGACGAGCCCTGTATCTCGGGATCTTCCATTCGGTCTCGGCGTACAACAACGCCGGGTTCTCGTTGTATCCCGACAGCTTGGTCCCCTTCGCCACCGAT
This sequence comes from Gordonia aquimaris, assembly GCF_026262595.1. Taxonomy (NCBI): domain Bacteria; kingdom Bacillati; phylum Actinomycetota; class Actinomycetes; order Mycobacteriales; family Gordoniaceae; genus Gordonia; species Gordonia aquimaris. The sequence continues at coordinate 92,723 of NZ_JAPKFM010000004.1, read as the reverse complement.
CTGTGGATCATCGCACCCATCGTCGTCGGGTTCGTCTTCGGCGGCCTGGGATTCCCTGTCATGTTCGAGGCCGGCCGACACCTACTGCACTGGCTGCGCCGTGCCGAAGAGCGCATCACCGGATGGTCGCTGCACACCAAGATCACCGTGTGGACCTACGCCGGCCTCGCGCTGCTGGGGGCGGTGTCCATCACGGCCATCGAATGGTCCAATGCCGCCACGCTCGGGCCGCTGGACGGTGTGGGCAAGCTGGTGACCGGCGTGTTCGCCGGGCTGTCGCCGCGTACCGCAGGTTTCAACTCGATCGACGTGGGCGCGATGCATCCGTCGTCCCTGTTGATCACCGACATGCTGATGTTCGTCGGCGGCGGCAGCGCCGGCACCGCCGGCGGCATCAAGGTCACCACCTTCGCACTGCTGGCCTTCGTGGTGATCGCCGAAGTGCGCGGTGAACCGAGCGTGCACGTGGTGGGTCGCAAACTCGCACCGGCGGTGCAGCGCCAGGCCATCACGGTGGTGCTACTCGGCGCCGGCGCGGTGATCGTCGGCACTCTGGCGATCATGCTGATGACCGAATATCGGTTGGAAGTCGTGATGTTCGAGGTGGTCTCCGCATTCGCGACGGTCGGCCTGTCCACCGGCATCACCGCCGACCTGCCCGCCGGCGCACAGGTGCTGCTCGTAGTGTTGATGTTCATCGGCCGGCTCGGACCGATCACACTCGCCACCGCACTCGCCCTGCGTGAACGCACCCGCCGGTACGAGTACCCAGAGGAAAGGCCGATCGTTGGCTAACAGCAAGACTCGACACGGAACCCGCGTGGCCGTCATCGGCCTCGGACGGTTCGGCACATCGCTGGCGCGCGAACTGGTCAAGCAGGGTTCCGAAGTACTCGGCATCGACGCAGACCCGCGCAATGTCCAACGGTGCGCCGACGATCTGACGCACACGGCGGTCGCCGACACCACCGACCGCGAGGCCCTCGATCAGCTCGGTGTACCCGAATTCCGACTCGCTGTGGTCGGCATCGGCTCCGACCTGGAGTCCAGCATCCTGACCACATCGCTGTTGGCCGACTTCCGAATTCCGCGGATCTGGGCGAAGGCCACCAGCCGCCAGCACGGGCGCATCCTCGAACGGGTCGGCGCCCACAATGTGGTGCTGCCCGAACACGACATGGGCGAGCGCGTCGCACATCTGGTGACCGGCCGGATGCTGGACTTCATCCAGTTCGACGAGGATTTCGCGATGGTCAAGACACTCGCGCCGTCGGCGATCACCGGAAAGACGTTGTCGGCGAGCCGATTGCGCACCAAATTCGACATCACCGTGGTCGCCATCAAGCGTCCCGGCGCCGAATTCACCTATGCGACCGAGGACAGTGCGGTTTCGGCGGGTGACATGCTGGTGGTGGCCGGGCGCACCGCCGAAGTGGAGAGGTTCGCCGATCTGGCGTGACCCGACAGTTCAGTCCGAGTGGCCGTGCCCCGGTTCCAACGCGCCGGCGATCCGCCGTTCGAGTTGCTGCGCTGCGGCCGGCGGCACCACGATCAGACCCTCGAGTTCGTCGCGCGCCTTGCGATAGGCGGCCTGACGCTCGGCCGCAGTCGCCCCGGCGTCAGCGGCCACCGCCACCAGCCGACGGGCCCGTTCCAGGCGCTCTCGTTCGAACGGGGTGAAGTCGGACTGTCGGCGGCGGCGCGCCTCCCGCTCGGCGGCGTCGAAGGCGGTCGCGTAGTCGCTCACGGCATCGCGGTACTCCGCGAAGGCCGCGGGTTCCAGCAGTTCATCGGGATCGGCCGGCCGCAGATCATCGGCACGCACCTTGGCGCGGTGAAACGCCAGGGTCAACGGCTCGCGCAGATCGGTCATCATCGGGTACTCGATGAGGGTGGCGAGGTCGAGTTCGTAGCCGAACCAGCGATCGTTCACGTCGTCGTGCCGGGCGAGGGCCTTGGCGATGGCGGCGGTGCTCATCTGGGTGATCCGCAGTTCCTCGGCCCGCGACGACGCCCTGATCCGCTCGAGTTCGATCTTGTCGCGGCGACGCTTCTCGTTGTATGCGGCAATTCGGGCGGCCCAGCCCCCGACGACACCGCCGATCGGGAAGATCAGCCACCAGAAATCGCCGATGGAGCCCATGAAGCCACCCACGGTTCAATGCTACCGACCGCCCGTGACCCGCGATCCGTAGTACGAACCGGCGAAATCCGCCCGGTTCGTACTACAGATCCGGGATCGGCAGATCCAGGTTCGGAGTGACGATTCCGCCGTCGACCTCGATGATCTTGCCGGTCAGATACGACCCGGCCGGCGAGGCGAGGAACAGCGCGGCGGCCGCCACATCCTCCGGCTCGCCGAGCCGGTGTAGCGGCGTGGTCGACTCGATCTGGGTGCGCATGTTCTCGTCGTCGGCGACCACATCGAGGGCCGACGTCAGGATCGCGCCCGGCGCTATGCCGTTGACCCGGATCTTCGGGTTGAGATCCATCGCGATGAGTCGGGTGTATTGGGCCAGTGCACCTTTGGCCGTTCCGTACGCCGCGTAGGCACGGCCGGGGGCCCGCCCCACCGTCGAGGTGATGTTGATGACCGCACCGCCGTCGGCATTGTCGAGCATATGCGGGACCGCCGCCAGGATCAGCGCGTGCGCGTTGGTGACGTTGAAGTCGAAGGCCTGCGTCAGATGTTTGGGCTTGGTGTCGAGCAACGGCCGCGGCATCGCACCACCGACGTTGTTGACGACGATGTCGAGCCGTCCGAGATCGTCGACGGCGGTCTGCGCGAGGCCTGCGGCGGTGTCGGGGTCGGACAGGTCGGCCGCCACCACCGTGGCGCGGCGTCCGACCTCGCGGATGCGAGCGGCCACCTTGTCGAGTTCGCCTTCGCTGCGTGCCGAGATCACCACGTCGGCACCCGCCTCGGCGAAGGCGACCGCGATCGCGGCCCCCAGGCCACGCCCGGCGCCCGTCACGACCGCCACCTTGTCTTCGATACGGAATCTGTCGAGGATCACGCCCTCGAGGATGCCACCTATCCGCCAAAATGAGAACACGTTCTACTTCGAAATGTGGGGTCTGCCGCGTGTGTGCGCTGCGCTCACCATGCTGTGCCCTACACTGAAACCACTCTCATCGCGTCGCACGGCATAGTCATCCGTTACCCGATTCGGGCGGAACGCACTCTCCTCACGTGTCCGCTCGTCCCAGATGTACCGAGATGATCGGGCCCGCCAGTCGCACGGCGATGACCGCACCGACCCGTACCTCGGCCAGCCGGCCCCGGTCGAACCCTCGTGAACGGACGGACATGAACGACTACGACCCGCTCTTCTCACATGCTTCCGAGACCACCAACGCCTCGGACCCGCAGACCACCGCCACCACGGACCTGTTCTTCTCGGCCACCACTACGCAACAGACCAGCGGTGGGCACAGCGCCGAGTAATCCGCCGAGGCAAGCGACCGGCTCGGAGACGACAAACGCCGCCCGAGTTGATCGGGCGGCGTCGGTACGAAAGCGGTGCTCGTCAGAGGGTGGTCACCGAAGTGGCCTGCGGCCCCTTGGGTCCCTGCTCCACCTCGAACTCGACACGCTGCTGCTCGTCGAGGGTGCGGAATCCACTGGTCTGGATGGCCGAGTAGTGAACGAAGACGTCACCGTCGGTGCTGTTGTCGGGAGCGATGAAGCCGAAGCCCTTTTCGCTGTTGAACCATTTGACGGTTCCCTGTGCCATGATGCGGGTACTTCTCTCTATATGCAGTCGGGCGCCAGTCGGCGCCCGAGCGACCATTGTGGCACATCAACCACCGTTTCCCGGAATCGGTCGACGACACCTCTCGCCCACGCACGGAGTAGCTCAGTAGTCCTGCCCCGGACGCACCACCGCCAGCAAGTCCTCCCCGGACCGATACCGCCGGAGGTTCTCGGCCATCCACGGCGCCATTGCGCGTGTCAGCCCTGAAGCCGGATTTGCGACATGCGGAGTGATGATGACGTTGGGCAGCGACCACAGTGCGTCGTCGGCCGCCGGGGGTTCGGGATCGGTGACGTCGAGCGCCGCACCGGCGATCTCGCCGGTGCGTAACGCTTCGATCAGGGCTACCTGATCCACCAGCGGTCCGCGCGCCACGTTGACGATCCACGCATGGGAGGGCAATGCGGCCAACGACTGCGCATCGATCAGGTGATGGGTCGCAGCGGTGGCGGGCGCGGCGAGGACGACGTGATCGGTCTGCGCCCACACCTCGTCGGTGCGATCGGACGCCACGGTCAGCGCGGCGCCCTCGACCGGCCGGCCGGAGCGGTTGACGGCGATGGAGCGAGCCCCGCACGCCGACAGTCGCGGGATCAGCGACGCGGCGATCCCGCCCGCCCCAATGATCGCCACCGTGGACCCGTGCAGGGACCGGACCGAGGTGTCGATGCGTTCTTTGTCCCAGTGCCGGAGTACCGCCGTATTGATCTGGCGCAGCCCGGCCAACAGCAGGCCAAGCGCATGCTCGGCGACGTTGTCGGCGTAGAAGCCCGAGGCATTGGTCCACACCCGGCGATCGTCGATGACGTCGGCGGCGACGTACTCCTCGATACCTGCGGTCTTGAGCGCGACCCACTCGATGTCGTCGTCGAGGTCGGGAAAGTCGGCGACCGCGCCAATCCACACCAGCACCCGGGCATCGGCGAGATCCACCACGCGGCCGCCGGCCGACTCCACGGCGGACACCAGGTGCTCGTCACGGTTCGGCTCGACCGCCACCGGAATCGCGGCGGCGTCGGTCTTTGCGGGGCTCACTTGCGCGCCTCGACGATCCCGCGGGCGGCGGAGGTGGCCAGTTCGTCGGCGATCTCGTTGTAGTGGTCCCCCGAGTGTCCCTTCACCCATTTCCACGTCACCTCGTGGCGTTTCTCCTCCTCGATGAGGCGGCGCCACAGGTCGGCGTTCTTCACCGGCTTCTTGTCGGAGGTCTTCCACCCGTTGCGCTGCCAGCCGGCCACCCATTTGGTGATGCCGTTACGCACATAATTCGAGTCCGTGTAGATGATGACCGTGGAGGGCCGGGTCAGCGCCGCGAGCCCCTCGATGGCGCCGGTCAGCTCCATCTTGTTGTTGGTGGTGGCCGGATCGGCCCCGGACAGTCGCTTCTCGCGTCCGCGGTGACGCAGAATGGCTCCCCAACCACCGGGGCCCGGATTACCCAGGCATGCACCGTCGGTGGAGATCTCGACCACGTCGTGTGGCTCGGTCGTCTCCGACGGGAGAAGGTCGGTGGACGGTTCGTCGGGGGTGGGTTCGAACAGGGCGTCGGTCACTCACCGAAGGGTACTGCACGGGTGCCAGCGGCCGTGCCGAGGAGTTTGACGGTCATCGAGGCCTGCCGCCGACGCGCGCTGACGCCTAGTCTTGAAGCATGCAGACCTGGGATCCGGACCGTTACCTGCAATTCGCCGACGCTCGTGCCCGCCCCTTCCTCGATCTCATCGCCCAGGTACCGACCGCACCGACCACCATCGTCGACCTCGGCTGCGGACCCGGCCACCTGACCCGCCACCTACGAGCTCTGTGGCCCGAATCCCAGATCCTGGGGATCGACTCGTCGCCGCGCATGATCGAGAAAGCCTTCCGCGAGAACACCGATCCACATGCGAATTACGACATCGCCGATGCCGCCGACTGGTCGCCCAATCAGCCGGTCGATCTGATCGTGTCCAACGCGATGTTCCAGTGGCTGCCCGACCCGATGGCGGTCATCGACCGCCTGCTCGGCCACCTCAACGACGGCGGCGTCTTCGCGGTCCAGGTCCCGGACAACACCAGCTCGCCGATGCACCGCGAGCTCCGCGACCTCGCCGACGACCCCCGCTTCGCCGAACAACTGCACGACGTGCGGCGGATGCCCGGTTTCGACCCGGCCGACCTGCTCGCCTTCTTCACCGAGCGTGGCTTCACCACCAATACGTGGTCGACCACGTATCTGCACGTGCTGCACGGCGACGACCCCGTGTACGACTGGAGCGCGGGGAGCACCGCGCGGCCCTACCTGACCGCCCTGGACGACGACGACTGCGAGACCTTCATGGCCGAGTACAAGCAGCGCCTGCGCGACGCCTACCCACCGCAATCGGTGGGCACGGTGCTGCCGTTCCAGCGGACCTTCGCGGTCGCCACGCCGTTCTGAGCCGCGCTGGTGCCGACAATGGACACGGCGTCGTCGAAATCGTGACAACTGTGCGGCGGCGACGGGACACGTCACCCCTCGGCAACCGTCCGTACACGCCACAGCCATACGTTGCGGTGCGTGATCACCACAGCTGCCGATCGGATCGGCCACCTCGTCCGAGCCGGCGACCTCCCGGCCGTCGCGGCGGATCTACAGGCCATGCCATCCGACGACGTGGCCGCCCTCATCGAACAACTCCCGCGGCGGCACCGCGGCGTGACTTTTCGACTGCTCGGTAAAGAGGCCGCCAACGCCGTTTTCGACGCACTTCCCCCGCCATTCCAGCGTGGCCTGGTGGAGGAACTCGGGACCGCCGAGGTCGCCTCGGCCTTCCGCGAACTCGATCCCGACGACCGCGCAGAACTCCTCGACGAACTCCCTGCATCGGTCGCCAAGGCGCTCGTGCGCGGGCTGTCGCCCGGCGAGCGGGAGATCACCGGAATCGTCCTCGGGTACCCGCGCGGGTCGGTCGGCCGCCGCATGAGCCCGGAGTTCGTCCACGCATACCCGGACGAGACCGTGGCACAGGCGCTCGATCGGATACGCACGAACGGCCGCGACGCCGAGACGATCTACGCCGTGCCGGTCGTCGACCGCGGGCGCCGACTCTGCGGCATGCTCTCCCTGCGTGATCTCCTGCTCGCCGACCCGGAATCGCAGCCGGGCGAACACATGTCGGAACCGATCTACGCGCACGCGCTCGACGACGCCGAACCCGCCTCGTTCCGATGTGTGGAGCGGGGCATCCTGGCCATGCCGGTGGTGGATTCGGAGAACCGCCTGGTGGGAGTCCTCACCATCGACGATGCCGTCGACGTCGTCGAACAGGCGCGCGATGTCGACGAGGCGCGCAGCGGTGCCCGCGAACGCCTCGAGGAACCCTACCTCGTCTCATCGATCCTCAGCATCACGCGGGCACGCATCGTCTGGCTGTTCGTGCTCGCGGTATCGGCGATTCTGACCGTCAATGTGCTGGAGATCTTCGAGGGCACCCTCGAACAGGAAGTCGCGCTGGCACTGTTCATCCCGCTGCTCACCGGAATCGGCGGCAATACCGGGTCGCAGGCCGCCACCACCATCACCCGTGCGCTGGCGGTCCACGAGCTCGCACCGCGGGATGTCCTGCGCGTCGCAGGTAAGGAGATCCGGGTCGGCGTCACGTTGGGGACATTCCTGGGCACAGTCGGTTTCGCGGTCGCCGCGGCCGTCTACGGTCTCGACATCGGCATCGTGATCGGCACGACCATCCTCGCCATCTGCGCGCTGGCGGCCACGGTCGGCGGGATCATGCCGTTGATCGCCCGCATCTGTCGGGTCGATCCCGCGGTGTTCTCCACACCGTTCATCTCCACGTTCTGCGACGCCACCGGACTCATCATCTATTTCACCATCGCCAAGTCGGTGCTGGGCATCTGAGGGCGCCGAGTCCGGCGACGCTCAGTACTTCGTCGGGCGAACACCGGTGTAGACCCCTTCGGGCCGGAACCGCAGCCGGGTTTCGTGAAACTCCTCGAGTGCGTGTGCCGTCCAACCGGCCATCCGAGCCACCGCGAAGATGGCCTCGGCGGCGTCGGGCCGCATCCGATGGGCAAGTGCGAGTGCTGCGAGCGCCAGATCCGAGTTCACGAATGTATCCGACGGCAGGCGACGCTCGATCTCCTCGAGCGCATCGACAACCCTCGGATCGGCGGTCGACGAGGTGCACAGCATCTCGATGAGCACGTCGGCGCGCGGATCACGACGGCGGTACACGATGTGTCCGGTGCCGGGGATCGGGCCGCCGAGATACATCTGGTCGGCCATCGCCGCACGCGGATCAGCGACGGCGCCGGCCAGCATCCGGTAGGCGAATGTCGTTGCGCCACCGTGTATCGGCCCATCGAATGCCCCGAGCCCCGCGCTCAGGACCGCGTACACGTTGCCGCGCGCACTGGCCGCCACGCGGGCCGCGACCGCGCCCGCCGACAGGTCGTGGTCGGCGAGCAACACCAGTGCGGCGTCGAGCACGCGGATCGTCTCGGCGGTGGCCGGCTCGGCGGTGAGACACGGCCACAGCCGTTGGGCCAGAGCGCCGTTCGACGACACACTGCCGGGCGACAGCACGTCGACCGCGGCGGCGATGGTGGTGGCTGCGGCGGTGGTCACCGCGGACCGGGCCCGGTCGTGACGTTGCGCGTCGCGCGCACCCAAGACGTCGGTGGTGAGCCGGATCAGGTCGAGCCCGCGGGCGTGCGGACCGGCGAGGGAAACGATCGAATCCCTTGCCGCCGAGTCGATTCGGGACAACGAATCCCAGTCGACCTCGTTGTCCCACAACATGTTCGCCACCTTCTCGAATGACACGGTCCGCGCAAGGTCGGCCGCGTCACACCCGCGGTAGTACAGGTCATCGTCCTGCAGCAGGGTCAGTTGTGTGCGAATACGTTCGACGACCCCCGCCGGCGCCCTACGCACCCGCCCCGACATCAGTGCTTCCACCTCGTCGACGCCGAACACGCTCCCGTCGACTCCGTCGATGCGCACACTGGTCATCCGACCGCGACTCACGTAGGCGTACACAGTGGCCGTCTTGACCCCGAGCAGCTTCGCGACCTGCTCGGTGGTCAGGTAGTCGCGGCCATCGTGCCGGATCGGCTTCGGGAATCGGCGGGTGTGGGTCCGAGGCGCCATACATTGATGAAATCAACATTGACCCTATCGATCAATACTCGCATCGTGGCAGGTGAGGCGACCTCGACTCGCCGAACACGAACGGAGACCTACGATGAACCAACTGATCGCCCCCGAAGGCCTGGCGAATGTGGTCGTCGCCGACACCGAGATCGGCGACGTCCGCGGCGACGAGGGCTTCTACCACTACCGTGAGCATTCGGCGATCGACCTCGCGCGGACGCGGTCATTCGAGGAGGTCTGGTACCTGTTCGTCCACGGCGCACTTCCCGATGCACATCAGCTCACGCAGTTCCGCAACACGACAGCGCAATTGCGTCCACTCCCGGACGAGTTGGCCGGCCTGCTGCGCGCATCGGCCCTGCTCGGCGACGGCCGCGACACCCTCGCGGGCCTGCGGACGGTGTTGTCGGCGGCCGGTCCCGCACTCGGGGTCGCGCCCTTGTGGGAGAGCGATGCCGATTCCATCCGCCACGACTCGATGCGGGCGGCAGCGATGACACCGACAATCCTGGCTGCGCTGCACCGGATTCGCAGCGGCGAGGACCCGGTCGAACCCGACCCGGAGCTGCCGGTCGCCGCCAACTGGCTGTACCAGTTGACCGGACGCCGCGCCCCGGACGAGCACGTGCGGGCCGTCGAGCAGTATCTGATCGCGACGATCGATCACGGGTTCAACGCCTCCACGTTCACTGCCCGGGTCATCGCATCCACCGGTGCCGACGTCCACGCGGCCGTCTGTGGTGCGCTGGGCGCGTTCTCGGGTCCGCTGCACGGCGGGGCACCCGACCGGGCGTTGGATTCGCTCGACGAGATCGCCCGCCACGGTGACGCCACCGCCTGGGCGCGGGAACAGATCGCCGACCGCCGCCGCATCATGGGCTTCGGCCACGCGGTGTACCGCACGGTCGATCCGCGGTCGGAGTTGCTGCGCGAGATCGCCCTCGGCCTCGGCGGCCCCACCGTCGAACGAGCCGTCGAGGTGGAGCGTCAGGTGGTCGACGTCCTGCGTGAAGCGCACCCCGACCAACCCCGGTACGCCAACGTCGAGTTCTATGCGGGCGTCGTGATGGATGCCTGCGGGGTCCCCAGGTCCATGTTCACGCCCACCTTCGCCGTCAGCCGGGTGGTGGGTTGGTGCGCCAACATCGCCGAGCAGGCCCGCTCGCGCAAGATCATCCGGCCTCGCGCGCGGTATGTGGGTCCCGCGCCCCGCTGACCTGCGGCAGCTTTCGGTCACGCCTACATCTCGGTTCGGCTCGGGATCTGTGGACCTCGATCAACATCTGTAACACTGGCACCACAGTCGCCGGGTGTGCAGGGGGTCTCATGGTCAGCCGACATGTACTTGTCACCGGGCCGGTGGTCATGGCGCTCGCAGTGAGCGCCATCGCCGTCGGTCCGGCTGCGCCCGCGCACGCATCGATCTGCAGTGCCGTCGGATTCCACGGCGGCGACGTCGGCAGCACCGGCAGCAGTGGCTCCGGTGAGATCGGCCTCGGCAGTGCCGACTTCGGCAGTTACCGCGCGAACGGCAAGAAACCACAAGGACCGCTGGCCAGATTGCGGGGTGCCAGCACCGCCGTCGCGTGGGTCACCGGACCGCGCAGCCGCAACCGTACCGATCAGCGGTTCTCCATCACCGCCACCGACGTCGGGGTGCCGTGGGACAACGGGTCCGGTCAGGTGTTGATGGCCTTCGGCGACACGTGGGGTCGGTGCGCGGGGCAAATGGTGTGGCGCCACAACACCCTGCTGCGCAGCGACGCAGACGCGAACCTGGACAAGGGCATCACTTTCCCGGATGCCATCCCCGGGTCGGTGCGTTCGGGAGCGTCGGTGACACCCCAGCATCCGACATTCGCCCAACCCATGCTCAACGCGATCGGTGTGCGCAACATCGAGGTCGGCAAGATCCCGACAGGCGGCATCGCGATCAACGGCGTCCAGTACATGAGCTACATGTCCATCCGTCGGTGGCTGTCGCCCGGCCGGTGGGCGACCGGGTACTCGGCGATCGCGGTGTCGCGTGACAACGGCCAGACCTGGGTCACCGACAATCGAACCATTCGGATGAACGCCGATGTGACCGTTCCCGGGGTTCGTCAGATCGCTGCGGGGCACGGGCGTTTCCAGATGGGCGCATTCCTGCGGTCGGGTGATTACGTCTATCAGTACGGCACTCCGAGCGGACGATTCGGCGCCGCCTTCGTCGCCCGGGTCCGTCCCGCCGACATCCTCGATCTGAGCCGCTATCAGTACTACCGCGGTGGCGGGACGTGGTCGGCGGAGCCGGCCGCCGCGGCGCCCATCGTCCGCCAGCCGGTCAGCGAGATGTCGGTGGCGTACAACACCTTCCTGAAACGATTCGTGATGCTCACCGAGCAGGTCGGCAGCGTCATGATGCGTACCGCGCCGACGCCGGTGGGCCCGTGGAGCGGTCCGAAGGTGATCGTGCCCGCCGCTCAGACCAAGGGCCTGTACGCGCCCTACATCCATCCTCGTGCGACCGGACAGCAGCTGTATTTCGTGGCGTCCCGATGGGACGACTACAACGTGATGCTGATCCGCACCGATCTCGCGAAGGTCCGTTGACAACCGACGGCGACTCGACCGATCGCATGGCCGGGGTGGGGGCATCGGCGTAACGTCGAGCGTGTGGCACGTCCAGCACGCGGCACGTCACCAGTCAGTTCGGCATCCTCTCACGCTGAGGAGTGACCATGAATCAACCGGTTCCACCCCCGCCACCGCCCCCGGAACCCGTTCCGGCACCGGAACCCATCCCCGAGCCGCCACCCGAACCACCGATCCCGGTGCCCGAGCCGGAACCCATTCCCCAGCCCGGGCCGCCGGAACCGGAACCACCACCGCGACCGACGGTCATCTGACACCGAGCGTCTCACGCGGGACACCGGTTCTGCGAACAGGAGTGTGATGTCGACTCGGGTGGTGCTGATCCGCGCGATCAACGTGGGTGGCGCGAAACTACCGATGGCGGATCTGCGGACGATGGCCACCGAACTCGGCGCCACCGAGGTGAGCACCTACATCGCATCCGGCAATCTGATCTGTTGTCCACCCGGTCAACCCGGCGATTTCGACCGGGCGCTGGAGCAAGCGATCACCAAGCGTTTCGGCTATTTCCGCGAGGTCATCAGCAGGTCCCGGGACGAATTGGTGCGCGCCCTCGACGCCCATCCATTCGAGATCGTCGACGCCAAGTACTCCTACGTCTACTGCTTGACCGGAAAGCCCGAACCCGACAAGGTGGATGCCTTCGCCGAACGTTCCTTCGGCTCCGACGAATTCCGCGTCATCGGCGACGACCTGCACATCCGTTATGCCGACGGTGCGGGCGTCTCCAAGCTCACCGCGCCGGTCATCGCCAAGGGACTCGGGGTGCAGGCCACCGGCCGCAACCTGAAGACCATCGGGCAACTGATCGAACTCGCCGACGACTGACCGGCGAGGCGCTATCCCGGTGCGCGCTCGGCTTGTTCGTGTTTGCGCAGCATCCGCACCCGCAACGCGTCGTAGATCGGCGGCGACCGCAACGCGGAGGCGACGACCACCGCCATCGCCCCCGACACCAGCATCGGGATGGTGACCGAGGTGACGGCCGTCATCTCGATGACCAGCACGAGCCCGGTGAACGGGGCGCGCACGATTGCCGCGAACAGGGTGGCCATCCCCACCAATGCGAAAGCGATGGTCAGATCCTCGTCGAGACCCGGCACGATCACCTGGGTGACCCGGCCGGCGACCAGCCCGACGAGCGCACCGAGTGCCAGGATCGGTGCGAAGATGCCGCCGGGGGTGCCAACCGAGTACGAGATCGGGCCGGCGATGAATCGCACCACGACGTAGAGGATCACCACTGGTAGCGCGAACTGCTGTCCGGTGAGGATCAGTCCGGCCAGCGCCTCACCACCACCGCCGACGGTCGGGTCCGCGATGAGCAGCGACCCGACGACGGCGCCGACCACGCCCGCCTTCACCACTGCGGGTACGCGACTGATGATGTCGAAGAGGTCGAGGCAGGCGAGGATGAGGCGGTTGTAGAGCACCCCCATCAGACCCACCACCAGGCCGAAGACCACAAAGATCGGCACGGTGGTCAGCGGCGGCGACGACACCGACGCGACGTGCCGGAAGTCCGGTTCATCGCCGAGCACCAGCCGGCTGACACCGACACCGATGGCGACCGCGACCATGGTGACGATGCCCTCGCGGAGCCGGAATGTCTTGGTGACCTCTTCGAAGATGAAGAACACCGCACTGATCGGCGCGTTGAAGGCGACCGCCAGGCCCGTGCCGGACAGCACCGTCTGCAGCAGCCGGATCTCCTCGGCGGCCAATCGGGCCAGGCGGCCCGCGGCCGCACCGACCGCCGCGGCCATGTGAACGGTGGGTCCTTCTCGACCGAGCACCATGCCGGCGGCACCGATCGACAACACACCGCCGACGAAACGCGCCGGCACCACCGACAGTGGTGGCGGGTCGGCCTCGCCGCGGTCGACGGCCTCGACGTGCTGAATGCCGCTGCCGGCCGACAACGGTTGCCATCGCGCGATGCCGGCGGCGGCCGCTGCGGCCACACCGGCGACGGCCACCGGGATCAGCCACCCCCACCCCGGATGGGTGTGCGACCACTCGATGAGTTCGGCGCGCCAGTCGTCGACGAGGTCGAGGGTCCACCGAAAGGCTCCACCGAGGAAGCCGGCCACGGCGCCGGCACCGGCGGCCAGCAACAGGATGACCCACAACGTGCGACCGGTGAGGATGGCGTCGTCGACGCCGGCGTCACCGTCGACTTCCTCCTCGACGCTGTGCTCATGAGGTGGGTCGTCGGGCCGCCGATCGTCGTCGGGGGTCATCAAACGACTCCTGCCGGGCCGGTCATGCGCGCTCGAGCGCGGAGGTCACCTTCTCCATATCCGCGAGTTGGCTGTCCTCGGGTGCCTCCCACAGCTTCTTGGGCAGTTCTTCGAGGACTACCACCGCCGATTCGGCCGACGACAAGCGCGCGGTCTTCTCCTCGTCATCTGCGATATCGGAGGCGGCGATCAGTTTGTCGTCGAGACCGAACACCGCGTCGTCGAGGCGATCTCGCGCGGCGACGAGATCGGGGTAGTGCGGGATCGCCGGATTGGCGTGGACGTCGGCGATGGCGTAGCGAATTCGCCGATGCAGCAGCGCTTCCGTCGACGTCGTCGTCGTCCAGGATGCGGGCGCGCGGCCGGGCTTGCCCGGGACGAGGTCGGTGGACCGCGCGAACCTCTTGACCCTTTTGTCGGAGTCCCAGGCGAACCAGGCCGCGCCGACGAGTATGAACAGTGCCATCACGACCGTGATCGCGATGACCACGAAAGCAATCATGCCGCGCACCTCGCTCTCGGTGTCGTCAGCCCTTTCGGCGTGGTGTGCTCTGCCATTCTTCGAGACTATCCCCAGCAGGGCCGGCCGCGAGTTCCGGTCGCGAATCCGCCCGGTGCGGGGCACCGATGGCACTAGTGGGCGGCAGTCTCTCCGGCAGTATCTGTGCCGGTGTTGGTGGGTCGTCCGGCCACGAGGTCCTCCACATCCAGCCCCCAGGCGCCGTAGCGGGAGTCGAACCTCTGGGCGCGACTGCGTGCGCGAGCCGTCTTGGCCGGCGAGTAGCGCCGCTGCGCCCAGCGCGATCCCGGCCGCGCCAGACGTATCGCGCCCACCCAGGCGACCGGCGGGATGAAGGCGCCGATCGCGGCCGTCGAGTACTTGCCTTTGGCCACGCATGCCAGCAGACAGATGAGATGTAGGACCAACGGGATCGAGAAGGCGATCGGTCCGATCCGAAAGGAATCGCCGGTGTCGACCTCGGTCAGCGGGTCGATGCCCAACACGGCCATTCCGAGTCCGGCGACCGTCAGGCACACCACCTGCACCGACAACTGGCCTTCGCGCGACCAGTACACATCTTCGAGGCGAAGGATGAGCGCGAACTCGTCGAGCACCAGCGATGTCCCGATCCCGATGGCCACGGCACTGATCTCCGCACCCGGGGATGCGCCGTCGGCGGCGACGGACGCGAACGCACCCACGACGGTGAGGATGATCCCCGGCACCGCGTGGTGGATGTGGACTCCACCGCGCACGTTGTTGCGGAACGGGCCACGGCCGGCGCGGATCAGCCGGGTGATGGTCCGGGTGACGAGGAAGGTCAGCGAGAACGCCAGGAACAGCAAGAACAGCGGAAGGTGACTACCGCTGGCCGCGCCCGCGATATCGAGATGCACGATGGTCGGCGCGGGCGATCAGGAAGTCGCGGGTACCAGACCGGTACGGCGCTGTTCGATGATGAGGCAGCGGTCCTCGACGTAGAGCAGTCCGGCGTCTTCGGCGATGGCACGTGCTTCTGCGGACGCGATACCGAGTTGCAGCCAGAGGGCGGTGGCGCCGGCCGCGACTGCCTGGCGGGCGACCTCGGGGGCGTCCTGCGACGGCCGGAACACATCGACCAGACCCACCTGTTCCGGGACATCGGCGAGAGTGCGGTACACCTTCTCGCCCACGATCTCGTCCGCGTGCGGATTCACCGGGATGATGCGCCAGCCGTGTTGCTGCATGTACGCCGGCACCTCGTTGGCGGCCTTCGCCGGATTGGCGCTGGCGCCGACCACGGTGATGGTGTCGTAGCGACTCAGAATCTGTTCGACTACCTCATCGGTTGTGCTCATACGTCGAGCTTAGTGGTGCCCAGGACCCGCGCAGGGCGATCGTGCGGGTATCGGGCAGGCTCGAGGTGTGACGACATGGGAACTGCTCGCCGTGCTGCTCGCCGGTGTCGGCGCGGGCGCCATCAACGCGGTGGTCGGCAGCGGCACGCTGATCACCTTCCCCACCCTCGTCGCTTTCGGCGTGCCACCGGTCACCGCCACGATGTCCAATGCGGTCGGACTCGTCGCCGGCGGGGTGTCCGGGACGTGGGGGTATCGCCGGGAGCTGGAGGGCCAGTGGAGCCAGTTGCGGTGGCAGATCCCGGCATCGTTCACCGGCGCGATTCTGGGCTGTTGGCTGCTGCTGCACTTGCCCGAGACGGTCTTCGAGTCGGTCGTCCCCGTGCTTCTCGTCGCCGCCCTGATCCTCGTGGTGGCCCAGCCATGGATTCAGAAGTGGGTCGGTCGACGTTCGGTCGGCCCCGCCGATCATCCGGCCCCGTTGAGTGGCCCACGCATCGCGACCATGGCGATCGCCACCTTCGCCGTCGGTGTGTATGGCGGCTACTTCACTGCAGCGCAAGGCATTCTGCTGATGGGCGTGCTGGGTGTGGTGGTTCCCGACCACCTACAGCGGATGAACGCCGCCAAGAACCTGCTGTCACTGGTGGTGAATATCGTTGCCGGCGTGGTCTACAGTCTCGTCGCGTTCGATCGAATCAATTGGGCGGCAGCCGCTGTCATCGCCATCGGATCGCTGATCGGTGGATTCATCGGCGCCCGTTACGGTCGACGCCTGTCCCCGCCCGTGCTGCGCGGCGTGATCGTCGTCGTCGGCCTCGTCGGCCTCTGGAGACTGCTCGCGTGAGCCGCAGGTGCCCCTGTGCGCACCTACCCCTAGCCCGTGAGGAGTGACCGAGCTTGCGAGGCCGCGTCACGAAGGGTCCACCCACGCAACCACACTCACCCACGAAAAGTTGTCACACCCCACCGCTATCCTGAACCCAACACCTCACCGAACAAGTCCATCCACACCCCACTTGCAGCGCCGCAAAGTTGTCAGACCCACCCGATAGTCTGTTAGCAGTTCGATTCCCCACCAGCGCTTCCCGAACACTAGAGAATCGGAGAGGACGCCCTAGCCATGAATCACGAAGAGTGCAGCGACGAACAAGCGATGCCCCCTGATCCCTGAGGAGCGTCCGAGCCTGCGAGGCCGCGTCACGAAGGGTCCACCCACGCAACCACACTCACCCACGAAAAGCTGTCACACCCCGCCGCTATCCTGAACCCAACACGTCGCCGAACAAGTCCATCCACAGCCCACTTGCAGCGCACCAAAGTTGTCAGACCCACCCGATAGTCTGATAGCAGTTCGATCCCCCGCCAACCCATCCCGACCTCAGAGACTGTCTTCGCTGGAAAGGAGCGTCTTGTGTTCACCTTCACCGACCGTGCCGCCGACGACGCTCTGCTGGCCTCCAGTAGTCTCGATGAGTTGGCGCAGCATGGTCGCGATTTGTTGCGGTTGAGTAATCAAGCTCAAGCCATCGCGATGCAGATCGCCCGCCAGATCGGGCAATCCACCTACAACGAGCGCCTGGCCGGGTACAACGATTTCGTTCCGAACCGAGTGCGCAACGCCGCCGACAAGGCCGCGAAAGGCGAAATCTCGCTGCAGTTGGGTATTTCTAGACGTCAAGCCGGCGAATGGGTCAGTCTCGACGAACTACTCGACGAACACCCCAAGATCCGTGACGCCTTCCGCGCCGGAGATTTGAGACCTCACCGGCTGGGTGTGGCCATCCGCGGCGCCGCCACCGGCCCCACCGGCGATCTGCGAGCACGACTGGGCGAACTCGCCGACAACGCCGAAACCACCGACGAACCCGACACCGACAGCAAGGATGTCGACGAGGAACTCACCCTCGACCTCGACGACCCCGAAGCTGACCTCGATCCCGGCACCGACGGTGACGGCTCCGACGGCGACGGCACTGATGATGGCGGCTCCGATGAGGCTGCGTCCGAGACCGACCCTGCCGCCACCGACGATCCCGCCGCCGACGATGCCGACGAGGATGAGCCGTGGGATTTCGACGATGTGGTGCTCGATCTGGCCAGCCGACCCACCACCGACACCGCCCTGCGAGATGATCTCGACGCCATCATCATCAGCCTCGACCCCGATCGAGCCGCCGAGACGCGCGATGACATCACCGACCTGTTCGGGGATGTGACGATCGGTAACGAAGCGTTCGGGCACATGACCGTCGATGCCTGCATCCCCGCCGAACACGGCGTACACCTGCGCGACCGCATCAGCGCCCTCATCGGACGACGGGTCTGCCGCCGTGATGGGCGCAGCATCAAAGCCCAACGCGTGGCCGCGTTCGCCGAAATCATCAAAGCCCCCGGCGCGAAGCTGCGCTGCCACTGTGGCGACGACACCTGCCCCGCCCGCCAGACTCGTACCAGCAACCGGGGGCAGACCACGGATGCCACCCCGAGTTCAGTCACCGACAGTGAGCGCGACTCGTCGGTCGACACCAGCACGGCTGACGACGCCAGCGCATCCGGCCAGACCGCCAACGAACCCGAGACGGGTGGGCCTGATTCGGCAGAAGAACAGCCGATCACCCTCGCCGACCTCGACGACGACACTGCCGTCGACAGCGACAGCGATAGCGACTCGAACATCGACAACAACGGCGAGAGTAGCCAATCCGGCACCGGAACCCATGCCGTTGACACCACTCAGGATGCCGCGCCCTCTCCAGAGCCGCGACGAGAGTTCATCACCGCACCACCCGCCGAGCACGACACCGATGTTGCCGATGCGGAACCGGCCGACGACTCCGTCGAAACCGACAGCGACTCCGACTCCGACGCGGACGCCGATCCCGGCCTCGTCGTGCCCGGCCTGACCCTGCTCCATGACCCCACCGGTCTCGACCCGACCCGCCTGATGGGCTACGGCGCCATCGATCCGGCCCACGCCGCGCGGATCGCACCGCACGCCACGACCGTCACCGCCCGACCGAGTGAAACCCGCACCGCCAGCGGACTGATCATCTTCGGCAGCCGCACACCGGCCCCACCGATCGACCCGACCGGGCACGGTGGGTTCGCCACCCCACCACCCGGAGCACTGACCTACAAACCGTCAGCCGCGCTACGCGCGGAAATCATTCAACTCGACCGGCGCTGCCGCTACCCCTACTGCGGCCGACCATCCGAGGAATGCGAACTCGACCACCTACACAAGTTCTGCCATGCCGACCCGTTGGCCGGTGGCTGGACCGTGGCCTTCAACCTCGCACCCCTATGCCGACCCGACCACGACCGCAAACACGACGGGCCGTGGATACCGACCATGCACACCGACCGCACCATCACCTGGCGCAACGCCCGCACCGGACAGACCATCGTCACCTACCCGCGCTGACCGGGCAGGGGCCCATCAAGCCTCAGCCTCCCGGTGGCCGCCCGAGCAGCGACCACCAGAATTCCTCGGAGATCTCCTCTCCCGCGCGGAGAACTTTCGCGAGTCCGTATGCCATCAGAATCCCCAACAGACCCAGCCATAGACCAGCCGATGAGATGAGCACCCAGGCGACCATCACCGCGCCGGGCCACGGGTCGAGGATCAGCAATGCCGGCGCGAACAAGAAGCCGACAGCGATGTACCAGTACGAACCCCAACGGTCACAACGCATCACGATCGTCAGCCAGCGCGGGCTCGATGGTGTCGGCGCGTGGGCGGGAACAGGAACCGACCTCTGGGACATCGCGGGAACCTCCTAGCTACCGGATGCCTCCATCCTCCGCTCACCGAGGGCTGAAAACCACTACCTCAGAGGTAATCGCCGAGCAGCAGCACCTCACCGATAGGGCTGCCGAGCGGTCTCCGGGTCCCCGAACGTGATCGCCCGTTCCCGACGCGAGTCGGTCAACAGCGTCGCACTCCAACTCATCACTGTGCCAAGTCGGTTGCGCATCCCGGCGAGGAACGCGATGTGGATGACGCCCCAGGCCACCCAACCCAGATAGCCGAACAGATTCAGCTTCCCGGTCTCCACCACCGCATGTCTGCGGGCGATATACGCTGCACTGCCGAAATCGCGGTACTTGAACGGCTCCCGTTCGGTACCTCCCGCCGCCGCATGCGCTATCACGGCCCCCGCATGACGTCCACCCTGCATCGCGACCTCCGCCACCCCGGGTAGCTTGTCGCGAGAACTCATGTCCCCCACCACGAATACCTCCGGATGACCGGCGACGGACAGATCGGCCTCGACCGGGATACGCCCGCCACGGTCCTGCTCGACGTCGAGGGCTCGAGCTACCACACCGGCGAACGGAACCGCCTCGACGCCGGCGGTCCACAGCGTCGTGCGAGTCGGGTAGCGCACCACCTCGTGGGGTTCGGCCTTGCTGGTGGTCTCGACGTCCTCGGCGGTCACATCGGTCACGTGCACGCCCAGAACCGTCTCCACCCCGAGTTCATCCAGGGTTCGCTGGGCACGCTCCGACAGTTTCGGACTGAACGACGGCAAGACGCGATCACCCCCGTGCAGCAACAACACTCGCGCCTCGGTGGGATCGATGGTCCGAAACTCGTCCTCCAACGCCAGGGTGGCCAGCTCACGGATCTGGCCGGCGATCTCGACACCGGTCGGCCCGCCACCGGCAACCGCGAACGTGAGCCACGGCCGGCGTTGCGCTGCGTCGGGCAACGTCTCGGCGACCTCGAACGCACCGATGATCCGCCGCCGGATCGCCAGCGCGTCATCAAGAGTCTTCATCCCCGGCGCGAACTGCGCGAACGAGTCATTGCCGTGATAGGCCGTGCGCATACCCACCGCGACCACGAGGTAGTCGTAGTCGATCGTCATCGTCGACTCATCCGGTCGACACACCGAAATCGTGCGAGCCTGCGCATCGACGGCATCGGCTTCGCCCAGGACGACGCTCGCGTTTCGTTGCCGCCGCAGCAGATGCCGGATCGGACTCGATATCGCACCCTCGGACAGCAGACCGGTGGCGCACTGATACAGCAACGGCTGGAACAGATGACTGGTGCCGCGGTCCACCACGGTGACCTGGACATCGGCCCGTTTGAGCCGGCGCGCCGCCTGCAGGCCACCCAGCCCCGCACCGACAATCACCACATGAGGCTTACTGGTCGCGTTCGTCTGCCGAGACACGCTTACCGATTGTTCCAGACAGCACGCGACGATATCGCCCAACCGGGCCGCCAGTGCGTGTCACCAGCGCAGCCGACCCGGTCCAATCACGACTCCCGGGTCGCGACGTAGGCGACTCCGGCAGTCGCGGCAGCCACCGCCACCACAGACGGCCATGCCCCGATCTTCTTCGCCAGCGGATGCGAGGCGCCGAACGCGCCCAGGTACGTGCCCAGCAGGCCTGCCGTCACCACCGGCCCCTGCTGGCTCCACTCCCGCGCGCACCATGCGCCCGTAGCGGCGAGGACGACGCCGCCGAGCTCACGCCGTCCGGTGAATCGAGCGGCCGCATAGCCGCCGATCAAACCGAGGGAAGAGACCGGAACTGTGGGGTTGAGGCGCATGACGGCCACAATAGGCTCACAATTGGCACATGAGCTCTACGGGTACCGCCGATCCGATCGATGACGACGACCTCACCAACCCCAAACGTATCGCCACGATGTACCTCAAGGAACGGGTCTACGCCAGCTTCACCGGACTGGCCATCGTGCTGGTTCTCTACAACGGCGCCGGGCACCACAGCGCCGCATACGCCTTCGAGATCCTGGCGCTGGGCGTCCTGGCTGTGGTGCTGGCCGGTTTCGCCTCCGACGGCATCGCCCACCTCGCCGTGCACCGGCAATTCCCGCACGGCAGGGACTTCCGCACCCTGGTCCGGATCTCGACGAACGCGCTGGGCACACTGACGATCCCTCTCGGGCTCATCGTGGCCGCCTGGATCGGGATTCTGGAACTCGACACCGCACTGCTCATCGCGGGCTTCGTCTACATCGGTGTACTCGGCCTGGTCGGCTGGCTGGCGGTACGCCGGGCCCAGATCACCTGGCTACAGAAGCTCGCCGCCCTGATCACCCTCGTCCTGATCGGTCTCATCGTGCTCGGCATCCAGGTACTCGCACACAGTCACTGAGCCGTCGGTGCGTCAGACACCGGCGGCCACGCCGGCCCGATCGGTCGCCTTCGCGAACCGCAGATTGTCGTCGGCCACATCACCACGCAACAGCCGACGATCGGCGTAGTAGCTCATCGACATCACCCACGGCGCCTGTGGCCCCTGCTTCGGCAGCGTGTCCAGAGCGCGCTGCACGTAGCCGGCGCCGAAATCGAGCAGCGGGCGCGTCGGCAGATCAGGATCGGCGACGGCCCAGACGCTGTCGTGGCCGTGCGCATCCATGTATCCGAGGAGCTTGCAGAAGTACTCACACAGCAAGCCGATCTTGAGAGTCCACGAGGCATTCGTGTAGCCGATCGCGAGCGCGAAATTGGGTACCCCCGATAGCATCATGCCGCGGTAGACCACCGTGTCCGGCAGCGCCACCGGCCGGCCGTCGACGCTGAGGTCGATCCCACCGATCACCTTGATGTTCAAGCCGGTCGCGGTCACGATGATGTCGGCCTCGAGCTCCTCACCACTCTCGAGCAGGATGCCGTTCTCGGTGAACGTGTCGATCCGGTCGGTGACGATCGACGCTCTGCCCTTGCGGATGGTGCGGAACAGATCGGCATCGGGCACCACGCACAGCCGCTGATCCCACGGGTTGTACGGCGGATTGAAGTGCTTGTCGACGTCGAAACCGTCAGGCAGCTGCGACTCGTTGATCCTTCGGATGACACGCCGGGCGGCCTTCGGAAATCGTTGACACAGTTCAAATATCAACCGCTGCTGGGCGACGTTCTTCTGCCGGGTCAGGGCGTAGCCGCGTTCGTCACCGAGCACCTTCTTGAGCGTGTTGGCCAGCGCATCCTCCCGCGGCAACGGGATGATGTAGGTCGGCGTGCGCTGCAGCATCGTGATGTGCTCGGCGTCGTCGGCCATGGCGGGTAGCAGGGTCACCGCAGTCGCCCCGCTGCCGATCACCACCACCCGCTTACCCGCGTAGTCGAGGTCCTCCGGCCAATGCTGCGGATGCACGATCTGGCCGGTGAAGCGTTCCCGCCCGGCGAAGTCCGGGCTGAACCCGTCGTCGTAGTCGTAATAGCCGGAACCGCAGAAGATCCAGCGCGCACTGATCTGTACCCGCTCGCCGGTGTCGGTGCGGTCGATGTCGACCAGCCAGCGCGCATCGGCCGACGACCATGCCGCGGCTATTACCTTGTGCCGGTACCGGATGAGGTCGGTGAGACCGTTCTCGTCGATGGTCTCGTGCAGGTAGTCCAGGATGTGCGGCGCATCGGCGATCGACTGTTTGTCACGCCACGGCTTGAACTCGTAGCCGAAGGTGTACAGATCGGAATCCGACCGGATACCCGGGTAACGGAACAGATCCCAGGTACCACCGGCGACATCCCGCGCCTCCACGATCGCGAAGGACTTCGCGGGATGCTCGGTGGTGAGGTAGCGCGCGGCGCCGACACCGGATATCCCGGCTCCGATGATGAGGACGTCGACGGTGTCGACGGCGGCGGCACCGTCGACGGGGCTCGATGTGGTCACCTGATGCTCCTGTACTCGTAGGCGTTGCTACCAGCATGCTCAGTCGACGACCACACCGCCAGGGTCAATCTGCAACTCCACAGGTCATTCAGTGGTGCAAAATGTTGCCATGTCCGAGTGGCCACACATATCGCCCCGCGTGCGTGAGTTGCTGCGCCGCGGCGCGGAGATCGCGTTGAACCCACCCGACTCGTGGGTTCGCGAGATGCACGACGCCGCACTTGGCGGCGTGCGGATGACCGCTGTCGCCGACGACCCGGTGCTCGCCGAAGCCACCCGCCGCACCAACAGCGCCAACATGCTGCACTGGGCGGCGGCCAACGTGCGTGATCCCGGACGCCGGGTACCGGTCAATCTCGGTGGCGAGGTCCTCGACACTGCCCGCGACCTGGTGCGACGCGGTCTCGGCGAGTCATCGCTGGACTCCTACCGCACGGCGCAGAGCGTCGCGTGGCGACGCTGGATGGAGATCTGCTTCGACCTCACCGACGATCCCGCCGACCTCCGCGCGCTCCTCGACGTGTCGTCGTTGTCGATCTCGACATTCATCGACGACACTGTCGGCGCCATGTCGCAGCGGATGGCCGCCGAACGCGCCGACCTCACACGCGGCACCCACGCGGAGCGCCGACAGACCGTCGCGCTGCTGCTGGAGGGAGCGCCGATCCCACTGACCCGCGCCGAATCCCAGCTCGGGCACCGACTCGACGGACCGCAGGTGGCCGCGGTCATCTGGAGCGACCCGGGGGCCGCGGCCGCTCGTGACCTGGAGGCGGCGGCCGACGCACTGACCAAGTCGAACCACAGCCGCGACCGCCTCACCGTCATGGCGAGCGCCTCGACCCTGTGGGTGTGGCTACCGCAATCGCGGACACCTGACCTGCGCGAACTGCCCGAGCACCCGGGAGTGCGGATCGCCGTCGGACTGCCGGGTCATTCCCTCGACGGCTTCCGCCGCAGCCACTTCCAGGCGCTGGCCACCCAACGCCTGATGGCCCGGTACCCCGACGGTCACCAGGTGGCGAACTACGACGACCTGCGGCTCGTGTCCTTGCTCACCACCGACGACGTCGCCACCGACGAGTTCCTTGCCGACACACTCGGCGAACTCGGTTCCGCCGACCGCGACACGGTCGATACGGTCCGCACCTGGATCGCCGAGCAATGCAACACCTCACGGACCGCGGCTCGTCTCTACACCCACCGCAACACGGTGATCCGCCGTATCGCACGGGCCGACACGCTGCTGCCTCGCCCGCTGGCGGAGAACCTGGTCGATGTGGCGGCAGCCCTGGAGATCCTGCGGTGGCGCCCGGTCGAACATCGGTGATGTCACCGATGGACGAAGCGGGAGGTCGGCCTCAACCCGCGGCACCGAGAAGCTGATCGGGCCTGAAGTCGTGCGGTACCGCTGCGTTGATCACCGTCTGGGTGAGCGCTTCGCCGATGACCGGCGCGTGTTTGAACAGGTTGTGCCCGGCCATCACGACGACCGGACCGTCCCGCCAGATCGCCATCCCGTCATCGCCCCACGGCAACGTGGTCACCCAGCAGTGCACGATCTCACGCGGCGTGGGGTCCAACCCCGGCAACGCCGAACCTACGTACTCGACTGCCGCGTCCGCCAACTCACCGAGACGTGCACCGTCGACGATGGCGCCGTCGTCATTGGCGTCGACGTGATCGGACAATCCGAGACCGTATCCCGAACGGTCAGGATAGGCGGCCGCGTATACGCCGGTGGCTCCGAAGTGGCCGCTGCCGTCCTGCAGCGTCGGCAGTCGTGATGTCTCGCCTGGCACCGAGAACGACACGCGCACATGAGCTCCGAGACGTACGGGCACGGCGATCCCTGCTCCGCGCGCCAAGGCGGCGGTGCCGCGTCCCGCGCAGATCACCACAGACCCGTGACCACCCCGCGTCGTCGGCGTTCGCACGACAATCCCGTCGCCGTCTCGATGTGTCGCGATCACCTGCTCGCCGACGATGCTGTCGGCAACCCGACTCGCCAACGCGGAGATGACGGCCCGAGTGTCGATCGAACCGCCACCCGGGTCGAACACCGCGGTGCCCTCGTACGCGCCGAGCATCGGCAGCAGCTCGGCCACAGCATCGGCATCGATCGCCTCCGCCGCCACGCCGGCCTCACGGAGCAACGGCAGCCGACGTCCCGCCGTCTCGCCCAACGCCAACGCACCGTCGTCGGACACCGTGGTGACACCGAGGTCGTCGGACCACCCGTGCCACTGATCACGCGCCCGCACCGCTAGGCGGATCAACCGCGGATCGTCGTGGGCGTGGCGGAAGATGCGCGATTGCCCGGCGGATTGTCCGTATCCGGGCCTACCCGCCTCATACACCGTGACCGAATACCCCTGGCGGGACAGCTGATAGGCCGTCGACAGGCCGATGATCCCGGCCCCGATGACGGCAACGTCGGACGTGACGGACATGACCTGAGGCTACCCGCGCCACCCCGCCTGCGTGGTTTGCGCGCTCGTCCACCCGGGTACCCGATGCCACAGACCATTTCGACCATCGTCGAGAAAGGAACCGACATGCCCGAGGAACTCGCCGGTACCACCATCGCCTTCCTGGTCGCACCCGAGGGTGCCGAGCAGGTGGAGCTGACCGAGCCGTGGAAGACGGTCGAGGCGGTGAGCGGCAACCCCACACTGGTGTCGACCTCCGACGGCGAGGTGCAGGCGTTCAATCACCTCGACCGTGGCGACACCTTCACCGTCGACGCCACCACCGACACCGCCCGCGTCGACGATTTCGACGCGCTCGTCTTGCCCGGCGGCGTGGCCAATCCCGATTTCCTGCGCACCGATGCGAGCGCGGTCGCGTTCGTGAAAGCGTTCTTCGACGCCGGGAAACCCGTGGCGGCGATCTGCCACGCCCCATGGACCCTCATCGAGGCCGGCGTGGTGAGCGGTCGCACGATGACCTCCTATCCCAGCCTGCAGACCGATCTCCGCAATGCCGGAGCCACCTGGCAGGACGAGGAAGTTGTGGTGTGCCGATCGGGGCCGAACACGCTGATCACCAGCCGCAATCCCGACGACCTCCCGGCGTTCAACGCAAAACTCACCATCGAGTTCGCCAAGACACCTGCCTGAGGTTCAGCCGTCCTGGGCGTCGAGACGCTCGGCGACATCGGCCGGGAAGCCGCCGGTGGCGATGGGTCCCCAGCGGGTCGGCCGGATCCGGATCAGCGACTTGCCCTGGGTCCGCATCGCGGCCCGATACTCGTCCCAATCCGGATGCTCTCCGGAGATGCATCGGAAGTAGTCGACGAGGCCGTCTTCGGCATCAGGCATGTCGAGTACCTTGGCGTGCCCGTCCACCTGTACCCACGCCCCGTTGAACTCGTCGGACAGCACGCACACACTGGCCACCGGGTTGTTACGGATATTGACCGCCTTCGCCCGGCCCGGGTAGGTGGAGATGACGATGCGACCGTCCTGGTCGACGCCGCCGGTGACCGGCGAGAGTTGCGGGGTCCCGTCGGCACGAACGGTGCTCAGGATCATCTGGTGACGTGACCGCAGAAAATCCAGGAGTTCGGTGCGGTCGACGGCATCGGCTTTCGCAACTGTTCTGGCCATGGCGTCAACCATACGCGCGAGTTCAGCGCTTGAACCGACCCGCGAAGCCACGCAACGGCAAATCGGCGCTGGTGAGGATGCCCGGCCGGGCCGCTACCACCGAGCTGATGGCGTTCAGCGCAGGCATACCCGTCACCGTCATGCCGATCGATGCGAATGACGACGGGTCCGACAGGTCCACACCGGCTTTCGGGAAGATCATGTGCTTGGAGTAGACCGACGGATCGCCGGTGATGTGGGTGATGTAGCAGCCCTTGATGTCCCACGCCGGATCGGTGAAGGGCGTCATCTGCCATTCGAGGTGGGTCTCCACGCGCGCCACGCCGTCGACCATGCCCTGATACTTGATGTAGTTGGCTCCCAGCGATCCCGCCGGCAGGAAGTACCACCCCAGATCGACATCCTTGGTGCAGGCGCCGAGCTCGTAGCTTAAGGCGACCTCGTCGAGTTCGAGGTCGAAACAGTCCGCCATCAGGTACACCGAGTCGGCGAACACCTCGGTGTAGCGGCGCAAAGAGTCCGGGATGGTGGGGTCGTCGACCCGACGGCCGTAGCCGACCGCCTGCCAGGTCTCCGCCGAGTGGTGACACGACACGTCCACCGACTCGGTGACCGTGACATTCTCGATATCGGCGACATCCATTGATTGCGCCACCGCGATCACCTGCGCGGCACCCGGATTCATACCGGTGCCGTAGAAGGTGGAACCACCTTTCTCGCAGGCCTCCGCGAGGATCTCGGTGGTCTTGCGGCCGCTCGGATGCGGGTGATTGGTGTTGCGGTGGAAGCCGGTGATCCAGTCCGCGGTGGTCACGATGTTGATGCCGGCCTCCAGCACCTGCACATACAGCTCCTCGTCGGGGAAGACGCCGTGGAAGGTCAGCACGTCGGGCGCCGCCGCGATGATCTCGGCCACGGTTCCCGTCGCGATGACGCCGATCGGGTCGGCGCCCACGATCTCACCGGCATCGCGTCCGATCTTGTCCGGTGAATAACAGTGCAGGCCCACCAATTCCAGGTCAGGGTGGCCGGCGATCCGGCCGATCATCTCGGTACCGACGTTGCCGGTGGCCACCTGGAACACGCGGATTCTCGGTGCGGGAGCCGTCATCACATCGCCTTTCGGTCATCGGAGCCGACGGGTGCCGTCGGACCGTCCGGATAGAACTGGGTAGCCCAGGCGCGCAGTGCCGTGAAGCCCTGATATTCCTTGCGAGACAACGCTGGCGGGTCGGAATACCGCTGATGCGCCCAGATCTCGATGTCGGCCTCGAACTGCTCAATGACAAAGTCGGCCATCGTCTTGCCGTAGTCGGTGATGGGACCGGATTCCTCACCAGGCTTGCGTCCGATCCACACCGTGAACCGCACATCGGAGGTGTGGTCGTCGACGGGGGTGACCGCGGGCATCGTCCGGTTGTCGACCATGCCCCAACTCTTGGTGACCGAACAGCCTAGGCCGGCATTGATGGATTCGACCCCGCTGGTGGCATTTTCGAGGGTTGCTCCCTCATCGAAGGCGATCGTGAAGTCGACATAGGACACCGGACCGCTGAAGTCGTGCCGGGTGAGTTCCGGCATGAACGGCGTCTTGTGCACGAACTTGAAGTGCGCGAAATCGACGCCGTTCTCCATGATGTACTGCGGATGGATCTCGAGGCCCTCGCGAAAGAGCGTGGCCGCCGCGATCGGCGGATAGTAATCATCAGCCGTTCGGTCGTCGTCGAAGTCGCCGAAGATGTCCGGGACGTCGAACGTCGGCGGTCGCCCCTCGACGTCGTACCAGATCCAGACCGCCTCGTTGCGTTCGACAACCGGATAGCTGCGGATGCGACGCCCCTTGTTGGGATGCTTCTCGTACGGGATGCAGACGTTGCGACCATCACGGTTCCACTCCCACCCGTGGAACGGGCAGACGAGGTTCTCCCCGTCCACCCGTCCGCCGTAACCGAGATGCGCGCCGAGATGTTCACAGTAAGCATCAAATACGGCCACAACTCCCGACGCCGAGCGCCACGCGACCATCTCCCGGCCGAAGTACTTCATCTTGCGCACCGCGCCGACCCGGATCTCGGCCGACCACGCGACCTGAAACCACCCGGTCGGCTCCATCGACAACGGGGTCCTGGCCATCGGTTCTCCTTCCGGACGCGCACCCTCCGAGAAAGAACCATAGTGGGTTCTACGTAACTATGATAGGGGGTTCTGCGAAACCGGCGCCGACGCCGTGATCACCTGCCTGCGTGCGAGCAGCAGACCCAGACCGCCATACCCGAGGATGGTCTGCACGACGGCACCCCACAGCCCGACACCGGGGATGGCGCCGAGCGGCAACGCCCACACCAGCCAGCTCTGCGCGAACAGCGTCTGCCAGCGAAGCGCACCGGTCCATCGGTCCGCGATCGCGACCCGAATGCCGATGATCAGCATCCCGAGCATCGACAACGGCCAGCAGATGTCGAAGATCATCCAGACGACCGACCCATGGACCAGCCAGAACATGTCGAGGATCGTCGACACCAGCGCACCACCGAGCACCACCACCTCGACGCGGTAGCCCACGCGGGCCACCCGGCCCGCGCCCATCGCGTGGCTACGCTGCTGCACCGACAGCAGCGCGAGCACAGATAGCTGGAAGGCGAGGGCGGCGAGACCGCCGAACACCGAGGCTGCGCCGAAGCCTTCGTGGTCGCCGACTGCGGCGACGCTGATCGCCCAGATCGGGGCGCTGCAGGCGAGCGCGATACCGGCAGCCGTGGTCGGCACTCGACGGGCGGGAACGGGAATGGTGGACGGGTCGGCGACAGTCATGGGTTCTCCTCGGTGGTGTGTGCCGAGAAGCATCGCGCACCCCACTTGGAGTTGACTTGATACCGAAGTGGGCCGGTGCCCAGTCGCTCAGTCCTGCTGGTGCGGCCAGTTTCCCTGGGTTGTCAGCTCTTCGAAGTGCCGGATGAGGTTGGGGTTGAGCTCCTCCTCGACCGCCTTCTGAAAGTTGCCGTCCCACTTCGCGAGCCACGCTTCGTCGCGATCACGCAGGTAGATCGGCCAGCCGTGGGTGATGTCGAGTTCGTCGGAGTACAGATCGGTGGACCCGTCCTCGCGCATGTACCAGTGCTTGCGGCCCGATTCCCAGAACGCCTTCAGCTCGTCGGCCGTGACGTAGTATTCGCCGTCAGATTCCCTCATCCCTTGATCGTACGGACCAAGACCGCGACGGTATCCCCGTTAGGATCAGGCGTCATGACCACCGACGCCGACACCTCCGGACGGCGTACCAACCGTCGGGGACGATCCACCCGCGAGGCGATGCTCGACGCGGCGGTGACCGCGCTGGCCTCGGGCGAGCCGGGTTCGGTGTCGGCCAATCGGATCGCCAAGGAGATCGGCGCCACCTGGGGCACGGTGAAGTATCAGTTCGGTGACGTCGACGGCCTGTGGGCAGCAGTGTTGCGCCGTACCGCCGAGCATCGCGGAGAGCTGCCCTACCGCGAGAACAACACCGCGCCGCTGCCCGACCGGGTGGCCGAGATCGTCGACACCCTGTTCGCGGGGCTGACCTCCACCGAAGCCCGGGCCATCGAGGCGCTGCGTGCCGCGTTGCCGCGGGATCCCGCCGAACTCGAACGACTCTTTCCGCACACCGCAGCCGAACTCGCCTCGTGGAAGGACAGCTGGGCCCGCGCCTGCCAGAAGGCATTCGCCGACCTCGAGGTCGATCCGGCACGGGTGCGCGAAGTCGCCGCATTCATCCCGGGCGCCATGCGTGGGCTCGTGTCGGAGGCGCAGTTGGGCACCTATTCCGACCTGGACGAGGCGCGCCGCGGCCTGACCAATGCCATCGTCGCCTATCTCGGGTCCTGACAGAAGCGGTAGCGCCGATTCCATCGAAGCCCGCCACGCCGCGCCACACGTGCCCTAACGTCAGCGGAGATCGTTTCGTCCCTCAACTTTCAGGAGCCAGACAGCCATGTCGCCCGTTATCGTCGTCGCCACCATCTCCCCCAAGCCCGGCGAGGAAGCTGCCGTCAAGGAGGCCGTCCTCACC
The DNA here is from genome assembly GCF_026262595.1 of Gordonia aquimaris. NCBI lineage: Bacteria > Bacillati > Actinomycetota > Actinomycetes > Mycobacteriales > Gordoniaceae > Gordonia > Gordonia aquimaris. Next base: position 61,791 of record NZ_JAPKFM010000004.1, on the reverse strand, counting down.
GCCATCCCGAAGGTGCATGCCGAACCGGGCTGCCTCAAGTACGCACTGCACGAGGCCACCGGCGACTCGACCGACCTGGTGATGATCGAGAAGTGGGAATCGATGGAAGCGCTCGGCACGCATGGCCAGGCCGAGGCGCTCGCCGAACTCGGCAAGGCCATCGGCAATCTGCTTGCCGGCCCGCTCGACGTCAAGACCTTCACCGCGACGCCTGCCGGCGAAGCGGACCAGGGCGCCATCTAGCGACGTTCGCCCTCGAACCCGCCGATCTGTTGATCCGGCGGGTTCCGGCGTGCTAGACAGGTAGAACGAGCGTTAGATCGGGGTGCACTCAGGCAATGTCACCTGCCGATTCGACTCACCATCACACCTGGGAGGACCCACATGCCCGAAGCCGTCATCGTCGACGTCGCCCGTCTCGCCTCCGGTAAGGGCAAGCCCGGCGGCGCGCTGTCGGAAACCCAGCCCGTCGAGCTTCTCGCGCATGTGCTGCGCACCCTGGTCGAGCGCAATGACATCGACCCCGCCCTCGTCGACGACGTCATCGGCGGCTGCGTCGGCCAGGCCGGCGAGCAGGCCCTCAACATCTCCCGCACCGCGCTGCTGTCGGCCGGATTCCCCGAATCCGTGCCCGCCACCACCGTCGACCGGCAGTGTGGATCGAGCCAGCAGGCCGCCCACTTCGCCGCGCAGGGCGTGATCGCCGGCGCTTACGACGTGGTCATCGCCGCCGGTGTGGAATCTATGAGCCGTGTGCCGATGGGGTTCACCACGGTGGGTCGCAGTCCGTACGGACCGAGTATCGCTGCCCGCTATCCCGACGGACTCGTCGGTCAGGGCATCTCGGCCGAACTGATCTCCGCCAAATGGAAATTCGACCGTGAGACCCTCGACAACTTCGCCGCCGAGTCGCATCGCCGAGCCACGCAGGCCGCGGCCGAGGGCTTCTTCGACCGCGAGATCATCCCGATCGACGTCACCAACGCCGACGGCCAGACGATCACGCACTCCGTCGACGAAACGGTGCGGGCCTCGACCACCGCCGAGGGGCTGTCCGGCCTGAAGCCGTCGTTCTACTCCGAGGAGTACTCGAAGCGTTTCCCGGAGATCAACTGGCACATCACCCCCGGCAACTCCTCGCCGCTCACCGACGGTGCGTCGGGAGCGCTGATCATGAGCGACACCATGGCCGCCAAGCTCGGTCTCACCCCGCGCGCCCGGTTCCATTCGTTCTCGCTGGCGGGCGACGATCCGGTGTTCATGCTCACCGCTCCGATCCCGGCGACCCGCAAGATCCTCGAACGCTCGGGTCTGACCATCGACGACATCGACGCCTACGAGGTCAACGAGGCCTTCGCGCCCGTTCCGCTGGCCTGGGCCCACGAGTTCGGTGCCGACCCGGACAAGCTGAACCCGCGCGGTGGTGCCATCGCACTGGGCCACGCGCTCGGTTCGTCGGGCACCCGTCTGCTGAGCACGCTGGTCACCCACCTCGAAGCGACCGGCGGCCGTTACGGCCTGCAGACGATGTGTGAGGGCGCTGGCATGGCGAATGCCACGATCATCGAGCGTGTCTGAGACCGTGTCCACCGCGGCGACCGGTGAGCCCGGTGCGGCGACCTCCGCACCGGGTGACTGGCGCAAGCTGGAACCCCTGCATCTGCCGATCACCCTCGTCGCCGCCAAGGACGCGTTCCACGAACGCGGCTTCCACGGCACGTCGATCCGCGACATCGCCTCGCGTGCAGGCGTTTCCCTCCCCACGCTGTACTACCACCACGACAACAAGCAAGGCATCCTGGTCGCGCTGCTCGAGGCGGGCATGTCGTCGGTCCTCACCCGGGTGCACGCGGCCATCGCCGACGGCGACACGCCGTCCGAGCAGCTGTCCAACGCGATCGAGACCATCGTTCTGCACATGACGGCCGATCTTCAGCTCGCCAGCGTCGGACGCGAATTGCGCTATCTCGACACCGACAACCCGCATCGACAGCACTACGTGGGCATGCGCACCGAGATGGAGGACCTGCTGGCGGATGTTTTGGAGCGCGGCATCGCCTCCGGTGATTTCCAGATACCGGGCGATGCTCGGGAAGTGTTGCGTTATCTGCTCGGCGCCTGTCAGGAGATCACCACTTGGTACCGGCCCGACGGGCCACGAACCCCGGAACAGGTCGCGGTCTCCTACGCCGCGACATCGCTGCGGGCGGTGGGATCGCGCCCGGCGACCTGACCAAACCGATCGTCACCAGACCCGAATCACGAAGGAGTTCACCACATGAAGCGCACAGTCTTCGAAGCAGAACACGAACAGCTCCGCCAGACCGCACGCGAGTTCCTCACCCGCGAGTGCGCACCGCACGTCGAGAAGTGGGAAGCCGCAGGGCAGGTCGACCGTGAGGCATATGCCAAAGCGGGCGAGGCCGGATTGCTCGGTTTCAACATCCCCGAGGAATTCGGCGGAGGTGGCGTCGACGACGACTTCCGATTCAACGCGGTCGTCGTCGAAGAGTTCGCGCGTTTCGGCAGTGCGGCACCCGGCCTGAGCCTGCAGAACGATGTTCTGGTCCCGTACTTCCTGCACCTGGCCAACGACGAGCAGCGCAAGCGCTGGATGCCCGGGATGGCCACCGGCGAGACCATCCTCGCGGTCGCGATGACCGAGCCCGGCGCCGGTAGCGACCTCGCCGGCATCAAGACGTCGGCCAAGCTCGACGGCGACCACTACATCCTCAACGGCAGCAAGACCTTCATCTCGGCCGGCATCAACTCCGATCTGGTCGTGGTGGTGTGCCGCACAAATCCCGACCCGGCCGCCGGCCACAAGGCGTTCTCGCTGCTCGTCGTCGAGCGCGACATGGAGGGCTTCGAGCGCGGACGCAAGCTCGACAAAATGGGCCTCAAGGCCGCCGATACGGCCGAGCTGCACTTCAACGACGTGCGCGTCCCCCGGGAGAATCTTCTCGGCGAGGAGAACAAGGGTTTCTACCACCTGATGCAGAACCTCCCCTCGGAGCGGCTGTCGATCGCCGTCGGCGCCATCGCCGGTGCCCGCGCCGTGTACGAGGAGACGCTGCAGTACGTCAAGGACCGCAAGGCCTTCGGCAAGCCAATCGGCACCTTCCAGCACAACCGGTTCGTCGTCGCCGAGATGTCCACCGAACTCGACATCGCCGAGCAGTACATCGACCGCTGCCTGCAGGCCGTCGTCGACGGTGAGCTCACCGCGGTGGACGCCTCCAAGGCCAAGTGGTGGTGCACCGAGCTGGGTAAGCGCGTCATCGACCAGTGCGTGCAGCTGCACGGCGGCTACGGCTACATGAACGAGTACCGGGTTGCCCGCGCCTACACCGATTCTCGTATCCAGACGATCTTCGGCGGCACCACCGAGATCATGAAGGACATCATCGGCCGGGATCTGGGTCTGTAGATCGCGGTCGCACCGCAGCCTGACCACGCAACTCGCGTCGCAACAACTTTCCGGTCGCCGAACGCGGCAGCGCACCCACCAGCTCGATCTCCCGCGGATACTTGTAGGCCGCAAGCCGGACGCGACAGTGCTCGACGAGATCGGCTTCGGTCGTCGGCGAGCCCGCGCGCAACACCACATACGCCTTCGCCGACTCACCGCGATAGTCGTCCGGGATGCCGACGACCGCCGCTTCCGCGACATCGGGATGCTTGGCCAGAACCGCTTCCACCTCGTGCGGCCAGATCTTGTAGCCCGCCGCGTTGATCACATCGGTCCTGCGGTCGACGACATAGAACCAGCCGGCATCGTCCATGAAACCGATATCGCCGGTACGCAATTCGCCGCCGGTCAGTGCGGCCGCAGTGGCCGTCGGGTCGTCCCAGTAGCCGTCGATGACCTGCGGTCCGCTCGTCACCAATTCGCCGATCTCACCGACCGGAAGATCGCGGCCGTCGTCGTCGACCACCCGCACCACCGTGCTCGACACCGGCACCCCGACCGACAGCACCCCGGTCTCCTCGTCGACCGGCGAACGCAGTTCCGGTGGCACGATGTGCGACGGTGACGTCGTCTCGGTCTGTCCGTAGATGTTGTGCACGTATCCGCCGAGGGCCTCCTCGAGCCGCTCCGCCACCGCAGGTTCGATCGGCGCGCCGCCCGAGTAACGCAAACGCAGCGAGGACATTTCCGCCGGCGTGATGTCGGACTCGTCGGCAAGACCTATGTAGGCGGTGATCGCGGCGACCGCGAACACCGGCCGCCACTCGCGGATCGCGTCGGCCATCACGGCCGGCAGGATGCGATGGGTCACCACGACCGGCGACCGGAGCAGCATCGCCAGGGTCACCGCTCCCACGAGACCGGTGACGTGAAAGACCGGCGCCAGCGCCAGAATCGGCTCCCCGACGTCGACTCCGGTCCATTCGCGGTAGATCTGGGTGTTGAACGTCAGATTGGCATGACTGATCCGGGCGCCTTTGGGAAAGCCGGTCGTGCCCGACGTCGGCAACAGCGCGGCGACATCGGCCGGACCCACGGGTCGCCGCCGCGGTGCCGGACCATCGAACCCGGCGACGAGTGCCGCGAGGTCGATCGTGTCCGGGGGCCGATGGCGACGCCGACCCGCGAACAGCCGCGGATCGTCGCGCGTCTGTCCGTCCAACCCACTGACCGTCACCACCACCGGAACCGCGATGCCCGGGTCATCGGCAATCGCGGGCCGGACGACCTCGAGGTACAGATCATCGAGCGCCAGCAACGCCGCCGGCCGGTAACGCTGCAGGAACCAGGTGAACTCGTCCACCTTGCTCATCGGACTGATCGCGGTCGGGACACCACCCACCTTCCACGCCGCCACCAGACCGATCACGAACGCCGGATCGTTCTGGACGAACAGGGCACACCGGTCGCCCGGACCGAATCCACGGGCCAGCAGCAACGCAGCCAACGCGTCCGATGCGTGATCGAGGCCGGACCACGTGAGCGTGGAGTCGAAGTAGTGCACGGCCGGGGCATCCGGGGCTGCCGCGACCGCGGCGTCGAACATGTCCATCGCGGTACCGAACTCCACCCGCAGATGTGCGGGCCGTCCGCCGTAATGGGCGAGCCACGGCCGGTCATCGTAGGCACTCACCCGACCGTCACCTTTCCGTCCCCCCGAGGAGTCGACATCGTCGGGTGAAGTCTACGGTGACCGGCACACAGCGCTACCGTGTTACACAGCGCTACCGTGTTCAGCATGGCTGAACAGAACCTGACCGGACCGGCGGTCCGCCAGGCGCGTGTGCAGTCCGGCCTGACCCTGCGCGCCCTGGCCGCCGACATCGGGGTCAGCGTCGGGACGATGAGCGCCATCGAGAACGGCAAGGTCGCGCTCACGATCGATCGCCTGCACCAGATCGCCCGGCGCCTCGACGTCTCGCCCGGCCACCTGGTGAGTCCGCCACCCGCCCGCCAGTCCGACACCCTCGGGGCCACACCCACCTCCGACTGGCGCCGATTCAGCGATCTCGATCTCGACCCGGCGCTACGTGCCGCGGTCGAGGTGTTCACCGACGTCGGCTATCACGGTGCGACGATGCGCCTGGTGGCGACCGCCGCCGACAGCAGCGTGGCCGGCATCTACCACTATCACCGGAGCAAGCAGCATCTCTTGGTGACGCTCATGACCCAGACGATGGCCGACATCGAATGGCGCGTGCTGGCAGCGGATGCCGAGGGCGAGCGGCCTGCTGAGCGCTTTGCGCTGATGGTCGAGGCGCTGGCGCTCTGCCATGCGGTACGCCGGGACTTGGCGTTCATCACGGCCACCGAGATGCGTAGCCTCGAGGAACCCGACCGCAGCGTCATCCTCGACGCCCGCCGACGCCTGCAGGCCCGCCTCGACGATGCGGCCGTCGCCGCGGCCGCCGACGGTTCCTTCGCATCGCCGGATCCGCGTGGCACCGCGCGGGTCGTCGCCACCATGTGCATGGCCCTGCCCTACTGGTTCTCCACCGCCGGACCGAAGACGCCTGCCGAGGTCGCCCACGACTACGCCGATCACGCCCTGGCGATGATGCTTGTTCAGCCCCGCTGAACCGAAATCCGCCTGTCCGACATCCCTTTTCGACTTCGGCGAAACCCCTTGACGGACGCCCCGAATCCTGTGATCCTCATCTCACCTGAACTTTCCGAACGTTCGCTCGAATCGTTCAGTCCACTCACATCGACTCACTGGAGAGGCGTCCCATGACTGCACCCGATCTCACCGAACTGCTCGCCGACTCCCCCTCCAACTGGGGCAAATGGGGCGCCGACGACGAGGTCGGCAGCCTCAACTACCTCACCGCCGAGCAGGTCCTCGCCGGCGTCGGCCTGATCAAGAAGGGCGAACTGTTCACGCTGCAGCGACTCATCGGCGACCCCGAGGGCGATCCGGTGTGGCCCGGCCGCAGCCCGGCGACCCGCGAGATGATCTTCGACGAGTCCAACTGGGATGAGGGCGGCGACGGCCCGGCCTTCCCGGGCGGTCTGCACTACGCCGACGACAAGATCGACGCCTTCCTGCAGGGGTCCACGCAGTACGACGCACTCGGCCACGTCTGGTACGACGGCCAGATCTACAACGGGTATGACGCCCGCACCACCGTGGGCGGCCTGGACAAGGCCAGCGTCGAGCCGATCGCACAACGTGGCGTCGCCGGTCGCGCGGTCCTGCTGGACATGGCCCGCTTCAGGGGGGTGGATTGCCTCGGGCCGCGCGAGACCTTCGACCACACCGACCTCGAGAAGTGCGCCGCGGCACAGGGTATCGAGATCAAACCGCGCGACATCCTGCTCATCCGCACCAATCACCTCCAACTGTTCTTCCAGCAGGGCGACAAGTTCTACGACGACTTCTGCGAACCCGGCTTGGTGCATTCCGCAGAACTGGTGAAGTGGTTCCAGGACAAGGAGATCCCGAATCTGGTCACCGACACCATCGCCAACGAGGTCACCACCGACCCGCACAACGGGGTCGCGTTGGTTCTGCACAATGCGCTGATGCGCAACCTGGGCATCGCCTTCACCGAGATCTGCGACCTGGAGAAACTCGCCGCGGATTGTGCCGCCGACGGGGTCTACGAGTTCTTCTATGTGGCTGCGCCGCTGAAGATCCACCGGGCCACCGGCGCACCCGTGAACCCGGTGGTGATCAAGTGAGTTACGCCGATCGGCCGTGGCTGACCCGCTATCCGGCGGGCAGCCCGGCCGACATCGAGGCCGAGTACACCACCGCCCTCGACGTGTTCGATGCTGCGGTGGCGGCCGAGCCGGACAGCCCTTTTCTCTGCTACTTCGACGCGACGCTGACCTTCGCCGACGTGGATCGGGCCGCGACGGCGCTGGCGTCCGCACTCGTCGGCGATGGATTCTCGGCCGGTGATCGTCTCGCGGTCTACGTTCAGAACAATCCGGCCTTCATCATCGGGATCGTGGCGGCATGGAAGGCCGGCGGTATCGCCGTCGCGATCAATCCGATGAACAAGCAGCGCGAACTCACCTACATGCTGGTCGATTCCGGCGCAACGGCGTTGCTCACCCTCGACGACCTCTACGACGATGTGGCCGCGCCGGTCATCGCCACCGGGAAGACGGCGGTCCGAACGGTCTTCACGACGTCTCCGCTCGACTTTCAGACGCGCGATGATCCTCGGCTGTTCGCCGGCGTCGAGCGCCGCCGCAATCCCGGCACCCGCGATCTGGTCGAGACGATCGACGGCTTCGACGGATCGTCGTTGCCGGCGCCGACCCTCACCGCCGACGATGTCGCCGTCCTCACCTACACCAGCGGTACCACCGGAGAACCCAAGGGCGCCATGAACACTCATGGAAACCTGGCGTTCAACGCGCAGACCTACCGCGACTGGACGGGTCTGAAACCGGGCGAGGGGGTGCTCGGCGTCGCGCCGTTGTTCCACATCACCGGACTCGTGGGACATGTGATGATCGCGATGCTGGTGCGGGCACCGCTGACGCTGACACACCGGTTTGCCCCGGACGTCACGCTCGACGCGATCCGCGAACGCCGGCCGGTGTTCACCGTCGCGGCGATCACCGCGTTCAACGCGTTGTCCGCCGCCCCCGGTGCCACACCGGCCGACTTCGAGAGTCTGCGTATTCTCTACTCCGGTGGCGCGCCGATCGCACCGGCGATGGCCGACCGGCTCGAGCAGGTCTTCGGCGCCTACATCCACAACATCTACGGGCTGACGGAGACGTCGTCGCCGTCACACGGTGTCCCGCTCGGTGTTCGGGCGCCCGTCGACGCGACCTCGGGTGCACTGTCGGTGGGAGTGCCGGTGTTCAACACGGTCGTCCGGGTGGTCGGGGAGGATGGCGAAGACCTTCCCGTCGGCGAAGTCGGCGAGTTCGTCACATCCGGTCCGCAGGTGGTCAAGGGCTACTGGAACAAGCCGGACAAGACGGCCGAATCGATTCCCGGCGGTGCACTGAAGACCGGCGACGTCGGATTCATGGACAGCGACGGCTGGTTCTACGTGGTCGATCGCAAGAAGGACATGATCAACGCGTCGGGCTACAAGGTGTGGCCACGCGAGGTGGAGGACGTGCTGTACACCCATCCCGCGGTGCGGGAGGCTGCCGTGATCGGGGTGCCCGACGAGTATCGCGGCGAGACCGTCAAGGCCTATGTGTCACTGCAGGACGGCGCGACGGTCGACACCGCCGAGCTCGTCGAGTTCTGTAAGGAGCAGATGGCCGCCTACAAGTATCCGCGCGAGGTCGAGATCGTCGGCGAGCTCCCGAAGACGGTCACCGGCAAGATCCTGCGCCGCGAGCTGCGCGACGCAGGATGAGTCGGCGGTTGCGGTTTGTGCCGGCAACCGGCGCAAACCGCAACCGGGCCGCCGGAACATGTTCTACGGTCGGCCGAGAGGGCGACACCGCGGTCGTCCGGCAAGGAGTCCGACATGTCCGAGACACCCGACGTCCACGGTCACATCGATCCGAAGTTCGAGCGGGTGCGCGATGAGCTTGCCGCCCAACTCGACTCAGGCAACGAACTCGGTGCGGCCATCGCCGTCGACGTCGACGGCGAACTGATGGTCGATGTCTGGGGCGGGTTCCGCGACGCCGCCCGAACACTTCCGTGGGAGCGCGACACCATCGTCAACGTGTGGTCGACCACCAAGGAGGTCACCGCGCTCGCGGTCCTCATGCTGGCCGACCGAGGACTCGTCGACCTACACGCACCGGTCGCAACCTACTGGCCGGAATTCGCCCAGAACGGCAAAGACGATATCGAGGTCCGCCACATCATGGCGCACACCTCGGGGGTCTCGGGGTGGGATCAGCCGTTCGAGCTCACCGACATGTACAACTGGGACACCTCGGTCGAACACCTCGCTCGCCAGGCCCCGTGGTGGGAACCCGGCACCGCGTCGGGTTATCACGCGCAGAACCAGGGCCACCTCTTGGGCGAAATCGTCCGCCGGGTAACCGGCAAACATCTCACACAGTTCGTCGCCGACGAGATCGCCGGCCCGCTGGGAGTCGATCTACAGATCGGTGCAGGGCCGGACGACGACGCACGGATCGCCGAGGTGATCCCACCCCCACCGCTGCCGATCGACATCGCGGCACTGCCCACCGATTCGCCGATGTTCAAGACCTTCACCGGGCCAGTGGCGTCAGCCGCCGCCGCAAACACCATCGAGTGGCGTCGTGCCGACATGGGGGCACTGAACGGCCACACCAACGCCCGCGCCCTCGTACGAACGATGTCGGTGATCTCCCGCGGCGGGACCGTCGACGGCGTGCAGCTGCTGACGGAGAAGACGATCGATCAGATCTTCGACGAACAGACGCGCGGCGACGACCTCGTTCTGGGCGTGCCGCTGCGCTGGGGAATCGGATTCGGTCTTCCCGAACCCGCGACCGTGCCCTCACTCCCCGACGAACGGATCTGCTTCTGGGGTGGATGGGGAGGGTCGATCACTGTGATGTTCCCGCTGCAGAAGATGACCATCTCCTACGTCATGAACAAGATGGCACCGGGCATCATCGGATCCGACCGCTCCGAGGCCTACACGCGGGCCATCCTGGCTGCCGCCGGCTGAGCCTCCCGTAGGATCGCACCCCGTGTCCCAACGAGACCGGAAGGTGCCCATGCTCGACGGTGTCCGTACCCTTTACCGCCTGACGCGCGGTGAACGCGTGGCCGATGACCAGCCCACCTCGCACGTCACCCTTTCCGAGGGGCGGCATCGGACGCTACGCCGCTACGGAACCACCGCCGACGTCGATGCGGCTCGCAATGCAGGACGCTCACCGGTCCTGCTGATCCCGCCGCTCGCGGTTCCGGCCCGCTGCTACGACCTGGCGCCGGACATGTCGGTGGTCGCGACACTGCTGGCGACCGGACGCATCCCGTACGTGATCGATTTCGGCGAGATGGGTTATGCCGACCGCCATCTCGGTTTCGAGGACTTCTGCGACGACATCGTCCCCGCCGCCATCGGACACGTGCTCGCCGACTACGGCGACACTTCGAGCACAGTAGACCTCGCCGCATGGAGCCTGGGCGGCACCGTCGCGTTCCTCACCGCCGCCGCACATCCCGACCTGCCCGTCCGGTCGATCACCGCAGTTGGCACACCGCTGAATTATTCGCTGGTACAGCCGTATCCGTTGGTGAAGACGCTCATCCGGCCGATCGGTCCCGCTCCGGTGACGTACGCGCTGAAAGCGATGGGCGGCATCCCGGCGCCGCTGGTGCGCCTCGGGTACCGCGCGACGGCGTGGGAACGCGAGTTCAAGAAGCCCGGCTACATCCTCCGCAACGCGGACAACACGGAGGCGTTGGCGCGGATGCAGGTCATCGACTGGTTCCAGGAGGCGCTGCCCGGATATCCCGGCAAGCTGGCCGAGCAGATGTGGGAAAATCTTGTTTTCCGCGACGAAATCGCCGGCGGCGTACTGCGATTCGGTGATCGCAGCATCGACCTCACATCCATCGCGCTCCCGATCCAGCTGTTCGGCAGCCATCGCGACGCGATCGTCAGCTGGGGTGCAGCGCGACACGGCGTGGAGATCTTCGCCGACTCTCCCGAGGTGCACTTCACCACCGTCGAGACCAGCCATCTGGGTCTGATCGCCGGCAGCGAGGCGACCGCGCAGACGTGGCCGCGGGTCGAGGAGTTCTTGGCCGGCCTGGACCGCGTGGGCGCCTGAAACTCGTCAGACCGTCGCGGGCGGCGGTACGCCCCCGCCCAATGTGCGGCCGACACCCTGAGCAGCCACCTGTGCGGCGGCCACCAACGACGCCCGGTTGCGCCCCAGCGACGGCACCACCACCCCGAGCGCGGCGACCACCTCGTCGCCGCGGCGGATCGGCACGGCGATCGAGCAGGCACCGAGCGTCATCTCCTCGGCGGTGGTGGCGTAGCCCTGCTGCCGGATCTGGCGGAGTTGACGATCCAATACCCCGGGCGCAACGATCGTGTGCGGTGTCATCGGGCGCAGGTCACTCATCGCCTCACGCCGTATCCCGTCGGGTGCATGCGCGAGCAGAACCTTGCCGACACCGGTGCAGTGCAACGGAAGTCGGCTACCCACCCGACTGACCACCGGCACAGACGCGCGACCCGACAGGCGGTCCAGATACAGCACCTGGGTTCCCTCCCGGACGGCGAGATGCACGGTGGCGAACGTCGCGGCGTACAAGTCCTGCAAGAAGGGCGCGGCGACCTCCCGGATACCCGATTGGATCGGGGCCAGAAGCCCCAGATCCCACAGCCGCCGTCCGATGACGTAGCGGGTGTCGGGCCGACGGGTCAGCGCGCCCCACGACTCGAGCTCGCGGGCCAGGCGATGCGTCGTCGGCACCGGAAGGTCGGCGCGCTCGGCGATCTCGGTGAGGGTCAACGCGCGGTGGGTGCGGTCGAAGGCGGCGAGCACCGCCAGCGTGCGCGCGGCCACCGATTGGCCCGGGGCGCCCGTGTTACCTGCCATCGTCGCCTTTCACTCAGTGGAATCGAGTGTAGCGAGCTCGAGCCCTGTCAGGTCACGGTCAGCGGCAATGTGCGCAGTCGACGCACCAGCAGGCTTCGTTCCCACTGGGGGTTCGCGCCATGGACGGTGAAGTCGGTGGTGGCATCGAGTAGGTGGTTGACCGCCACCCGCGCCTCGAGTCGCGCCAGCGCCGCTCCGACACACAGATGTAGCCCTTTCCCGAACGCCATGTGTGGTCGCCGCACGGCCGGATCCAGGTTCACCCGGTCCGGCTCATCAGAATGCTCGGCGTCGCGATTGGCAGCGCCCCACATCAGATAGAGGTGGGAGTTGGCGGGCAATGCCACGTCCCCCAGTGTGGTGTCGTGCACGACGTGGCGGTAGTGACCGCGAAACGGCGATTCGACGCGCAGCGCCTCCTCGACGAAGAGGCGCACGAGATCACGATTGTCCCGCAGTTGTCCGACCAGTTCCGGCTGCTCGCCGAGCAGCCACACGGCGTTGCCGAGGAGGCTGACGGTGGATTCCGCCCCGGCCGCGACGAGTTGAATGAGCATGATGATCGCTGTCGACTCATCGAGGTCGCCTCGGTTCACCAGGGTCGCGAGGTCGCCCATGACGCCGCCGCCCGGATCGTCGCGGGTCGCAGTGAAGGATTCAGCGATGTGGCCGCCGAGTTCGGTCGCTGCCTGAGTGGCCGCCGTCAACTGTTCGGCGGTCACCACTCCGTCGAGCAGCACGGTGGTCGCGAACGACCAGCGGATCAGGTCGTCGATGTCGTAGGTCGGGAATCCCAGGAGTTCGGCGACGACGGCCATGGGCACCCGGTGCGCGACCGCCGTCATCCAGTCGATCCGGTTGCCGTCGATTCCGTTGCTGTCGATTCCGCTGTCCCACAGTCGCTTCACGGTGTGATCGATGAACGGTTCGAGTTGACCGATACGTTTGGCGACCATAGACGGCATCACCATCCTGCGATGGTCCCGGTGGGCCGGGTCGTCGGCGGTGGCGAGCGCGTGGATGGGTGAATCCAGTTCCGCGATCGGGTACGTGGTCACGGTGCCATCGGCGTTCCACACCATCGTCGCGGTGAGATTTGACGAGAAGTGATCGGGCCGGGCCACGGCCTCGGCAATGAGATCCCAGCTCGTCACCACGTAGAACGGGGAGTCGGCGAGCCGGGCCACCGGCGTGTCGGTCCGCAACGTCTCGTAGTACGGATAGGGGTTGTCCAGATCATGCATCTGACCAGCGTCGACTCCATCGCGCGTACAGAGCAACAGGTTGCGGGAAAGTCGACACATCAGATGTCTGGTCGTGGTTCGCGGCGTCTCATACCGTGTACCCAACCTCGACATACGGGTGAAACATCTCAGCAAGATGTCTCACACTGAGAACATGGCAGGCGACTGGCTGGTGAGTGGCGACCGCAACCAAGCGGCCCGTGATCGCCTCTACGCACTCTCCACAGAGATGATCGGTCGCGACGGACTCGATCGGTTCGACCTCAACGACCTCGCCCGTCGCGCCCACTGTTCGCGGGCTACCGTCTACCGTCACGTCGGCGGCAAGAGGCAATTGCTCGAGGCGGTGTGGGCGTTCTCCTCGACGGCCGTGGTCGCCGAGGTCGAGAAGTCGGTCGCCGGTCTCGAAGGGCGAGAGCGGGCGCTCCTTGCGATCACTGTGGCCGTGCGAGCAATTCGCGCCGACCCGGTGATCCGACAGTTCGTCGAATCGCGTCGGGTCTACGCCGCGGCGGACACCGTCATCCACTCGCCGACGATCATCGCGACCGCAGCCGAGCTGATGGGCCTCGACGCGGCCGATGGCGTGCAGGTCCGCTTCGCGATCCGATCGATCCTGTCCATCGTGACCCTCCCCCCGCGGGACCCGACCGAGGAACGAGTACTCATCGAGGTCCTGGTGTGCGCGATTCATCCGGAGTGATCGGTTCCGGACCTAAACCTCAGGTGACCTGCGCAAACCATTCTTGTCGGTGCGATGGCATACATTGGGTACCAGCGAAATCGAAGTGTTGATGTGATACCGGATCGGCCCACGGGGGTCGGTCACTTTCAGAGCTATGTGGGACGTGTGGTTTCGCCGTGTCCATTCTCTGAAAGGTGCTGGCGGTGTCGAGTCGCGATTGGGCGTTGTCGTCCTGGTGGGGTGAACCCTCGCCGTGGCCGGATCTTGCGCCCCGCTTCACCGGCCGTCTCCATGGCGATGACGTCGCAGACGCAGACACCAATGGCCTGCTCGGGTCGATGGCCTCGTCCCAACGCGGACGAGCGTAACTGGCCTGGCACGACTATCAGCTCGCCGCCGAGCTCCATCGCCGAATTGTCGGCGATGGGAAACGTCCGGAGGACATGTTGGTGGTCGACGGTTTCGCCGACTGCGCAGCTCGGATCGCGTTGGCACTGAGTGTTTCCCAGAATGCCGCCGAGCAGGTCCTGCGGGAGGCAGTCGCGTTGCGGGATCGCCTTCCCGAGGTCGCCGAGCGACTCCGCAACGGCCAGATCTCCCAGGCCCGGGTCTCGACGATCATTGCGCGGACCGATCTGCTCACCGGGCATGCCTGCATGGCCGATGTGGATGCCGAGATCGCGGCCGAGTTGGACCTGCATCGTGGCGCGTGGTCCGCCGAGCGATTGCGAGACATGATCGACCGCGTTGTCTTCCGCCACGACCCGGACGCGGTCCGAGAAGCACGCAGACGCGCGCTGGCCGATCGGCGGATGTCAACCAAGCCGCAGCCAGATGGGATGGCCGAGATTTCTGTCACGATGGCGGCGGAGAACGTCCGTATCGCCGCGGCCGCCGTCAAGTCTCTGGCGGCCGCGGTGTGCGCTCATGACGAACGCACGAAGGCGCAGCGCGCCTCGGATGCGATGTTCGCATTGCTATCGGGCACGCGGTTCGAATGTCTGTGCGGCCGAGAGGACTGTGCCGCAGAGATTCCTGAGCCGGCCACGGTGCCGCCGGTGGATGCCAAGGTGGTCATTCACGTCGTCTGCGACGAGGGAACCCTCGCAGGCACTGCCGAGAACGCCGGGTTCGTCGACGGGCACGGAGTGATCTCGGACGAACACGTGCGAGACCTGGCAGCGCGACCGGACGCCATCGTCAAGAGGTTGGTCCCGAAAGGCACTCCGCAGAATCCGGATGGCACCTTCACCCTGCCCGCGCATCTGCCCTCCGACCCCTACCGCCCCTCGGCCGCGCTGGACACCTATGTCCGGGTGCGCGATGGACACAGCGTGGTGCCCGGCGATGCGACTCCCGCGTTCGAGGGCGATGTCGAACATGTCCACGAGTACAACCACGCCCGCCCGGCGGCAGGTGGGCAGACCGCGCCGGAGAACCTGAACATCAAAGGCCGGTTCTTCCACATCCTGAAAACCTTCGGCCGCTGGGTCGACGACATGTACCGCGACCGCAGCGGCCGCCTTCGCACCGAATTCAAAACTCCGGAAGGTCTGGTGATCGAGGGCGACCCCGACAATCTCGAGAGCATGTTCCCCGGACTGCTCCGCATCCGGTTCGCGTCACCAGACCCACCCGCGCCGCCCGACGACACCGAACCACCCCGGAACGCGAAGCCTCCACCACCCACCCGATCCATGACCCGGGTAGAAGCCAAACACGCCCGCCGACAACAAGAACGGGAGCGTAATCGCCGCAGACGGGAGGTCGATGAGACCGACTAGTCAGAGCATGGGATCACTGAGCCGCGTCGATCTCCGCGAACACCCCGTTCGCGATCCGGAACGCCGTGTTCGCGTCGGGCACACCGCAATAGATCGCCGACTGCAGCAGCACTTCAGTGATCTCGTCGCGAGTCAGCCCGTTACGCAACGCGGCGCGCAGATGCATGGCCAGTTCTTCGTGGTGCCCGCGGGCGATCAGTGCCGTCAACGTGATCATCGAACGGCTGCGACGATCCAGGCCGGGTCGCGTCCAGATGCTGCCCCACGCGTATTCGGTGATGAGTTCCTGGAAGTCGCGGGTGAGGTCGGTGATGGCGTCGGTCGCCCGGTCGACGTGCGCGTCGCCGAGGACCTCGCGTCGCACCGCCATGCCGTCGTCGTATCGGCTCGTCATCGGTCTCCTGTCCTGGTCATGGTGTCCTGGTCATGGTGCGTAGGCGCTCGAGTTGCGCGTCGATGTAGAAGTCTGCGGCGCCGAGGTACTGACCGGCCGGGGTGTGGCCGGCGATCGCGGCCATGGTCGTCTGCTCCGAGGTGACGGCGTCGCCAGCCTCGGCAAGGCGGTGCGCCATGCGGTCGGTGTGGACCCGCAGTTCGTCGACGAGCCGCGTGGTCTGACGGGCTGCGACCAGGGTGCGGCGCAACAGGGTCCGCAGCGTGTCCCATTCGACGTGCCAACCCCCGGGTGTGCGTTCGTCGACAGTGTCCACCGCGGCCAGGTGCAGACTCGATGCCAAGGGCGGCGCGGCGAGCGCTGCCCGCCGGATGAGTACCGACAGCACCGGGTTGGTTTTGTGCGGCATCGTCGACGACCCGCCGCCGGCTCCCTCGGTCAGCTCACCGATTTCCGGCCGCGACAGCGCGAGCACATCGTTGGCGATATGCGCCCAACTGTCGGTGCAGGTGACGGCGGCGTCACCGATGCGGGTCACGGCGCTGCGTGCACCGTGCCACGGCGTGGTGGCCTCCAGACCCAGTTCACGGGCCACGATCGTCGATGTCTCGGCCGCCACTCGGGCAGGGCCACCGCCGGCGAGTTCGACGACCGCCGCCGACGTCCCGCCCGCACCGCCGAGCTGCACCGCAAAGGACACTTCTGCGACCTGCTCGCGCGCGTCGAGCACGCCACGCAGCCACATCGCCGCCTTGAGACCGAAGGTCGTCGGCACCGCATGCTGGGTCAGGGTGCGCGCCACCATCGGGGTGTGCCGGTGTTCGTCGGAGCGATCGGCCAGGATCCGGGCCTGGCGCTCCAGCTCGACGGCGACCGCCTCGGATGCGTCAGCGGCACAGCGCATGACCGCGGTGTCCACGACGTCCTGGCTGGTGAGCCCCCGGTGCAGCCATCTGCCCACGGCTACCGTGTCCACCCGGCCGCGAAGCATCTTCACGAGCGGGATGACCGGGTTCCCGCCGGATTCCGCGTCGTCGGCGATGGCGGACAGATCTGCGTCACCGACCAGATCGCGCAACACGTCGTAGGTCACCGCCGCGTCGGGCGGCGCCACCCCGGCCTCGGTGAGAGCCACCGACCACGCCGCTTCCACCCGCAGCATGGCATCCAGAAACGCACTGTCGGTGAAGTAGTCACCGGCATGGTGATCACCCGGCCAGAGCAGATTACTCATCGGCCGCCGTGATCGAGGAACACCGTCTCAACCTCGCCTTGCAGATGGATGTCGAAGCGGTAGCCGTCGGCGTCCTTCTCGGCGATCAAGGTGGCGCGGCAATCGTCGGGCACCGAGTTCAACAGCGTATCCGCGGCGAGTGCCAGTGAACTGACCGGTAGGTAGGCGCGGGTGAACAGTCGATCGAGCAACCCGCGTGCGAACACGCACACCGCGAAGAACGGTGCGCCGCCTTCGTTCGCCGCGCCGGGCGCCACCGTCGCGAACGTGTAGTGTCCGACGCGGTCGGTCTGCGCACGTCCGAAACCGGTGAAGGTGAAGCCGTCGCGGCGCAGGGAGCCCGTCGCCGAACTGACATTACCCGCACCGTCGGGCTGCCAGATCTCGATCAGGGCGTCGGGCACCGGATCTCCGGCACCGTCGAACACCGTGCCGTGCAGCCTGATCCGATCAGGGTGGCCGGCGGACACCAGTTCGGCACCACCCTCGAAGGGCAGCGCGTAGTGGAAGAACGGGCCGACGGTCTGGCCGGGGGTCGGCGTGAGGGTCACTGGTCCTCCTCCATCGGGGTCTGGCCGGCGCCGTTCAGAACGATGTCCCAACGGTATCCGGTGCACCACTCGTGTTGGGTCAGATCGTGGTCGTAGTCGGCGACCAGACGGTCGCGTGCCTGCTGATCGACGATGGCCTGATAGATCGGGTCGAACGCGAACAGCGGATCGCCAGGGAAGTACATCTGGGTGACGAGCCGTTGGGTGAACGCCGTGCCGAACACCGAGAAGTGGATATGCGCCGGTCGCCACGCATTGTGGTGGTTCTTCCACGGGTACGGCCCCGGCTTGATGGTGGTGAACTTGTACCAGCCGTCGTCATCGGTCAGGCAGCGCCCGACGCCGGTGAAGTTGGGGTCGATCGGCGCCGGATGCTGGTCGCGCTTGTGGATGTAGCGACCGGCCGCGTTGGCCTGCCACACCTCGACCAGCTGCCCGCGCACCGGCCGTCCCGCACTATCGAGCACTCGCCCGGTCACCACGAGGCGCTCCCCGATGGGGTCACCGCCGTGTTGGATCGTCAGGTCCGCCTCCAACGGGTCGACGTCCCGGTGTCCGAACGCGGGCGAGAACAGTTCGATGCCCTCGGGGTCGGAGTGGCGGAAGTCCTTCGTGGGATGCCGCAGCAAGCTGGAGCGGTAGGGGGCATAGTCGAGCCGTGGGCGGGTCTCGGGGCTCGCACCCGCGGTCAATCCGTCGGCATATGCGGTTGCGATGTGGGCGATCTCGTCACTGATCTGTCGCTGTGTACCGGCTGCAGCATCCGACGACGCACCGCCGTGGTCGATGACATCCGACTGTTCGTCGGCGCCGGACATCAATGGTGTGGCCATCCTGTGTACCCTTCCGCGAGATAGGTGGAGCCGGCCTCGGAGGAGACCAGCGTCTCCAGTTCACCGAGTTGGCGCTGTTCGTCGAATTCCGATGCGTCCGAACTGTTGTGAAGCATCGTCGTCATCCAGTACGAGAAGTGCTGGGCCTTCCACACCCGCGACAGGGCGCGCGCGGTGTAAGTGTCGAGTGCGTCGTCGTCGCTGTTGTTCAGCGCGCGTTCGATGACCTCGGCCAGCACCCGCACATCGGACAGCGCGAGGTTGAGTCCCTTGGCGCCGGTAGGCGGAACCGTATGTGCCGCATCACCGGCCAACAACAGCCGGCCATGTCGCATCGGCGACTGCACGAAGCTGCGGAACGGCAGCACAGTCCGCTCGATGACGGGTCCGTCCTGGAGCCGGAATCCGTCGGACCCGGACAGCCGGGTGTGCAGTTGTTCCCAGATCCGATCGTCGGACCAGGCCTCGGGGTCCTCGGTGGGGTCGCACTGGAAGTACATGCGTTGCACGGTGTCGGTGCGCTGACTGATCAGCGCGAAACCCTGCGGCGAGCGGTTGTAGATCAATTCGGGTGCGCTCGGCGGCGCCTGCACCATCACACCGAACCAGGCGAACGGGTACTCCCGGAAGTACATGTGCGGGTCGGCGACGAGCTTGCGGCAGATGCTGCGGGAACCGTCCGCGCCGACGACGAGGTCGGCGGTGATCGTGTGCCGGACACCGTGCGGATCGGTGTAGCGCACAGTCGGGGTGTCGAGGACGTCGACGACCTCGGTGTCGGTGATTCCGTAGCGCAGCTCACCACCGTCGCGGGTACGGGCGCGATGCAGGTCGATGAACACCTCGGTCTGCGGGTACAGCCAGCAGGACGCGCCCGCCAGCTTCTGGAAGTCGATGCGGTGGCTCACCCCACCGAAGCGCAACGAGATGCCTTCGTGTTCGTGGCCGTCGGTGAGCACCCGGTCAGAGACGCCCGAGTCGACCAGCAGGCGCACGCTGTCGCGTTCGAGGATGCCGGCGCGGTGAGTCGTCTCGATCTGCTCGACAGTGCGGTTGTCGACGACGACGCTCTCGATGCCGGCGACGTACAGCAGATGCGACAACATGAGGCCGGCCGGACCGCCGCCGACGATGGCCACCCGGGTGCGGGTGGGGGCCATTGAACTCATGGGCGCTCTCCGATCCTGTGAGGTGATGCGATGGCATGACCATAGGAGTCGGCGATCACAGAAGTCGACGCCTGGCTTTCACTGAGTGAAATCAGAAGGAACTCGGTGTCTATCCGACTTGCTTCACGGAAAGCACCCCAGTCAAGCGCCCATCGCAGAGGCGTCGATGACAATATGTCGATTACCGGCCTACACCGGGCGCATATCCGGGGCGCAGTTCGAGGACCTACCGGGATCGATCCGGCCCGGCGTCACGACTCAGCTCGGACGCCGACGATGAATGTTCTGACGAACGATCCGCTGGATGTCGGCGAAGGTCTCATCCCACTCCCGGAAGACCTGACCGTAGGTGAGTCGCAGTGGGATGAGGCCGTCAGCCACTACCTTCCGGTCCCGGCGACGATCTGATTCGTAACCGGATTCGCCGGTATGGTGGTCGCGACTGTCCAGTTCCAGTGCCAATCGGTCACCGATGAGAAGGTCCACATATCCCATCCCCGGTACGTAATGCTGCACCTCGACCTTCATCCCAGCCGCCCGCAGCCGAAGACGGGCAGCGGTCTCGGTGCCTGATGCTGCCCGCCTGTCGCACTTGTCAATGAGGCGACGGATCGAGTCGGGGGCATGACGAAACTCGGCCGCCAGGTCGTCGACCGTGAGTTTGCCGTGGTGCAGTGCAGAATCGCACAGGATAACGAAACCTTCGCTGCCGAAGCATCGCGCCGCATACTCAAGCGCCACCCCGACGTCATCGATCGACCCCACGGCAGGAGTGGGACGACCGTACCGACGGCAGCGGTCATGGGAGTGCCGCCGACCATAGCGGGTGACCCGGGAATGCAGTCCTCGCGTCCTTCGGGGACCCAGAGACCATGGTGCTCGAGTGCGGTCGCGCACGTGACGAGGCACCCGGCTTCGACGGCCCGTACGATCTCGGGATCCGCATCCGGTGTCGCGTACCAGCCATGTCGCAGACGACGCAGCGCACCGCGGTCGACCGCTGAGCGAATGCCCTCGGCGTCATAGCCCGCGCGAAGCAACTGACGCGTCGAGATCACCCCACCGAAGCGCGCGACCAGAGTTTCGTAATCCACCCGGCCAGTGTCCGGGAGCGTCCTGACGATCAGGGGCTGCGTTCGCGGATTCGTCGAAGCCTGTGGATAGCTCGAAACCTGTGGATACTTCCCGCGGTCACCCTCGCACGCCCGTGCCGCTCGCCGCTACTCGCTCGAAAAGCGCCCCGCGAAAGCGCCCCTTGCAGAGTTGCCGATGACAGTATGTCGATGACAATCCTCTAGGGGGTGCTTATCTGGGGCGCTTTTCAAAGAGTACCCGGCCCGAACTGCGCCGCCTCAGAACCCGGCGCCCGGAATCCAGCTCGTGCCGGCCAGCGGCACCCGCGCCATGGCCGAGGCCTCGATGGTGATGGCCACCAGGTCTTCGGGCTCGAGGTGCTGCAGATGCGCCTTGCCGCAGGCGCGGGCGATGGTCTGTGCCTCCATGGTCATCACCCGAAGGAAGTTGGCGAGGCGACGGCCCCCCTCGACGGGATCGAACCGCGCCGACAGTTCCGGGTCCTGGGTGCTGATGCCCGCCGGGTCCTTGCCGTCCTGGAAGTCGTCGTAGTAACCGGCGGCCGAACCCAATGCCTCGTACTCGGCGGCGTAGCGGGGATCGTTGTCGCCCAACGCGATGAGGGCGGCAGTACCGATGGCGACCGCGTCGGCACCCAATGCCATCGCCTTGGCGACATCGGCACCGTTGCGGATGCCGCCCGAGACGATGAGCTGCACTTCTCGGTGAACTC
This sequence comes from Gordonia aquimaris, assembly GCF_026262595.1. Taxonomy (NCBI): domain Bacteria; kingdom Bacillati; phylum Actinomycetota; class Actinomycetes; order Mycobacteriales; family Gordoniaceae; genus Gordonia; species Gordonia aquimaris. The sequence goes on along the minus strand of NZ_JAPKFM010000004.1, from coordinate 40,122 downwards.
CCAGCTCCTGCAACGCCTGCACTGCCTGCGGAATCGCGGCCAGCGTCGGGATACCGACGTGCTCGATGAACACGTCCTGGGTCGCGGCGGTGCCGCCCTGCATGCCGTCGACGACGACGACGTCGGCGCCCGAATGCACGGCCAGCTTCACGTCGTAGTAGGTGCGGGTGGCGCCGACCTTGACGTAGATCGGCTTCTCCCAGTCGGTGATCTCGCGCAACTCGTTGATCTTGATGGCGAGGTCGTCGGGTCCGGTCCAGTCCGGGTGCCGGCACGCACTGCGCTGATCGATGCCCTGCGGCAAGGTACGCATCGATGCGACGCGCTCGGAGATCTTCTGGCCCAGCAGCATTCCACCACCGCCGGGCTTCGCGCCCTGACCCAGCACGATCTCGATCGCATCGGCGCGACGCAGGTCGTCGGGGTTCATGCCGTAGCGCGACGGCAGGTACTGGTAGACGAGGTTCTTCGACTGCCCCCGCTCCTCCGGCGTCATGCCACCGTCACCGGTGGTGGTGGACGTCCCGACCTCCGATGCACCGCGCCCCAACGCTTCCTTGGCCCCGGCCGACAGCGCACCGAAGCTCATTCCGGCGATCGTGACCGGTGTGTCGAGATGCAATGGGTACTTGGCATTTCGGCTACCGAGGACGACATCGGTGTCGCAGCGCTCGCGGTAGCCCTCCAGCGGGTAACGCGACATCGAAGCGCCCAGGAACAGCAGATCATCGAAGTGCGGCAGCTTGCGTTTGGCGCCCCAGCCACGGATGTCGTAGATGCCGGTGTCGGCGGCCCGTTGGATGGCGGCGATCGTGGTGCGGTCGAAGGTGGCGGACTCGCGCAGCCCGCGCTGTTCGATCGATCGGGTGTCGGTCATGGTGTTCTCCGAAATGCTCAGTACGCAGACGAATTATCGGCGTGGAAGTGGTAGAGCTCGCGGGCCGAGCCGTAACGGGTGTAGTCCTTGGGATCGTCATCCTTGAAGCCGGCGGCCTTCAGCAGACCCGCCAATTCGTCGAGGTGCTCGGCACGCATCGGCTTGGCGACGCAATCCGCGCCGAGCGAGCCGACCTCGCCGCGGACGTAGATGCGGGTCTCGTAGATCGAATCTCCCAGTCCGTCACCGGCATCGCCGCGAACCACCATCCGGCCGGCCTGCGCCATGAAAGCGCTGTTGTGGCCTACGTTGCCGCCGACGACGATGTCGACGCCCTTCATCGAGATGCCGCAGCGCGCCGCCGCGTCACCTTCGACCACCAGGAGGCCGCCGTGCGCGGTGGCACCGGCCGACTGCGACGCGTTGCCCTTGACGACCACGGTGCCGCTCATCATGTTCTCGGCCACACCGGTTCCCGCGTTGCCGTTGATGGTGATCTCGGCCTGCTGGTTCATGCCTGCCGCGTAGTAGCCGACGTGTCCGTTGACGGTGATCTTGACGGGCGCATTCACGCCCGCGGCGACACTGTGTGCACCGGAGGGATGGTCGATGACGATCTCGCCGCACACGTCATCGTTGTGAAGGGCGGCGTTGACCTCGCGGAGCGGTGTGGTGGCGAGATCAAATGTGTTGGAGTTCAGCGTGTCCATGCGTAGACCACCTCAGGCTCGGGTTCCCAGATACGTGCATTCTCGACGCCGGGCAGGTTCGCCAGCGCGCGGTACTCGCTGGCCATGGCGACCCAGTCGTCGGTTTCGGCGATGACTGCCGGCTTGCAGGCGATGGCGTCGCGCACCACGGCGAAGGAATCGTGGTTGGACACCAGCAGGGTGTAGAAGCCGTCGAAGGTGGTGCACACCTCCTTCAGTGCGGTCTCCACGTCCTTGCCCTGTGCGAGCTGGTGGGCGACGAAGCGGGCGCCGACTTCGGTGTCGTTCTCGCTGTCGAAGGACACCCCTTCGGCACGTAGCTCGCGACGGATGGTGGCGTGGTTGGAGAACGATCCGTTGTGCACCAGGCACTGCTCGGGCCCGACGGCGAACGGATGCGCACCCGACGGGGTCACCGCCGACTCGGTCGCCATGCGCGTGTGGCCGACACCTTGCCAACCGCTCGCGCTCGGAAGTCCCCAGGACTGCACCAGATCACGCGGTGCGCCGACACCCTTGAGCACGGTGAGGTCGGCACCGAAACCGGCGACCAGGGCGGTGGGGTAGACGGCGGTTGCGGCGGTGAGCAGCGTTTCCGAGTCGACGGCGGCTGCGGCGAGGACGAGGGTGTCGTCGACGAGCTGTGCAGTGACCTCGCTACCCAGCTCCGCGCCGACGGCCGCGGTGGCCGCATCCAGGTCGGCTGCATCCACACCGGTTTCCAGCAGCGACACACATCCGTGGCCGGCCGGCGACCATGTCGGGTCGCCGTAGATGGCGATGCCGGCCGAGTCCGCGCCGCGGTCCTGCATCTCCCCGAGCATCTGGCCGAGGAGCTCGCCGAGGCGTGGATGGAGTTCGGGGTTGCGCAGATGCAACCCGACGATTCCGCACATGGTGATTTCCTTGTCTTTCTCAAACGTTTCTGGCTGGGACGTGCCGGTGAGGGTTCTAGAAGGCGGTCAGGTAGTTGTCGATCTCCCACGGGGACACCGCGGAATGCCACGCGAAGAACTCTTCGCGCTTGAGGCGGGAGAAGTATTCCGAGACCGGACCACTCGCGCCGTCCTCGATGTCGGGTACGGCGGCGTTGAGCACGCCGCTGATCACCGGGTCGGTGTCGAGCGCCTCGACAGCATGCAGCAACGTCAGCGGCAATGCGTCGATGTGCTCGGGGCAGCTACCGATCTCGCCCGGGTCGAGGCTGCGCTTGACGCCGTCGAGTCCGGCGCCTAGCGCGGCCGCGATGGCCAGGTACGGGTTGGCCGAGCCGTCACCCCCGCGCAACTCCACGCGCTGTTCGTCGGGCACCCGCACAAAGTGGGTTCGGTCGTTGCCGCCATAGGTGGCGCGACGCGGCGCCCAGGATGCGCCCGACCGGGTGGCCGTAGCCCCGGTTCGCTTGTAGGAGTTGACCGTCGGAGCCATCAGCGCCTGCAGCGCGCATGCGTGCTCCAGCACACCTCCCACGAAACCGTATGCGGTGGGCGATAATCCGAGTCCGCGCTCATCTTCCCCCGCGGTGTCGGGGAACACCGGAGCGCCGCCGGAGGTCAGCGACAGATGGAAGTGCAGACCGGAACCGGTACGTTCGGCGAATGGTTTGGGCATGAAGGTGGCGACCATGCCACGTTCGGCCGCCATGGTCGACAACAGGTAGCGCAGGGTGATCACCCGGTCGGCCGTGGTCAAGGCTTCGGCGTACTTGAAGTTCTGCTCGAACTGGCCGTTGCCGTCTTCGTGGTCGTTGGCGTAGTTGCTCCAGCCGAGTTGATTCATCGCGGTGGACACGGCGGTCAGGTGGTCGTACATGCGAGTGAGACCACGGACGTCGTAGCAGGGCTGGTTCGAGTCGTCGGCGTCGTCGGCGGTGACGAGCTCGCCGTCGGCATTCCGCTTGAGCAGGAAGTACTCGACCTCGGCACCCACCCACGGCTCGAAGCCGGCGTCGGCAGCCTGCGCGATCAGCGACTTGAGAATGTTGCGCGGCGCGAACGGCCACGGTTTCCCCTCGACATGCGGATCGCAGTGGACGACGGCGAGGCCCTCTTTGACGAACGGGATCGGGGTGAATGAGGCCGGATCGGGAATCGCGATCAGATCCGGGTCCTTGGGTTCCTGTCCGATGGCGCCCACCGCGTAGCCCGCGAAGCCGACTCCGTCGGTGGCCAGTTCGTTGACGGCCTCCACCGGAACGAGCTTGGCACACGGCTTGCCGCGGAGGTCGACGAACAGAGCCAGGATGAACTTCGTCCCCGAGGCCTCGCACAGGTCGGCGAGTTCGTTGCGGTCGGTCATGGTGATTCTCCGTCGTGTGGATGTCGAGTTCAGTATGTCCCCTGTTGGGAAACTTTGTCTACACCGAGTAGACATCTCGATTGTTTCCGTCCGATTACGGAGTCGTGAGTGATGTGTGTCGATACCGCTCAGTCGTCGATCCGTTGCGCCGCACGGAGGCATTCGACGAACCCGTCGACCGCGGGGTTCGCATCATCGGCCCGCCGCGCGATGAGCAGCGCCGTCATCGGCGCGTCGGCGATGGGCCTGATCACCACGTCGGACGGACGGAACCGCTCTACCGAGGCGGGCAGGATCGAGATGCCCACTCCGGCCGATACCAGCCCGACGACGGTCTCGTGGTGTATCGCCTCCTGCACCACCAGCGGCTCGGACCCGACGGTGCCGAACAGAGCCCAGATCTGCGCCACATATGCCGGCATCAGGTCACTGGGAAACAGGATCAGCCGCTCGTCGACGAGATCATCGACATCGATGAGCTCGCGCGAGCACAACGCGTGCTCCACCGGGAGAACCGCGACCATGGGTTCGGCGAACAGTGATTCGACGGTCAGCCCGGGGTCTGCTCCTCCGGATCGAATGAGTCCGACATCAAGGGAACCCGCCGCGAGCGCATCGAGTTGCTCGCGAGTTGTCAACGGGGAGAGATCCACCCGGACGTCGGGGTGGATCTCACGGAAGATCCGCAGCCCCGGCGGCAGCACGGTCCCGCTCGCCGAACTGACGAAGCCGACCCGAATACGCCCCCGACGACCCGCCGCATGGTCGCGCACCTCGGCTACCGCATCGTCGAGGTCGGCGAGCAACAACTCCACCCGTTCAGCGAACACCGCACCGGCACCCGTCAGCTCCACCCGCCGCGTCGTCCGATCGAAGAGACGGGCCCCGACCTCGCGCTCGAGGTCCTTGATATGCGCCGTCAGCGGCGGCTGGGAAATGTGCAAACGGGCCGCAGCCCGTCCGAAATGTAGTTCGTCGGCCAGGACACGGAAGTACCGAAGGTGGCGCAGCTCCATCCAATTATTTTGCTCAGCAGAATAATATTCGTCAAATACGTATTGGAATTTTGTCAATAAACGCCGTCTACTGAGAGATATGACGATCGTGCGCGCAGCAGACCTTGTCGCCACTCCATGGCGCAATGGCGTCGGCGTCACCCGACGGATCTCCACCGGCGGGCATCCCGAGAGCCCGGACTGGACCCTCAGCATCGCCGACATCGCGGCCCCCGGCCGGTTCTCACTGTTCCCCGGCCTGGATCGAACGGCCGTCGTCGTGGGCGATGAGCCCCTCGACCTCACCATCAACGACGCCACTCGCACGATCGCATTGCTCGATCGCGTGAGCTTCGCCGGGGAGGACGTCGTGGACGCCACCCCCACTCGCCGGCCGACGCGTCTGCTCAATCTGATGACCAGGCGCGGCAGGTGCCTCGGGGAACTATCCCTGCGCCACATCCGAGGCAGCGTCAACCCTGGGCCGGACGACGGAATCGCGTGGATGGTGCTCGCCGGCCGACTCGTCGTCGGCGAGCACGACCTACGACGCTGGGACACCGTGTTTCTCGCCGATCCGCGTCATGAGATCCGCGGCGCCGCAACAGTCGCCGCCGTCCGACTGCAAAACGAGGAGAACCCATGATCGAATCCACCGCCCGCACGTCCTCGGTGAGTGGCTTACTGGCCGAGATCGCCGATATCGGCACCGACAGCGCCCGTGGCGGTTACAGCCGGCCGGTGTACTCCGCTGCCGAGCTCGAGCTTCGAGAATGGTTCATCGCAGCGGCCCGCGCACGATCACTCGACATCGAGCAGGACCGCAACGGCATCATCTGGGCGTGGTGGAACCCTGCCCGGCTCCCACTCACCGACGCGGTGGTCACCGGTAGCCACCTCGATTCGGTTCCCGGCGGCGGCGCCTTCGACGGCCCGCTCGGTGTCGCGTCCGCGCTCGCCGCCATCGACTCCCTGCAGGCCGGTTCGGTGGTGCCCGAGCGTCCCCTCGCGCTGGCGGTCTTCCCCGAGGAGGAGGGCTCACGCTACGGATTGGCCTGCCTGGGTTCGCAGTTGATGACCGGCGCGGTCACCCCCCAACGGGCTGCCGCGCTCACCGACGCCGACGGCACCACCTTCGCCGACCTCGCGGCCCGCAACGGACTCGATCCCGCCGGCTTGGGCCGCGACGACGAGCGGCTGTCGCAGATCGGCTGCTTCGTGGAACTGCATGTCGAGCAAGGACGCGGTCTGATCGACCAGGGCCGCGCCATCGCGATCGGGTCGTCGATTCTCGGCCACGGACGGTGGCGACTATCGTTCAGCGGCCAGGGCAATCACGCCGGCACCACCCTGATGGACCGGCGTCGCGACCCCATGCTCGCTGCCGCCGCAACGGTTCTGGACGTCCGACGACTCGGCCGGGCCGTCGACGGTGCCCGCGCCACCGTCGGTAAACTCGATCCGATTCCGGGCGGCAGCAACGTGATCGCGTCACGGGTCGATGTCTGGCTCGACGTCCGCCACTCCGACGACGTTGTGGTGGCCGCGCTGGTCGCCGACATCGCTGCCGTCGCCCGCGAACATGCTGGGGCCGAGGGCTGCTCGATGACGCTGACCGAGGCGTCGATGAGTCCACGGGTGGACTTCCATCCCGGCCTGCGCGGCCGGCTCTCGGACATCCTGCCCGACGCCCCGATCCTGCCGACCGGCGCCGGACACGACGCCGGCGTTCTCAAAGAGGAAATCCCCACGGCAATGCTGTTCGTCCGCAACCCCACCGGCATCTCGCACTCCCCCGAAGAGTACGTCGAGGACCCTGACGCCGATGCCGGCGGCGACGCCCTCGCCACCGTTCTCGCCAACCTTCTGACCCAGCCCTGAATCCAGGAGAAAGTGAACTCACCCATGACCTCCACCACCACACGTTTCCTCATCGTCGGCGGCGGCCTCGAAGGCCTCGCCATCGCCTGGTCGCTGGCCGATCAGGGCGAGACCGACGTCCTCGTCGTCGAACGGGACACGCTGTGCTCCGGGATGACCGGCAAGTCCAGCGGCGTCGTGCGTTGCCACTACGGCAACCCGTCGCTCGCTGCGATGAGCTGGTACGGCGTCGACATCTTCACCCGCGCCATGGAATTGTTCGGTGACGACATGGCTTTCCAGCAATGTGGTTACGTGGTCGGTGTCGGCGAGAACAACGTCGGCCCGTTGCGCGCGAACGTCGAGATGATGCAAGGTCTCGGCATTGAAGTCGACTTCATCGGCCACGACACGATGGCCGAGTTGTGGCCGGGTCTGCACCTCGACGACTTCGCCGCCTTCGCCTACGAGCCGCTCGGCGGGCGTGGTGAGGCCTACATGGCCGGCATGGCGTTCGCTGCCGCGGCCCGCAAGCTCGGCGTGAAGGTGCGCCAGTCCACCACGGTGACCGAACTCCTCCAGGGCGAGGACGGCCGCGTCGTCGGTGCCGCACTTGCCAACGGGGACACCATTCACGCCGACACGGTGATCGTCGCGGCCGGCCCGTGGACCCCGGCGCTCACCGCACCGGTCGGTGTGCCGGTCGACGTGCGCGCGCAGCGGGCACAGCTGGTGCTGGTCGATCAGGGTGAGCCGACACCGGTCGTGCCGGTGCTGTCCGATCTGGCGGGCCTGTCCTACATCTGTCGGGAACCCAACGGCGAACTGCTGATGGGAAACTCGGATCACTCTGCCCCGCAGTACATCGATCCGGACAATTACATCAACCGCGCCGATGAGAGCACCATCGACAAGATCATCATGAAGGCCGGACACCGCCTGCCCGACATGCCCGATCCGCGCATCACCAGCAGCTATGTCGGCGCCTACGACGTGACGCCGGACTACAACCCGATCATCGGTCCCGCGCCCGTCGACGGACTGTTCCTGGCGACCGGATTCTCCGGCCACGGCTTCAAGATCTCGCCCGCCGTCGGCAAACTCGTGGCCGACCTGCTACTCAGCGGTTCAACCACGCTGAAGAACGTCGACCCGCACGACTTCCGGTACTCCCGATTCGCCGAGGACGATCTGCTGCTGAGCCTCAATCCATATGAGGGGGCCGGCGAGATGCGATGAGACGGGTCGGGCCGATGTCTCGGCGTGGGCCTGACCTCACCCGTCACTGCAGGTGCATTCACAGATCGAGCACGAGCACGACATCGAACGGCACATTGGTCAGAGATGGACCTGCCGGTCGTCAGCCGTGCGGATCTCGCCAGGATCAACCGCTGGGCGGGAAACTTCTTTCCCGATCTGAACCCGGGAGCCGGTGCGGTACTCGATGCTGACCGCGTTGTCCGGCAAGGGCTTCAAGTTCTGCCCGGCGTTCGGGGTACTGGCGGCCGACCTGGTCACCGGGAAAAGCAACAATCTCTACAACGCGGGCTTCTCGTTGGGGGCGCAGAGCCGATGATGAAATACTTGGGGGGCCTAGGTAGCACATGAAGTGCTACTATTGCTTTCATGACGACCATCGGTATCCGCGAGCTTCGCCAGCATGCCTCTCGCTACCTCGCGCAGGTCGAAGCGGGCGAAGAGATCTCGATCACCAATCGCGGCAAGACGGTGGCACGACTCGTGCCTGTCTCTACCGAGACCTCCGGACGCGAGGCCTTGATCAGGGCCGGTGTCCTCACGCCCGCGCGGAGCCCCGGCTCTCTGCACGCCATCAAGGTCGAGGATCTGCCCGTCGGAGACCTGACGTCGGAGCTCGACCGCGTGCGCGACGAACGATGATCTACGCGGATACCTCTGCCATCGTCAAACTCGTCGTGTCCGAGGCCGAGACACCTGCCCTCATCGCCTGGCTACAGCAGCACGACGACGAGAACCTCGTGACCAGCGCATTGACTCGAGTCGAACTGATGCGCACGGCAGTTCGGGACGGAAGCAGCGGACTGATGGATCGCGCCAGCAGAGCGCTCGCCGGCATCGACATCATCCCCATCACCGAGGCCGTCATTGCGCGCGCCGAGACAATCGGCCCTTCGACCCTGCGTTCGCTGGACGCCATCCACCTCGCGTCGGCCGCCCACATCGGCGAGCAACTCACCGGTGTGCTCGCTTACGACCGCCGGCTTCTGGAGGGATGCGCCCGCCTCGGCTACGTCACATGGTCACCCACAGAGTGATCCACGGGTCACGCAGGCGCTGACCGCTACGGTGTCACGACCCTATCGTCGGCGGCATGCCGTCCGATATGGATCTCGTCGTCGTCGTCGATCTCGGTCCTGGGTACGGCTGGCTCCCGCGACCCACGAGAGATGACCATCCTGGTCCAATCCGCCGCTCGCGGTCTCACCTACGCGCTTCGGACGATGAACTCCCCACCGCCGATCAGTCCACGACCACCGCGCTCGCGACCCGCGGCACCGTCCGTTACACGAGGGCCCCAGGCCAGTCTCGCTTCCCGGATGAGTTCAAAGCCGGTCTCCAGGTTTCACGCACCACGACCTCCGCAGTGCTCAGTCCGGAGCGCGACAGATCCTCGAAAAAGTCGGCGAAAGGCACGTTTGCGCCGAGCCAGGACCGTGATTCCGCGCTTCGGCGAGAAAGATCTACCGGAGATGCGGGCGCAGTCGTCACCACTGCATCGTTGTCAGAGTGGCTGATCACTGACTCCTCCGGGCTGACGGTTTCGGCACCGCGGCGCCAGGCCACGGCTCCTGATTCAGCGTGGCCACGACTCAGTGAGTGCTGCCGGTCTCGACCAGCAGCACCCCGCCGATGATCAGAGCGATACCCGCACCCATCATGAGGGTCAAGGGTTCTCGGAAGATGAACTTGCTCAGCACGGCGATCAGCGCGACCCCGGTGGCCGACCAGATGCCGTAGGCCACGCCCAACGGCATCCCGTGAGCCAGGGTCAGCGACAAGAAGACAAACGACACAAGGTAACCGATCACTACGACGGCGTACCACCGGCGGGTTCCGGTCACGGCCGCTCGCAAGCTCATCGTCGCGGCCACTTCACAGAGAATTGCACAGACCAAGAAGATCGAGGCGGTCACGCGACCGCCTCGATCTTCTTGTCGCGCTCGGCCTGCGCTCGTTGCGACCCGAACTCGACCAGCAGCACACCGGCCATGATCAGCACCAGCCCCACCATCATTGTCGCGGTGAGCGGCTCGTCGAAGATCAGAAAGCTGAACACCGCCGTCAACGCCACCCCCAGTGCGCCCCAGATGCCGTAGGCGACGCCGATTCCCATACCGGCCCGCATCGCTGCGGTCAGAAAGCCGAATGCCGCCACGTATCCGATCGTGACAACCAGGTACCACGCCGGGTTGTCCAGCGCGGCTTTCAACGACAGGGAGCCGGCGACCTCACAGAGGATGGCCGACACCAGCATGATCCACCGGGTCACGGGACGACGACCCCTGACTGTGCGCTCGTCATGATCGCTGACGCTAGCAAAGCGGGGGTTCGCCGTGATCGGCGAACCCCCGCTGGATGGACTGACCGGTTCAGCTCGACGTCGGCACCCGCTCCACCGGTCCGTTGAGACCGTTCCGCAGCGGCACACCGGCTCCCAACCCCGGCGCATGCCCCACTCCCGCCGCCGGTATCTCGTACGCGGTCTCGGCGTGGATGGTCGAATCCAGGCCGGTCACCTCGGTCTCCTCGTCGACGCGCAGCGTCATGACCTTGTCCAGTCCCTTGGCGATCAGCCAGGTCATCACGAACGAATAGGTGCAGGTGATGACGATTCCAGCCAGCTCTTTCCACAGGATGCTGATGTCGCCGCCGAACAGGATGCCGGTCACGCCGGCCGGCGCCGACTCCGATGCGAACAGCACGATGCACAGGGTGCCGACGATGCCGCCGACACCGTGCACGGCGAACGCGTCGAGGGTGTCATCGACCTTCATGCGGCTCTTGAAACTGAGCAGGAAGGCCACCACACCGGCGGCGAGCAAGCCCACCGCGAGCGCGCCGAGCGGGGTCATCGTGTTGGCGGCGGGGGTGATTCCGACCAGGCCGGCCACCGCACCGGTGATGGCGCCCAGTGACGTCACGTGGCCTTCACGCCACTTCTCGATGACTGCGAAGCCGAGAATGCCCGCGCTGCCGGCCAGCAGGGTGTTGAGGATGACCACCTGGGTGAGGAAACTGGCGCCGAGTGCGCAGCTGCCGTTGAACCCGAACCAGCCGAACCAGAGGATGCCACCGCCGAGCAGCGCCATCGGCACATTATGGGGTCGCTCCATGCGCTTGCGCCGCGCGCCGAGTACCAGCGCGAGCGCCAAGGCCGCGACACCGGAGTTCATGTGCACCGCGGTACCACCGGCGTAGTCGTGCACACCGATGTCGTTCAGCAGGAAACCGCCACTGATGCCGTCGCCATCGGCAGCGAACACCCAGTGCGCCACCGGGAAGTACACCAGCGTCAGCCAGATCGGGGCGAACACCATCCACGCCGAGAACTTCATCCGGCCCGCTGCACCGCTGGCGACAATCGCGACAGTGATCGCGGCGAACAGGATGAACCACGCGGCGAAGTACAGCACCTGGGTGCTGCCGGAGCCGTCGTCGGCCATGTTCGCACCGAGACCGATGTAGTCCAGCGGGTTACCGATCAGTCCCCAATCGTTGACCGACGGTCCCGACACCAACCCGTATCCGTAGAGAACATAAAGCACGCTGGTGATGCCCAGAGTGACCATCACCATGGTCATCATGTTCAAGACATTGCGCGCTCCCATCATGCCGCCGTAGTAGAGGGCGAGCCCGGGGAACATCAGGAGGACAAAGACGAAGGCCGCGAGCATCCACGCCAGATCGGCGTTCGCGGCGAGTATGGGTTCCACAGCAGAATCCTTGGGTGTTTTAGGTGGACAGATGATGCGAAGATTTGATCGACGGTGGATCTACTCTTCGCGTAGGTAGGCCACGACGTCGTCGCGGTACTCCAGAAATCCCTTGTAGGAGGCGATCGGCTCGCTGAGCGTCTCGATGACGGTGGCCAGTTGGGCCGCCCAGGCGGGAATCCGCTTGATCTCTGCCAGCGAGGCCATGAAGGTGCGGATGTTGAAGGTCACCGCACCGGTCATCGGGAGCCGAATGAAGTGCTCGAGTTCGATACGTAGACGCGCACGTCCGAAATCTCTGTCGCGCAGCATCTGTGGGATGTCGTCCGCCCACTCCGGCAATTCCTCGAGACTGACGTCGAGCTTGGGAGAATCCGATGCGGACAGCGTCCAGTTCAGTCGACGGTAGACCTGGTCGGCAGGCAGTCGGCGCAGGAACTGTTCGGCGCGGGAGACGATACCCTGGCGGGTCAATCCCGGTACCGGGGCGTGGATCTCGTACATGTCCATACCGACGTCGAAGGACACCGACCACGCGGCGGCGAAGGTCACCGCACCGGCATCGAAGTAGAGGTGTCCGTCGCGTTCGATCACCAAGAGCAGGTCGTCGGGCACCTCGCGGGCCAGGAACTCCAACGGACCGCCCGGCAGGGATGCGTCGTCGCCGAGCACGAAGTACTGGTCGGTTCCCAGAAGCTCATTGCGCCAATGGAATCGATGCTCCGGGTGTTCGGTCAGGTGCATCACCGACGGATAGCTCAGGGACAGATCACGCAGGTAGTAGAGCAACAGATCCCAGCAGGCCGGTTCCATTCCCGGACGCACCTTGACGCGGTGGGGGTCGCTGTCGAGGATGCGTCGGCGGTCGGCCATGATAGCCGGGTATTCGGTACCGCCGAGGTCGACTATGTGTCGACCCCACTCACCACCGCGGGTGACGCGCGGTACGCGGGCGGGTTCCACGTTGACGCTGTACCGGAACTGCTCGAGGTCGTCGGGGAACGGCCACGGCAGGTTCGCGAGGTGATCCGTGCCTTCGGAAATCGGCAAGTCTGCGGCGGATCGTGATTCGATGGTCACAGATTCACCTCGATGTTCTGGCCGCGGGAGACGCAGCACAGCATGCTGTCGGCAGCGGCACGTTCGTCGTCGGTCAGTACGAAGTCACGATGCTCGATGACGCCGGACCGGACCCCGATCCGGCATTCCCCGCACACGCCTTGCCGGCACAGGTTCGGCACCGGCACGCCGTGATCGAGCAGGCCCTGTAGCAGCGACATGCCGGCGGGGATGTCGATCCGGGCGCCGGTCGAGCGCACTGTCGCGGTGAACGGATCACCGGGATCCTGTTCGGGCGCGGCGAAGCGTTCGAGGTGGACTCGGGAGGCGGGCCACCCCGCGGCACCGGCGAGTTCGAGGTAGGTCTCCAACATCGGCGCCGGACCGCAGGCGTAGGCGTGGGTGCCGAGCGGTTGTTGGGCCAACCGTTCGGCAAGCAGCCAACGGGTGTCGTCGGCACCGGAGACCTCGTACAGACCGATGTCGGGATGGGTGGCCAGGTCTCGCAGCTCATCGAGGTGGGCGCCACCGGCGCGCCGATAGGAGTAGATCACCTCGGCCGAGGTTCCACGTCGCAGCGCCGAGCGCAGGTGCGACAGGACCGGGGTGATGCCGATCCCTCCGGCGACGAGCAGTGTGTGACGCTGATTCCAGACGGGTGCGAACATCGACCGCGGCCCTTCGACGTCGAGCACCGTTCCTTCGGACACGTTGCGGTGCATCCAGTCCGAGCCACCACGATCCGAGTCGTCGCTACCGTTCCGGCGCAAGACCGAGATGCCGTAACTTGTGGGCAGGAAGCCGTCATCGACCAGGGAATAGGCGTTGCGGTGGGCGCCGGCCGTGACGATGAGGTGGCTGCCCGGCACGAACGGTGTCAGCGGTGCCCCGTCGGCCGGGACCAACCGAAAGTGGCTGATGGCGTCGGTGAGTCGGGTGATCGCCACCACGCGCATGGGTCGGATCGAGGTGGTGTTGCCAGGGTGCAGGTGACCGGCCGGCGCCTCGGCGGCGATCGTCATGAGACGGCTCCGGGCTCGGCCGAGGAGGCGAGGAATCCGCCGCGGACGGCGGAGTGGTGTTGGTGGACCTCCAACGTCCGAGCACATCCGGGACAGGCAGCGGCCTCGCCGGGCGCGCCGACGACGCGGAAGGTGTCCCGGCATTGCGCGCAGTAGACGGGCAGGTCGCGGGTGTGCACGACGAATGCGGACAGTTCCGCTGCCACGGCGCCGGATTCGCGGGCCACCGCAAGCGCGGTCAGCACGTCGTACTGCCCGCCGACCAGGTGGATGCGGACACCGGTGGTCGCCCGCTCGAGCGCCGACTGCAGGGCGGCACGGTCCTCGTTCTCGCTCAATGCGTCGAGGACGACTAGTCGGGTGGGGCCGATCGGTTCGGCCGCGGTGACCCAGCCGCCTGCCACCTCGCCGGTCTTCGGGTCATCGCCAATGGCGACGATGAGGAATGACGCCGCACCCGGATCGACGGGATCGGGCACTGCGGGCCACTGGGGCAGCCCTTCACCGGGACGCTCGTCGATCTCCTGCGCTGCCGGAGCAACCTGCGCGGCGCGCAACCATTCCGCAGCACGACTGCGGTACTTGATGATGCCCTTGTAGTCGGCCATGTCGTCGGGGAGCTCGGCGACGACCTCGGCGGTCCGCCGCCGCCATGGTTCCACGGCGGCAAGGGTTTCTAGCGGAAGCATGTAGGTGCGGATGAGGAACATCACCGCGCCAGAGTCGGGCAGCCGGATCAGGTGCTGCACCTCGACCCGCAGGTGAACGAGTCGACCGAAGGTCTCGTCGTCGACGTGCTGGATCATCTCCCGGTCCGGTCCCCACTCCGGGTAACGCTCGGTGGAGACATCCAGGCGGCGTCCGATCGTCAGGGTCCAATTGGTGCGGCGATACGGCCGATGCGGCTGGAGACGTTTGATGAACTCGTGGGCGCGGGTGATCACCCCTTCCTCACGCACCCGCGGCACCGGTCCGTGGATCTCCAAAAAGGCCATACCCACGTCGAATCCGAAGCTCCAGTCCGCGGCGAAGGTGACCACCCCGGCGTCGGCGAAGAGTTGGCCGTCGCGCTGGTCGAGGAGGACGACGTCTTCTTGGATCTGTCCGCAGATGTAGCTCAGCGGATCGCTGGGGAGTGTGGTGTCGTCGCCATAGGAGAAGGTGTCGGCGACCCCGAGCTTGTGGTTCTCCCACTGCCAGTGGTCGCCTGCGGTGCGCAGCACGAACTCGTCCGGATACGCGGTCGCCAACTCACGCATGATGGTCACCATCGCGTCCCAGGCGGCCGGACGCATGTGGGGAAGCAGGGCCGAACGCGAGGGATCGACCGCGAGAATTGCTGCGCGTTCGTCGATCTCGGCCTGGTACTCGGAGTCGACGTCAATGACGACATCGCCCCACTGGCCGGCGGCAGTCGTCACGGTGTGGTCGGCGGGCTCGACGTTGGTGCTGTAGCGGTAGTGGTCGTCGACGAACGGGAACGGGAAACCGGTCACCAGAGCGGAATCGGTGGGCGACTCGGTCGGCGCGGTGGTCACAGTGGTACCTCCAGAATGGTGCCTTCGGCGGCGCGGGAGACGCACGGCATGAACGCGTCCCCGGCGCTCTTCTCCGCATCGGTCAGGTACAGATCTCGGTGTAGTGCGGCTCCCCCCGACAGCGGCAGGCGGCATTCGCCGCACACCCCCTGCCGGCAGCGATTGGGGATGTCACGACCGGTGGCCTCGAGTGCTTCGAGAACCGAGGTGCCCGAGGGAATGTCGACTGTGGTGTCGGACTCGGTGAGGTGCACGGTGAACGGGTCGCCTGCGTCGAGCGCATCGGTGCCGAAGCGTTCGAAATGGATGCGTGATGCCGGCCAGCCGAGTCGGGCCGCGGCGTCGACGACGTGGTCGATCATCCCCGCCGGTCCGCACACGTACAGGTGTGTCCCGATCGGTTGATCGATCAGGGTCTCGGCAAGTCGTTCGACGAAGGCCGGCTGATCGGTGAACAGCTCCGCGCGCGAACCGGCCAGTGCGACGATGTCGTCGACGTGCGCGGCCCGGCCTTCGCGAAACGAGTACAGCACCTGGACATCACGTCCCCATCGTCGCGCCGCACGCAGATGCGACAGGATCGGGGTGATCCCGATACCACCGGCGATGAGCAGATGTTTGGCGGCGCGCGCCTCGGGTGCGAAGGCACTGCGCGGGATCTCGACATCGACCACGTCGCCCACCGACACCGCATCGTGCATCCAACGTGATCCGCCCAGACCGTCGTGCAGACGCAGCACCGAGATCGAGTAACGCCTCGGCGCCACTCCGTCGCCGGTGAGGCTGTAGGCGTTGGTGCGTTCACCCGCGGTGATCACGAGATGGCTGCCCGCGACGAAGCCGGGAAGCTCGGCCCCGTCGGGGGCGGCGAGGGTGAAGCTCCGAATACCCGGTGCCGCATCCTCGATGGCGCTGACCACGAGGCGCAACGTCGACGATTCGGCACGCGCCGTACCCGTCGACGTTCCGGAGATGGCGATGGTCACTGCGTCACTCCTTCTGCAACCGAAGCGGTCTCGGCGTCGACCATGAAGCCGAGGTAGTGCCCGGACCGGCGTGAGACGTGGTGGTAGATCAGCAGGTGGCGGCCGCACCCCGCACAGTCGATGATGTCGTCGACCCCGAGGTCGGTGCGGGTCAGCGCCGTGCAATGCGAACAGAACACCTCGATCGCGTCGACGCCGACCACGGTCACGCCGATCTCGTCATCCATGAGACCGGCGGTGGTGGCAACCCCGCGCAGTGCGAGCGCCGCGCCGCGCGGGGCGAGGATCACCACCCGCACCCCGACCCGCGCCCGGAGAAGCTCGTGACGAAGCGTGGCTGCCGCCTGGTCGACGTCCTCGAATGTCAGAGCGCAACAGAGGTTGTCGCTCCCGACGGTCGTGGCCCAGCGGTGTACCGGTTCGGTCGCGGCCGGTCCCACACCGACGATGATGTACGAACGACCCGAGAGGTCGAACGGCGCATCATCGGTCGGTGCGGCGGGGCGAGCCCACGCCGGGATGCTGGAATAGGCGATCTGCGACATGGAGCCTCAGAGCAGGTCGGCGTCGCGGTGGCCGGCGTAGAACGCCAGCGCGTAACTCGGGGTGCTGAAGTAGATCTTGGAACCCTTCGGGAAGAAAATGGCGTCCTTTGCCTTCGCGACCTGAGTCTGACCCGTCTCCTTGTTCTCCAACAGGAACTCACCCTCGAGGACGACCTTCATCTCGTCGTACTCGTACTCGTAGTAGAGCGGTTCGTCGGTATGGCGCAGTTCGAAGTATCCCGAGCACATGACGCTGCCCTGCGGGTTCTCGTAGACGTCGCCGATGAACCCCTGGGTGCCGGGATACTCCGATTCCGGCATCTTGGGCAGGTTCTGCCACGCGCCGCTGGTCACCAGGAACGGTGCCGCAGTGGTCTCGGTGCTGTCGACGCTCATAGGTCCTCCTCGATCGATATTTCGTGACCACTGACGCACATGGCTAACATCAGTGGACTTTGTTCGACCTCATGAAACCCAGATCGTGTTACACGGGGATGACAGGACCGTTTAGTGATGTAAAACATGGTCCACTATCGGTAGACCGCTGTTCGGCGAGGTGTGTGGCCGCGCGTCCAGAGGGTCCGTCTGTGGTCGGTTTCACGTGGCGCGGGCCGCGCGCTTCGGGTGGGCTGGAGATGCCCGACGAGTCCAACAGTCGGCGAAGGCCGAACGCTCGACCACCGACCACGACTGGAGTCGACGAGATGACCACCACCCACGCGCCGCCCACGTCACAGACGCGCAAGGAACTCCTGGGCCCCTTCTACGACAGCCGCGAGATGCTCCTGGCCGCGGTACTGGCGGGACTGGCCGGCGCGACCGGCGCCGCCGCCTGGTTGTACTCCTCCGGCTGGTATGTCACCTTCATGACGGGCAACACCGAACGGATGGTCCTCGAACACATCCAAGGCGCCCACGTCCTCGGTTTCACCGCGCTGGTCACCGTACTCACCTTCGTGCTCGGCGTGATCGTTGCGACGCTCGCACGAATCCATCTCTGGCGCAAAGCCCGCCACGGCGCAACCGTGCTGACGGCCGCCTCGACCGTGGCCGCGTCGATCTCCGACGCCACCCTGAACTCACCCAAGGACGAGTTCGGCATAGCGCCGGTGCTGTGCCTCGCGTTCGGGCTCGGCGCTCTCAACACCTCCATCAGCCGCAAAGGCGAGGTCGTGATGCCGCTGTCGTACGTCACCGGGACGCTGGTCAAGATCGGACAGGGCATCGGTTTGCATCTCGCCGGCCGGAAGCGGTGGGGGTGGGTGGCGCACGCCAGCACTTACGCGGGCTTCCTGACCGGCGCGATCGTGGGCGGAATCTTGTTCAACGCCTTCGACGAACGCAATTCACTGCTCACGCTCGCCGCGGTCGCGGTGGTCGTGGCGGTGCTGACCTGGCGGTTGGACCATCCGAAGTTCCTCGAGAGCGACGGGCACTGAGGATACTGGCCCTTATGAACTCGCCCGTCGACGTCGCGGTGGTCGGCACGCTCAACGTCGACGTGATCATCCAGGTGGAGCGGATGCCCGAGGCCGGCGAGACGATCATGGGGCGGTCGGTGTCGCAGCGCCTCGGCGGCAAGGGCGCCAACCAGGCGCTCGCGGCAGCTCGGCATGCGCCCACCGCTCTGATCGGGACCGTCGGTGATGATGAGGACGGCGGGCGACTCCTGGCCGCGCAGCGTGCCGGCGGAGTCGACGTGTCCCATGTGCTCCGGGCCCGCGAGGCCAGCGGGACGGCGTTCATCGAGGTCGATGACGACGGCGACAACCGGATCATCGTGCTGGCCGGTGCCAACCGGGAGCTGACGGCGGAGCACGCACTCCACGCTCTCGACGCCACGTTCCCAGGAGTCGTTCTCACCCAACTCGAGTCGCCGCCCGAGGTCACCGAGGCCGTTGCGGACTGGTGCTCGCGGCACGACCGACGGTTTCTGCTGAATCCGAGCCCGGTCGCCGATCTGCCCGCACACGTGCTCGCCGCTGCGGATCCGCTGGTGGTCAACGAGCACGAGGCGAGGTTCTACGCACCGGATGTCGACGACGATCCTGTCGCGCCGGCGCGTTCGTTGCTGAGGGTCGCGCGCTCTGCGGTGATGACTCTCGGCGCGCACGGCGTTGTCGTGGCCGAGGGCTCGGCGGTGCGCCGCATAGACGTCGAGCAGGTCCGCGCGGTGGACACCACTGGCGCGGGGGATGTGTTTGCCGGGATTCTCGGAGCTCATCTGGCGTCGGGCCACGAGCTCGTTGCGGCTGCCGAACTCGCTGCCGCGGCCGCCACCGAGTTCGTTGCGCGTCCGCGGCAGGGGTAGGCGTGGTGGTGTCACTGGTCTCGATACGTCCTCGGCTAGCGCCTCGGACTACTCGACCAGCTGTTACCGAGAGCGCGCCCTACCGCTGATCGAGTAGCTGCGAACGGAGTGAGTGGCGTATCGAGATCCTCGGATCGAGTAGCGGCGAACGGAGTGAGTGGCGTATCGAGATCCTCGGATCGAGTAGCGGCGAACGGAGTGAGTGGCGTATCGAGATCCTTGGATCGAGTAGCGGCGAACGGAGTGAGTGGCGTATCGAGATCCTTGGATCGAGTAGCGGCGAACGGAGTGAGTGGCGTATCGAGATCACCGTTTCGCCCACCGCGCGACCCGCTCCTTGTGCTCGGTCGTCTGGTGCGCCAGCGGTTGCATCGCGGCGGCCAGATTGAGCGTCGAATCCAAGGAGCCGGTGCGCGACTCGGTGAGCAATCGTTTCGCCATCCGCAACGCGTGCGGCGGGTTCTTTGCGATGCGTCGGGCCAGTGCGGTGGCCTCGTCGAGCAGGACGTCGTCGGAAACGACCCGGCCCACGAGGCCCCAGTCGAGGGCGGTCGCCGCATCCACCCGGTCGCCGGTGAAGGTCATCTCGGCGGCCCGTTCGTAGCCGATGGCGCGCTGCAAGAACCAGGAGCCGCCGTCACCCGGGATCAGTCCCAGCTGCACGAAGCTCTCCGCGAAGAACGCGGATTCTGCCGCCACACGCATATCGCACATCATCGCGAGGTCGCATCCCGCGCCCACCGCTGCGCCGTTGATCGCCCCGATGACCGGGACCTCGCACCGATGTAGCGCCCGCGGGATACGTTGGATGCCATCGGCATAGCCATGACGTTGATCCACGGCCTCGAGGCCGAACAATCCCTGACCGTCGGCCATCTCCCGCACGTTGCCGCCCGCCGAGAAGATGTGTCCCGCCCCGGTGAGGATCACCACGCGCACCGCGGGGTCCGCGTTCGCCTCGTCCACGGCCCGTTCGAAGGCCGTGATCACCTCGGCTCCGGTGATCGCGTTGCCGACCTGCGGCAGGTTGATGGTCCAGACGGCCACGCCGTCGGAGATGTCGATGTCGAGGGGTTCGGGCACGTCGTCGGCCTTTCTGCGTCGAATGGTCTCGCTTGCAGCCTACGACCCGGCCGGCCGTACGGTGGGTGGCATGTCGAGCAATCCCACCCGCCACCTCGTCCGGTACGGCGGTTCGTTCTCTCCCGATCTGATCGCGCGCGCCGAGGGCTCGTACGTGTACACCGAATCCGGGCGGGCACTCCTCGACTTCACGTCGGGACAGATGTCGGCGATCCTGGGCCACTCCCATCCCGACATCGTCGCAACCGTCCGCGAGCAGGTCGGCACGCTGGATCACCTGTTCAGCGGCATGCTCTCGACACCCGTCGTGCAACTGGCACAACGCTTGGCCGAGTCGCTCCCGGAACCGCTCGAGAAGGTCCTGTTGCTCACCACCGGCGCCGAGTCGAACGAGGCCGCGGTCCGGATGGCGAAACTCGTGACCGGCAAGCACGAGATCGTGTCGTTCACCCGGTCATGGCATGGCATGACCCACGCCGCCGCAGCCGCCACCTACAGTTCCGGCCGACGGGGATACGGGCCGGTCGCTGCCGGAAACCTCGCGCTACCCACCCCGAACGCCTACCGCCCGGACTTCACCCACCCCGACGGCTCGCTGGACTGGCAGCGTCAACTCGACTTCGGTTTCGAGATGATCGACGCGCAGTCGGTCGGGTCGTTGGCCGCCTGCATCGTCGAACCGATTCTCTCCTCCGGTGGTGTGATCGACCTACCGCCGGGGTATCTGCGTGCGCTGAAAGACAAGTGCGAGCAGCGCGACATGCTGTTGATCCTGGATGAGTCGCAGACGGGGCTCTGCCGGACAGGCGACTGGTATGCGTTCCAACGGGATCAGGTAGTCCCCGACATCCTGACGCTGTCGAAGACTCTCGGCGCGGGATTGCCTCTCGCCGCGACGATCACGTCGACCGAGATCGAGGCCATGGCCCACGAACGCGGGTTCCTGTTCTTCACCACACACGTCTCCGATCCGCTCGTGGCAGCCGTCGGCAACACCGTGCTCGACGTACTGATCCGCGACGAACTCGATGATCGCGCCCGCCGCGCCGGCGCCTTGCTGCGCGACGGTCTGCTGTCCATCGCCGGTCGCCACGAGGTGGTCGGCGACGTTCGCGGTCGTGGCCTGATGCAGGGCATCGAACTGGTCACCGATCGCGACAACAAGACCGGCGCAGACGAACTCGGCGCTGCGGTGACGCGCCGCTGCTACGACCTCGGCCTGCACATGAATGTCGTCCAGCTACCGGGCATGGGCGGCATCTTCCGTATCGCACCACCCCTGACCGCCACCGACGACGAGTTGCACTCCGGGCTCGAGATGCTCGATCAGGCCATCGCAGAGTGCGCTCACTAGGAACTCACGACGAGGATTGCTTCGCCGCGTCGGGTCCCGGCGTCTCCTTTGCCGCCCACAGACGCGTCCACCGGTAGAGCCAGGCGATCACGGCGACGAAGGCGACCACACCGAGGATCTCCGAGCCGGTCTCCCATCCGTCGCCGATGAACGGCAACGCCAGAATGGTGTCATCGCCGGTGGACGCGACGATGGCCGCGAACACCACATTCCACAGACTCTCGCCGACGATGAGGCCCGTAGCGAGTAACACGCCCATGCGCTTCTTGCGCTCGACGTTGCTGCCGGTCCCCTCGGCCCACTTGTTGTAGGCGCGCCCGATGAATGCGCCGATCGGGATGATCAGCGTCACCGACATCGGCAGGTACATGCCCATGCCCACCGCCAGTGGCGGAACGCTGAATCTGCTTCCGGTGCGGGTCAACACCTCGTCGACAATGATCACCACCGCGCCGATGAGGACGCCCACCCCGATCAACGCCCAGTCGAGGTCGCCGCCGAACACCCCCTCGGCCAGTGACGAGATCAATCCGGCCTGCGGCGCGGGCAACGCGTCCTCGCCGGCTCCCGGCGCACCGACGAACCCGAACGCGGTCTGCATCAGCTGCAGCACCGGCGGGATCACCACGGAGCCGAAGATGACGCCGATCACCAACGCCACCTGCTGTTTCCACGGTGTCGCACCGACCAGCTGACCGGTCTTGAGATCTTGCAGGTTGTCGTTGGAAATGGTGGCCACGCCGAACACTATGGCGGCGGTGAACAATGTGTAGGCGACCAGCGCCGCGGACTGTTCGTCATTCGCGCTACCGAAGGTGATCTTGATGACGACGGCCGCAACGAGCACCACCACGATCCCGACACCCGAGATCGGGCTGTTCGACGACCCGATCAGACCGGCCATGTATCCGCAGACCGATGCCACGATCAAGCCGATGAGGAACACGAAGATGATGCTCGCGGTGATGATCCCGGCCGCGCTGCCGTGTAACACGGTGTTGGCCGCGAAGTCCCACAGCATGAAACCGATCGGGATCAACGACGCCAACACGACACCGGAGACGATGGTGATCGGGATGTCCTGCTCGGTGAGGTCCACCGTCGAACCGGCGCGACGGGCGCGGGTGGAGACCAACGCATCCTTGATACCGCGCACGATCGGCCCGATGATCTTGAGCAGCGTCCAGATCGCCGCGATCGCGATCGCTCCGGCCCCGATGAACCGCACATCGTTGGTGAAGACGTTGTCCACGACGTCGGCGATCGAGCCGGACGGGGGAAGATCGCCCCACGTCCGGATCGGCAGCAGCACACCGTAGGAGATGAACAGTCCGATCAGCATCGAGATACCGACGGTGATGCCGACCAGATGTCCGACACCGATCAACGAGAACAGCAGACCCGCACCGAATGTGGTGCCACCCTGACCGATCCGCACATACCCCGAGATGGTCCCGGCGATGAGCTTGGTCTGGGTGAGGATCGAGAAGACCGCAGACACAACGCCGCCCACCACGATCACACGCAGGCCGCGGCGGTTCTCCTCGGCACCCTGCGCGGTGTCACCGACCTTGAGGACCTCGGCGGCGGCCGCACCCTCCGGATAGGGCAGATCAGATCCCGTGACGAGCGCGCGGCGCAACGGGATCGAGTACATCACGCCGAGGATGCCGCCGATCAGACACACCGCGACCGTCGTCCAGTACGGGAACCCGGTCCACCACCCGATCATGATCAAGCCCGGCAGCACGAAGATGATCGCCGAGAGAGTTCCGGCCGCCGACGCGATCGTCTGCACGATGTTGTTCTCGACGACGGAGTGATCGGCGAAGTACCGCAGGATGCTCATCGAGATGACCGCGGCGGGAATCGCGGTGGCGAAGGTCAGGCCCACCTTGAGGCCCAGATAGACGTTCGCGGCGGTGAACACCAGGGTGATCAGACCACCGAGAATGATGCCCCTGATGGTGAGTTCACGCAGGCTCGCCGACGAACCCTTCACAGTGGAGCCTGGCGTGGACATGACAGCGACCCCTTACCCGACCGTGCTCGGCTGGTGACTCGCGCGAGATGGGCTCTCGGCGAGTCTGCGGACTGGAGCTAACTCTAGGAGCGCCATGTTCGATCCGCAGGGATTCGTCGACGCCCATTTCCGCACGTGTCGCGGCATTTGTCGTACTTGCCGGAATCATCGCCCGGGCCCCGGCCGTGCTGTCAGTGGCCCGCGGTCTCAGCTTGGGCTGGGTACGGCGCAACCGTCCGGACCGCATGCGGCGGCGTCTTGATCACCGACGATCGTGACGGGCCGCTCCTCCCATGCCAGTTGCAGTGCGCGCGCAAAGGTTTCGGTCGGCTGGGCGCCGGACACCGCATACTTTCCGCCGAATACGAAGAACGGCACACCGGTGACCCCGAGTTCGCGGGCCTGCTGCTCGTCGCGGCGGACATCGTCGGCGTAGGCCTCCGGGTCATCGAGCGTGGACCGCACCTCCGACTCGTCGAGGCCCGCGGACACCGCGATCGCGACGAGCCGCTCCCGGTCGCCGAAGACGGGGGTCGGGTCGGCGAAGTTGCCCGCATACAGGCCATCGAGCATGACATCCTGTTTGCCGTGCGCGGCAGCGAGATGTAGCAGGCGATGCATGTCGAAACTGTTGCCGTAGTCCCGGCCGCCGGCCTGGTAGGGCAGATCGATCTCGGCGGCCTGGGCTGCGATGCCGCGTTCGTTTGCCTGCGCCTGCTCCACCGGGATGCCGTACCTGTGCGCGATGTGTTCTTCGACGGTTCCGCTGGTGCCGGCGGGGATCGTCGGATCGAGTTCGAAGGACCGGTGCACCACGGTGATCTCGTCGCGATGAGCGAATTCGGCCAGGGCCAACTCGAAGCGACGCTTTCCGAGGTAGCAGAACGGACAGTTGATGTCGGTCCAGATGTCGACGGCGACGGTCATGGTGGCGATGGTCCTCTCCGGTCGGCGCCTCTCGACCGACCACCGAGGTCCAACGCGGTATCGCTGCGTCGTGTTCCATTCCGTGTGCCATTGCGCTGCGGTCGGCGCCCAGACGCGGGGTCGGTAGTGTGTGATCGGTCGGGGTTCGACGACAACACCGATCACAATTCGCGGGGAAGGACCACGGCGCCGATGGGATCGGATCCGATCACCGACCTGGAAGCCGAGTTCGCCGACATCTGGCGCCGCGGCCGCATCCAGATGCGCGCACGTGCCCGTGCAATCCATCCTCGACTCGACCCGACCTGCTACCCGTTGCTGGTGCTGCTGTCCCGCCACGACGCGATCCGGATGTCGGACCTGCTCTCCGACCTCGGGTTGGAGAAATCGACCCTGACCCGGCAGATCGACTCGGTGGTTCGGCTACGTCTGGTCGAGCGCCATCCCGACCCGGACGACGCTCGCGCTCGCCTGGTCGCGTTGACCGACGAGGGGCGCTCACGGCTCGACGAGGTGGCCACCACCGCGACCGCGGTTTGGCGTGAGCGTCTGTCCCGTTGGAACCCGGACGATGTCCGTCAACTCGCTGACCTGCTACATCGCCTCGCCGTCGACACCGCTGACGTCTCCTCCGACCCCGAGGAATAACCCCAGATAGTTGAAGGTTGCAAGTACCAGCTAGATAGTTGCGGTACTCAACTATTCGCTGCGCGCCGCACTCCGGCGCACTCTCGCCCGCATCTCGCACTGATCGGCCTGCTGCTCGGGATGTTCGTGGCCTTCCTGTCCTCGACGATCGTGTCCAATGCGCTACCCGTCATCATCACCGACCTGCACGGCACGCAAGACCAGTACACCTGGGTGGTCACGGCGACGCTGCTGGCGTCCACGGCCACCACCCCCATCTGGGGCAAGATGTCGGATCTGGTGAACAAGAAGCTGCTCGTGCAGCTCTCACTGGTGCTGTTCACCCTCGGCTCGATCCTGGCCGGACTTTCTCAATCGGTCGGCATGCCGATCGGTTTCCGCGTCATCCAGGGCCTGGGCCTCGGTGGCCTGCAGGCACTGGTGGTGATCGTCATCGCGTCGATGTTCAGCCCGCGTGAACGCGGTCGCTACCAGGGGCCCATCGCCGCGGTCATGTCGGTCGCGACCGTTGCCGGACCGCTGATCGGCGGCGTCATCGTCGACACCAGCTGGCTCGGCTGGCGGTGGACCTTCTACGTCTGCGTCCCTCTCGCGGTGATCGCGCTGTTCGTCATCCAGCGCACCCTCGATTTGCCCCACGTCCGCAAAGACGTCCGCATCGACTACGTGGGCGCCGCACTGATCGCCGCCGGGGTCAGCACCCTGCTGATCTGGGTGACACTGGCCGGCAAAAGCTTCGACTGGGCATCTGGCTTCTCGTATGGCCTGGTGGCGCTCGGCGTAATCCTCCTGGCCGTCGCGGTGTGGACCGAGACCAGGGTCGCCGATCCGATCATCCCGCTCTACCTGTTCCGCGACCGCACCATCACCCTGGCCACCGTGGCCAGCGTCGCCGTCGGCGTCGCCCTGTTCGGTGGGGCGGTATTCCTCGGTCAGTATTTCCAGATCGCGCGTGGCTATTCGCCCACCGCTGCCGGCCTGCTGACCTTGCCGATGGTCATCGGGTCGATGGTGTCCGCATCGGTGTCCGGCTCGCTGATCACCCGCTACGGGCGATGGAAGATCTACCTCGTGGTCGGCGCGGCGATGATGACGCTGGGCTTCGGCCTGTTGTCGACGATCGACGCCCACACCAACATGGTGCTGCTGGGTGGGTTCCTGTTCATCCTCGGCGTCGGCATGGGCATGACCATGCAGAATCTGGTCCTTGCCGTGCAGAACAATGTGCGGCCCGACGATCTCGGCTCGGCCACGTCAACCGTCGCGTTCTTCCGCTCCCTCGGCGGCGCCGCCGGTGTGTCCGTGCTGGGCGCTGTGTTGTCGAATCACGTCACCGATCTGATCGCCCGAGGGTTGTCGGCGCTGGGGGTCGGCGCCGGCCAGTCAGATGGTGCCACGGCCGGGCTCGCCAACCTCAACGAGTTGCCCACACCGATCGCCGATATCGTCCGCGGCGCCTACGGCGACGGCACCGCACGCATCTTCTTGGTTGCCGCGGTGATGGCGGGCCTGAGTCTCATCGCCATCCTGTTCATCAAGGAGGTCGCGCTGAACACGCTCAGCGCCGATCAGCAGCGGATGGTCGATTCCCGTAATGCAGCAGACGTCGACGATGAGACCGTCGATCCAAGCTCGGGTCTGCCGGAGAGGGCTGCCGGCGCGACGTGAACGAGCCGGTAAACGTCATGGCACGCCGAGTTCGGACAAACGTGCCGGGCCACTGGTCGACCGCACGACGAGCTTGGGTACGAGCACTGACGACGCGCGGCGGGCGCGCCGGCCGTCGAGGCGCTCGACCACGGCCGCGACGGCCTGCTCGGCTTGCGCGCCAGGCTGCTGACTCACCGTGGTCAAGTCCACATTCGCGAGCCTCGCCAGGGCAGAGTCGTCGTATCCGGTGATCGACACCTCCCCCGGTACGTCGTAGCCGGCGCGTCGCACCACATCGAGCACCCCGACGGCGAGCCGGTCATTGGCACAGACGATCGCGGTGGGCATCGCAGCGCCGACCATGTCACGAGCGGCCGCCATCCCCGCGTCCTCGGTGTAGCCGCCGGCGTCGATTACGGCGCCACGGGGATCAAGCTGATGCCGTTGCATGGCGCGCAGAAAGCCGGTTCGCCGATCGCTCGCGATCACACCGGGCCCCGCCGCCACATGCGCGATCGGGCGGTGACCGAGACCGACCAGGTGATCGACGACCGCACCGATGCCGCGACCGTCGTTGGCGCGCACCACGTCGATCGACGCCGAGCTCATCCGTCGACCGACCACCACAGTCGGCAGCTGTTCACCCAGTCCGACGATGTCTTTGGTCTCCAGCTCCGGACCGATGAGAAGCATTCCCTCACAGCGAAAGTCGATCAGCGTCTCGATGACCCGGCGCTCGTCGTGGGTGGGCGTGACCGCCCCCAGCACGGTCTCGTATCCGACCAGATCCGCCGCGGACACGATACTCTCGACGATCTCGGCGTGAAAACTGTTGCGAATCTGCACC
The DNA here is from genome assembly GCF_026262595.1 of Gordonia aquimaris. Classification (NCBI taxonomy): domain Bacteria; kingdom Bacillati; phylum Actinomycetota; class Actinomycetes; order Mycobacteriales; family Gordoniaceae; genus Gordonia; species Gordonia aquimaris. Next base: position 12,416 of record NZ_JAPKFM010000004.1, on the reverse strand, counting down.
ACCACACCGAGCAGATGGGACCGGCGAGCAGTCATCAGCGCGGCCGCACGGTTCATCCGGTAGCCGAGGGCGTCGGCCGCAGCCAGCACGTCCTCGCGCGTTTTGTCGCCGACCCCTGGCGCCTTCCGGAAGACCAGCGACACGGTCGCTTTGGAGACACCGACACGATCCGCGACGTCCTGCATCGTCGGTCGGCTCGACCCGTTCGCCACCTCTGCACACTCCCATCCGATTGCTTCAGACCCGGGGGCTTGACACACCCCTGTGACTGGGCTCATAGTAGCGGAACTAGACCGGTTTAGTAGACCGGACAAGTTGAGACTTCGACCACCCGGCGAGGGAGCCGGAATCAGCACGAAGGAGCTGGCCAGTGACTGACAGAACGATCGGCGTCGCCGTCATCGGCGGCGGTATGGCAGGCCGCGCGCACGCCGCGGGCTACCGGATGGCGAGCACCCTGTTCGGCACCCACCGCCCCGACGTGCGGTTGGTGGCCATCGCCGACGCCAACAAGGCCGTCGCCGACGACACCGCCAAGCGCTACGGCTACGAACGCGCCGAATACGACTGGCAGGCCATCGCCGAGGCGTCGGACATCGACGTGGTCAGCGTCGTCGTCGCCAATCACTTGCACCGTGAGATGGTCGAGGGCCTGCTGGCCGCCGGCAAACACGTTCTGTGCGAGAAGCCCCTGGCCGGCTCGGCTGCCGATGCCGAGGCGATGCTGCTCGCGGCCGAGCGCGCCGACAGCCTGGCCGTGGTCGGTTACACCTACCGTCGCTCGCCCGCCGTGGAGCAGATCCGTCGTGAACTGGCCGCCGGTACCGTCGGCGAGTTGGTTCATTTCAACGGCCACTACTGGTGCGACTACGGCCTCGACCCGTCGTCGCCGATCACCTGGCGCCATCGCGGCGGACCCGGCACCGGGGCGCTGGCTGACGTCGGCAGCCACCTGATCGATCTCTCGGAGTTCGTGTGCGGACCGATCACCGAGGTCAGCGGCGCCACGTTCCACACGCTGATCACCGAGCGTCCGGTCCCGGTCGGCACCACCTACGGCCACACCAAAGCCGAGGTCACCGGCGAGATGGCACCGGTGGAGAACGAGGACGTCGCCACCTTCACCGCCACCTTCGCCAACGGCGCCGTGGGCACCTTCTCCGCATCCCGCGTCGCCCACGCGTTGCCCGACGGTCTCGGTTTCGAGCTCTTCGGCTCGCAGGGCTCGGCGTCATGGCAGCTGTTCCGGGCGAGCGAGTACGAGATCTCCGTGGTCGGCGACCGCCCCGAGCTCTCCGGTCCGCGTCGCGTGATCATCGGCCCTGATCACCCCTACATCCGTGGCGGTCTGCCGATGGACGCCGGCGGCGTCGGACACGGCAAGGCCGAGTTCTTCGCCTATCAGGCACGCGCCTTCCTCGACCAGGTCGCCGGAATCGACGGCGGCCTCGCCCCGGTCCCCGACTTCGCCACCGGCGTGCACAGCATGCGCACCGTCGCGGCGATCACCGAATCGGCCCTCGGTGGTGGCGCCACCGTCAAGGTCTCCTGAAATCCACTCGCTTCACACACTTTTCGAAAGGTTCTTGAACAATGAAACTCGGCGTCTACACCGCGATCTTGCACGACAAGCCCCTGCGTGAGGCCCTGGAGACCATCGGCTCCCTCGGTCTGACGGGCGCGGAGATCAATGCTGGCGGATTCCTGCCGACCCCGCACCTGCCGGTCGACGATCTGCTGTCCGGCGCGGTCTCCCCGCAGGAGTATCTGGCCACCTTCGACGGCACCGGCGTGTCGATCGCCGGACTCAACTGCAACGGCAACCCGCTGCACCCCGACCCCGAGGTCGGCCCCGAGGACGCCGAAGACCTGCGCAAGGCCATCCGTGTCGCGGGATTGCTGGGCGTGGACCGGGTGGTCACCATGTCCGGTCTGCCACAGGCCCATCCGGGCGGGCAGTGGCCGGCCTGGCACGTCAACACCTGGGATTCGGGCTATCTTGATTCGCTGGACTACCAGTGGGATGAGGTGGCCGTGCCGTTCTGGAAAGAGATCGACGCCCTGGCCCGCGAACACGGCGTCAAGGTCGCCATCGAAATGCATCCGCAGAACCTGGTGTTCAACCCGCCGACGCTCAAGCGTCTCGTGGACAAGGTCGGCGCCACCAATGTCGGCGCCGAGATGGACCCGTCACATCTGTTCTGGCAGGGCATCGACCCCGTCGCCGCCATCGAGTGGCTGGGGCCGCTGGTGTTCCACGCCGCCGCCAAGGACACCCGGATCAACAAGAACTGCGAGATCTACGGTGTGCTGGACGAGCGGTTCACCCGTATCCCGATGTCGCAGAATCCGACCGGTCTCGGTGGCAAGCACGTGGTGAACAAGTGGCCGGAGGACTCGGCGTGGGATTTCGTCGCCGTCGGCCGCGGGCACGACGTCGACTTCTGGGCCCGTTTCCTGCAAGCGCTGGAGAAGGTCGATCCCGACATGTGGGTCAACATCGAACACGAAGATGTCGAATTCGGTGCGCTGGAAGGCCTACAGGTGGCCGCCGAGAGTCTGGAATCGGCCAATTCCGTCGGCACCGCCCGCTGACACGCCGCCGAACAGTCAAGGAACCCGCTGATGAAACTCGCCCTCGACCCGACTCCGTTTCACCACAGCCACGAATTGTTGGAGTTCCCGGCACTGGTCGCCGAGCTCGGCTACGAGTATCTGCAGTTGACCCCGCACCGTGACTTCATCCCGTTCTTCAACCACCCGCGCGCCGACGACGATCTCGTCGCGAAGTTCCGCAAGGCCTGTGCGGATGCGGGGGTGGGTGTCGCCTCGGTGCTGCCGGTGCTGCGCTGGTCGGGACCCGACGAGGACGCCCGGGAAGCCGCCGTGCGCAACTGGAAACGCGCCATCCAGATCACCGTCGACCTCGGGGTGAACGTGATGAACACCGAGTTCTCCGGCCGTCCGGAACGTGCCGAGGAATCCGAGCGCGCGTTCTTCCGCTCGATGGAAGAGTTGATGCCGATCATCGAACGCGAGGGCATCGACGTCCGCATCGACCCGCACCCCGACGACTTCGTCGAGGACGGACTGGAGGCGGTCCGCATCATCCGCGGGGTGAACTCACCGAACCTCGGCATGGTGTACGTCGCCTGCCACACTTTCCACATGGGCGGCAACATGTCCGAGATCATGACCGCCGCCGGCGACAAGCTCCGCCTGGTGCACGTCGCCGACTCGATGGACCACCACCGGTCACACGGCTTGCGCTACATCACCAATCCGCCCGGCAACGCCGTGCGCGTGCATCAGCACCTCAAGATCGGCGACGGTGACGTCGACTGGGACGAGTTCTTCGGCGGTTTGGGGCGTCTCGGCTTCTACGATCGCGACGATACGGTGATGGTGTCATCGGTGTTCGCCGAGAACGAGAACGCCGCGGAAGTGTCGCGCTACCAACACGACACGATGCTCGCCTACATGGGCAAGCACAGTTGATCGGTCTGGCCGCAGTTTCGGAGTCCGGCTTGGGGCCGGAACTGCGGCCAGAACTTGCAAGTGCGGCCAGAACTGTCAGCGCTACGCTCGTGGCATGAATGACCGACTCACGGCTCTCGCCGGACGACGTGTGGTCGTCACCGGCGCCACCAACGGACTGGGGATGGCCACCGCGCGGGCACTCGCACAGGCAGGGCTGCGCGTGGTGTTGGCAGTGCGCGACACCGACCTCGGCATGCAGCGCGCCGACCAGTTCGGCGGCGACTGCGAGGTGCTGCCGCTCGATCTCGCCGACCTGTCGTCGGTACGGGCGTTCGCCGACACTCTCGATGGTCCGATCGACTACCTGATCAACAATGCCGGAGTGTTCCCGCACCAGCATCGCCGCACCACCGACGGCTTCGAATTGGGTATCGGTACCAACTTCCTCGGCCCGTTCGCATTGACCAATCTGTTACTGCCAGGCATCGAGCGGCGGATCGTGTCGGTGGCCTCCGACGCTCATCGCGGCGCGAAGTCCATCGATCCCGATGACCTCGACCTCACCCGGTCGCGGTGGAGCCCGCCGCGTGCCTACGCACGGTCCAAGTTGGCGGTGATGCTGTGGGGCCTGGAACTCGACCGGAGGCTCCGGACAAGTGGCTCACCGGTGAGCGCGATGCTGACCACGCCGGGCTGGGTGGCCTCGAACATCTCCAACAAACCGCACCTCGGTATGGCACACAAGGTGGTGCAGGGCGCCGCCGCTCGGTTCGCCAACAATGTCGATGCCGGCGCACAGACCACCCTGTACTGTCTCACCCATCCGATCGCACCGGGCAGCTACGTCGGCGTGGACGGCATATGGGCCCTGCGCGGCGAGCCCGTGCTGTTCGGACGATCTACCGCTGCATGCGATTTCGAGTCCGCCGCCCGACTGTGGGCCAAGGCCGAAACGCTGACCGGCATCCCCTGCCCGATCTCCTGAACGAGCGTCACAGGTCGAACGCGGTGCGATAACGCGCGTATGCGGCGTTCACCTCATCCTCGGCGAGACCGAAATCGGCGAGCGCGTAGGTGTGGACGCCGTGGGCGTGCTGGGTATGGCCGGCCCGGTGACGCTCCATCTGTGCCCGCGTGCCGTCGGTGAGGTCGACGCCCGCCGCGGTGTAGATCCGCGCGACCTGCACCATCGGATCGTCGACGAGGTCGTCGTAGAAGACGTCGACGAACACCTCGGGGCGTTGCCGGCGCACTTCGAGGGCGCGTTCGACCATCGCCGCATTGCGCGCCAACCAATGTCGCGCGACACCTGCGGCGTCCACATGGTCGCTGAACATGGAGTGTCCGTGGGCGAGCATGCTGGAGAACGACGCGGTGGTCCGCAGCGGATCGCGGTGGGTCTGCACGATCACCGCACCCGGAAACACATCGAGCAGGGTGTCGAGATGTTCGAGATGAGCCGGCGTCTTGAGCACCCAGCGCGGTCGCGGGTTCTGGGCGTGCAGGATCTGCAGCAGAGTTCTGAGGTATCGATAGGACGCGTGCACGTCCTGCCGCTGCAGCCACGCGGCGTAGGACGGCACGTGCAGCATCGCCTCCGGCACCTGTGACAGAAGTGAATACTCCTGCAGCAGAACATCTTCCTCGGGACCGTCCGCCTCCACCGCGTGGATGGCGAAGAACTGCGGATTCAGATAGCGCAGCGACCATTCGGCGACCCTTGTCTGCGCCACGCGCATCCTCGGCCGACCGGACTTCTCCCGCCTGCGTGGTAGCAGATGGACGACCTCCCACGATCCGACCGCACGCATGTCCGGGTCGGCGGCGATGAGCCGGTGCAGCATGGTGGTTCCGCTTCGTTGCAGCCCGGCGATGACGATCGGCGGCGTGATGGGCGTCGCCACGATCGTCGGGTCCCGCCGCAGCCGGTCGCCCACCCGCAACCGGGTGGTGAGGATGCCGTGCAGTCGCGCCCGGATCACCAACGCGCCGAACAGACTCAGCCGGGCTTCATCGATGATCGAGGAACACAACACATCGAGGGCCTCGTCTGCTTGCGGATCGGCATCCCAGGGCAGGCCGGTGGCCCGTTGTGCGCGTCGTCGCAAGGTGTCCGCCGACAGGTCGACCACCGAGACGTCACGCGCCTGCAGCATCTCGCCGATGCGGTTGACCGCGCGGACCGGACGCCGACGAAACGGCTCGAAAGTGCTCGACACGGGATCAGTACAGTTGCGCCAGGGCCGACAGCGTCACCACACGAGTCCGCGGCTGCGGATGGGTGTCTGCTTTTATCCAGCGAAACGTCATCGCGCCACACTCGTGGCCGGCGGTGTCGATCCAATTGGGCAGCCCCGGGTCTCGGTGGGCGACGACGATCCGCACACTGCCGTCATCGCGGTAGATCGCGGTGTGCTTGTTGACGTGGATCTGGTGGTAGCGGTAGTCCAGTGACTCCAGCCAGTGATTGTCGAGCTGGAAGTTCCAGCCGTCGCAGACGGGGATCTCAGCGTCGATGACGAGCGCTTCGTCGGGGCCGAGCCGCCAATAACTGTGGTAGTAGATGATGTTCGGGTCGCCACCGGCCTTCGTGGACCGTTCGGGATCGAACATCGGCAATTCGTTGGTATGTTGGGCGAAGTCACGCGCCCACTTCGCGAACAGCATCGACGCCCCGGCCACGAGCAGGCTCGCCTTGCCGAGCCCCGCGTCGAGTTGGGCGGCGGTCAGCGGCGTCGGTGGAGTCGCACCATCGAGGAGTTCGATGTGCAGTTCGGCGGGAACCTCGGCGGTCCGGTCGGCAAAGGTCTGTCGCACGATCAGCAATCCGGTCTGCGGAGTCATCGGCAACCAGTTGCCCGGGTGTTCGGTGGCCGACAGGATGAGTTCGAATCGACCGTCGTCGTCGATGGCGAGCTCGGTGGCCTCGACGTATCCGGTGGTCGGCATTTGGCCGCCCTCACCGTAATTGCCTTCCTGGGTGCCGAATCCCAGATAGTCGACGGTGCCGCGGGTTCCGGTGATGCGGTACTCCAGCGATCCGTCGATGGTGGCGTTGAGATAGTGGTTGTCGGGATTGTCCGATCCCATCTTGGCGGTCTCGTGAATCATCCGACGCAATACCGGCGCGGTGGGATCGGCGTACTCGACGAAGGCCTCGAGGCCGGCCCGGGTGAGCCGGCTGAGGTATCGATAGCCCTCGGCCTGCGTGACGGGGTCGGTCGGCGTGCCAGGGAAGACGATTGCCGCCCCGGCTGCTTTGAGCGTGTCGCAGAACTCGTCCCACGACGTCCCGCTCGCCACGCGTTTTTCGGCGACGCTGTCGGGCGTCTGACCGCGTAACCGCAGATACGCCACGCGCGCCTTGGTGAACTGCCTCAGTGCTGCCGTCGCGATCGTCCGCCCGTTCATCGTCCACCTCTCCACGCCGTCGGTCTCCATGAGACCACCGCACTCGCACTCCCCGACGGGTTATGGTGCAGGTCATGCCCGATCTCCGACTGGTCCCGCCGATCACCGACGATCCCGCACAGTTCGAGCCCCTACGCAGCGAGGTCCGCGCCTTCGTCGCCGAGCAGCGCGCTGCCGGACACATCGGGCGTGAGGTCGACACCTGGCTGACCGGGTGGGACGAGGACTTCACCCAAGCGCTGGCGCAACGCGGCTGGCTGGGTATGACGGTGCCGGTCGAATACGGTGGCCGCGGGCGCGGGCATGTCGAACGGTTCGTGGTCACCGAAGAGTTGCTCGCCGCAGGCGCCCCGGTGGCCGCCCACTGGATCGCAGACCGGCAGGTCGTCCCGTCGCTGCTGAATTACGGCACGGAACAACAGAAACAGCGGTACCTTCCGCGGATCGCCGACGGCACCTGCTTTTTCGCGATCGGCATGAGCGAACCCGATTCCGGCTCCGACCTGGCCAGCGTGCGCACCCGCGCTACACGTGTCGACGGAGGGTGGTCGCTGTCGGGAACCAAAGTGTGGACCTCCGGCGCCCACCGGGCCGAGGTGTTCATCTGTCTGGCCCGGTCACAGGCCCTGGACACCGCGCACCGCCATGCCGGGCTGAGCCAGTTCATCATCGACCTCGACAGCACCGGGGTCGATGTCCGCCCGATTCGGTCGATGGACGGAAGGCACCATTTCAACGAGGTGATCCTGGACAACGTCTTCGTCCCAGACGAGATGGTCTTCTGCACCATCGGCGACGGGTGGACCCAGGTCACCTCCGAACTCGCCTTCGAACGCAGTGGCCCCGAGCGGTTCCTGTCCACCCTGCCGCTGCTCGCCGAGACCGCAGAACAGACGCGGGCGCACATGATTCCGCACCATCCGGACCTGGGACGCTACGTGGCCCGGCTCGCCGGGTTGCATCAGATGTCCACCGCGGTCGCCGGTGCGTTGGCGCGCCACGAGTCTGCCGACACCGCAGCCGCAGTGGTGAAGGTGTTGGGCACCAGCACCGAGGGCAACATCGCCGCGTTCGTCGACACGCTGAGCGACGGGCTCGACCCAGCCCTGGCCGAGCACACCCGTCTGACCCGGACCGCTTTGGTGCAGCGTCCGGGTTTCACCTTGCGCGGCGGCACCAACGAGGTTTTGCGCGGCGTCATCGCCCGCGGTCTGGGGCTGCGGTAATGATCGAGGTGGATCAAGAACTCGCCGAACTGATGTCGGCGGTGTTCGTCGAGCACCGCAGGAAGCGGTCCACAGCACCGGACCGCACCACGGTGCCGACCTGGGACTTGGCACTCTGGGAGCAGCTCGACGAGGTCGGACTGGCCCGATTGACCGGTTCCGAGGCCAGCGGAGGTAGCGGTGCCACCTGGTTCGCCGCCGCCGAATTGCTGGATGCCGCAGCCCGGTTCGGCGTACCGACACCCGTCGTCGAGCATGATCTGCTGGCCGGCTGGCTCCTGGACGAGGCCGCCCTGCCGGTAGACGACGCGCGACGATCCGCGTGTGTCACCGACGAACACGGCATCGCGCGGGGAGTCGGTTGGGCGTCCGGCGCCGAGAAACTCGTCGTTGCCTGGCCGCACGCGGGTGGCCATCAGGTCGCCGACGTCGACATCGCCGATGTCGATGTGACCGCCGGCGTCAACATGGCGGGCGAGCCGCGTGACGTCGTCGCAGTTGCCGTTGATCGTCTCACCGGCGTCGACGTCCCGCCGGGCGTGATCGACCGGTTCGGTCTGCGCGGCGCACTGGCCCGCGCGGTGCAATCTTGCGGGGCTCTCGATGGGGCTGTCACCCTGAGTGTTTCCCATGCCTCTGCCCGGGAACAGTTCGGCCGACCGCTGGCGCGATTCCAGGCGGTGGCGGCGCTGGTCGCCGACGCCGCGGCCGAAGCCGCGCTCGCGCGCGCGGCGACCGAGGCCGCGCTGGCCGCGGCGGTACACAGCGAGTGGTCGGCGCCGAACCTGGCGTTCCTGATCGCGGTGGCCCGGTCATGTGCGGGGCGAGCCACATCGACGGTGGTGCGCAACGCTCATCAGGTTCACGGGGCCCTCGGGACAACACAGGAACACGGCCTGCATGAATTCACGCTGCCCGCGTTGGCGTGGTGTTCGGAGTTCGGCTCGGTGCACGCTTGGGAGCAGCGGATCACCGACGCCGCCGTCGACGCGGGCGCCGACGGACTCTGGCCGCTCATCGTCGGGTGAGACGTGTCGGCGCTCCGCTCCTCAGGGCGCGAAACCCCGCTTCCCCATCACCGCAACCGTGAGCCCCGCGACCACCAGCGCGGCTGCCGTCACGCTCAACGCCAGGATGGCCGGCGACGACCCGAGGAACAGTCCGCCGAGCACGGCCCCGAGCGCGATGCCGAGATTGGAGGTGCCGTTGATCCATGCACCCGCCACCTCGGGCGCCTCATGGAACACGCGCACCGCAGCCGTCTGATACATCGACGGAACGCCGCCGAACAACCCGTTCCACAGGGCGATCGCCACGACGAGACCGACGAACCACGCGTGGGTGAGGCCGACCGCGAGGATGGTGGCGGCCAACAGCGCCAGCACGGTCAGCACCGTCGTGCGCGGGTGCCGGTCGATGGTGCGCCCGACGCAGGCGAGACCGGCCAGGCCGCACACTCCGCACACCAGCAGCAGCGGGCCGATCCAGGATTCGCCGGCGCCGCCGGTCAGCAGGATCACGCTGATGTAGGTGTACACCGTGTACTGGCCGATGAACGTAAGCGTGTTGGAGGTGACCACCACACCGAGCGCCGAGCGGGCGCCGGAGGTTTGGATGCGGCGGCCGGCGGGTGTGCCGGACACCGCCGGTAGGAACCGCAGGATCGCGACCAGGACACCGGCCGCGAGCACCGCGAGCACCGCGAACGATCCCCGCCAACCAATCGCGGCGCCCAGTGCCGTCGACAACGGCACACCCAGTACGAATCCCGCGGTGGTGCCACCGGCGACGAGTGCCAGCCCTCGGCCCACCTGTCCACGTTCGACCAATCGCGGGACATAGCCGATGCACACCGAGAAGAAGAGCGCGTGCGCCACGCCGCCGACGACCCGGCCCGCGGCCACCACTGCAAAACTGGGCGCGAACGCGCTGAGCAGGTTGCTGATCAGGTAGCCCGCCACCGTGATGAGGATCAGCGGCTTGCGGGGATATCGGCGCGTCGCCACGGTCAGCGGAACCGCGAACACGGCGACCATCACCGCGAACACCGTCACGAGCAGGCCGGTGACGGCGTCGTCGACCCCGAACGCGCCGCCGATCGCCGGGAGCAGGCCCACGGGCAGCATCTCGGTGGTCACCGCGAGGAACCCGGCCACCGCGAGTGCTGCCAGCGCAGGCATGCGTTGCCGAACGTCCTGGCGGGTGTCGGGCGCAGCGGTCGGGGTCGTGAGCATCTCACGAATATAATCGGTGTTCGAGTTTAATGTAAATGCCACAATGTCCGGGTGTCACTCCCGTCTCCCGGCCCGGGCGCCGCGCGTTGGTCGACACCGGCACGGTTGATCGATCTGGTGCGTTCGCGCCCCGGCGTCACCCGCGCGGTGGCGGCGCAGGAGTTGGGCATCGGCAGTGGGGCGGCCACCGATCTGATGGCTCGGATGCGCCGCCTGGACCTACTCGACGAATCACCCGCGCCGGCGCAGGGTCGCGGACGCCCCACGACGATCCTCGAACCACATCCCGCTGGGCCGCTGGTGGTGATCGCGGAGTTGAGCCCGACCGGGTGGCGGGTGGCCACTGCGGATCTCTGTGGCGAACCCCGGATCGAGGCCGCGGCGGGCCGGTTACGGGGTGGGCCGGATCGGGTGCTCGCCGACATGGCAGACGCGATCGGCGCCGTCGTTCAACGCGACCCGTCACGGGTTCGGGCAGTGTCGGTGTCGGTGGCCGGTGCGGTACTCGACGACCGACTGGTCCAGTTCACGCCGCTGGGCTGGACCGACGTCGACCTCACCCCATTGACCGCGAACCTGTTGGCAGACAGCGACATCCCGATGCTGGTGGCCAACGATGCGACCCTGGCCGGGCTGGCCGAGGCCCGCACCGGGTCGGCGCGCGGTGTCGGCACGGCGTTGCACCTGATCATCGCAGTGGGCTTGGGTGGCGCCCTGGTTGTGGACGGCGTACCGGTTGTCGGCGCACATGGCGGCGCCGGTGAGTACGGGCACGTACCCTTCGGCGATCCGGCCAAGCAGTGTCCGTGCGGTGCGCACGGCTGCTGGGATCTCACCATCGACGGGCGCGCATTGGCCGAGCACCTGGGAGAACCGCCGCCGGACAATGCTTTTGACTATGCCCATGAGCTTCTTCGGCAGCATTCGGCCGGGGCGTCCGACGAACGCCACCAGCGAGCATTCGACCGCGTGGCCGCCGCGCTCGGCCGCGGCATAGCCGGCCTTGTCTCGATACACGACCCCGACATGGTCACCCTCGGCGGGCTCGCGACCCCCCTGAGGGCGGCCGCCCCCGAACCTTTCGAGGCGGCCTACCGAGCCGGGTTGATGTCGTTTCGCAAGCACCTGCCGTCACCGGTCGTCGATGGAATCCACGGCGATGACGGGCCGCTGCACGGCGCCGCCCTGCGGGGCGTCGACCACGTCACCACTGTCGACGCGTTGGCCCAATGGGCGCAACGCTGAGATTCGCAAACAGACACTCTGACCTGCGGTGATCATTCTTGTCGGTGGTGTGTTCTAGATTGGTGTGTGCAGGATGAGTTGATGCGAAACGGGTGGGCGCGAACTCGCTGAATCCGGTCTCGGGGTCGGATTGATCACGGTGGGTGGCATATCGGAAATGATCCTGCATCAGTTGGTTGTGATCAGATCCGTGAAGGGTGCGCTCGTGTCGTCCGTGTTGTCCTCGCCGTCGCCGTGGCCGCAGTTGCCGCGTGACTTTCTCGGTGGTGTGGATGCGGCCTACCCGGATGAAGACCCCACCAACGACATTCTGCTCGGGATGGCCGAGCTCGACCGCGGTCGCGCCTATCTCGCCTACGCCGAATATCGTTCGGTGGCAGCACTCTACGACCGGCTGGTCGCTGCGCGTGACGACACCGACGGTTTCGTGGTGGACGGCTTCGCCGACGCCGCAGCACGTATCGCCAAACTCCGCGGCACTTCTCGTGGCGCCGCGGAAACACTGCTCAATGATGCGGTCGCGTTGCGGGACCGGCTGCCGGAGGTGTCGGAATGTTTGCGTGACGGCGTGATCGGGCCGTGGCACGCGCAGAAGGCGGTCAGCCGGACCGACCTGCTCGACGATTCGTCAGCGGCGCCGTTGGTCGATGCGGCGATCGCACAGACGCTGCGGACCCGGAACGGGACCTGGAGCAAGGCACGTTTCCGCGACATGATAGACCGGATTGTGTTCCGTCATGACCCCGACGCGGTGCGGGAACGTCGGCAGCAGGCCCTTGATGACCGCCGGATGTGGACCCACCCGCGCGAGGACGGCACT